>JBBTHA010000148.1:0-21384 GCA_038060535.1 Elusimicrobiota bacterium | reverse complement strand
CAGGCGCTCCAGGGCCCAGCGCAAAGCCAGGCGCGCCGTGTCCAGGTCATTGACGTTGGCGATGTCGAACCCGGAGGGGGTGTCCTGGGGATGCGGCGGTTCGGGGCGGTCTTGTTCCATGGCTCGCTACGCGTCGGCCTCGCGCCTATGAATTTTGGCTGTCCGCTGTTACGGATTTATGGCTGGATCGCCGAATTTCGTCTTCTCAGATCGCCCCGCACTGCGACGGGAGCGAAGGCGCGAGGCCTCTGCACGCCCTGAATTCGCGCCGTTCGCCGCGCCGCTAATTGGCGCCTTCCTGCATGTAATCCACGACGATGCCGATGATCTTTCGGACATGCTCGTTGCAGGATTTGAATTCGATATGGTCTAAAACATCGTTGCCGTATTTCCTTATCAGGTCGCTGATCAACGCGTGAATGAAAGACTGCGTCGTCGCGTCCACCCCGGCGAAATCCAGGACGACATCCTCGTTTTTTTCCAATGCGGAGATGATCTCTCTTAAACGCAGTTCCCTGGCGATGTCTTTGTTTTCGGCGAAAGCGCCCGCGCGCGCCCTTATCTCGATGCGCCTCATGAGAACCGGGGCTTCTTATGCCGTTCTTGCCGCCGCTCCCTGATGGCGGAGCTGTAGGTGTCGCGAATGGCGTCCAATAGCGAGGAAAACTCGGCGGTTTGGTCGAGAGTGATGTCCACGCCGACGACCGTGCCCGGCCAGATGGGCATGCCGGAGGTCGCCGTGTGCCGGTCGATAATCGGATCCGCGTTGAGACGCCGGCTCCTGCCGGGATTCTTTTTCAGGAGTTTATAGAAGCCGGCGCCGCTGTAGATCATGAAAAAATCCCTATTGACGCTCGCTATGGATTTGATGAAGAAAAGGCCGGCCCCGGCGTTTTGCTCCGTCCCGCCTTCTTTGGACGTCGTGCCCGTGATTCCAGGCATAAGGGCAAGCCGGATCGCGTCCAGGTCGGTCGCGGCGGAATGTGAGCGCGTGATGGTTCTTTTGATCCCGCAGCCGGTGTCCGCGATTCCGATGCGTATGGAATTGCTCTTCTTGTAGTACTGCGCGCACAGAAGCGCGCCGTTTTCCGCCTCGGCATGCTCGATGACGTTTCTGATCAATTCGCTGAATATGTAGCCCAGGGTCTGGGCCTGCTCGGGTTCCACATGCAGCATGGGTATCATGTCCGTGATAAAACGCGTCTGCTCCGCGGCGGTGCGAACCTGAGTCAGCGGGATGAAGCGGCCGGCAGGCTCATGCTCCTTGATCGCGATGTCCGATGCGATGTTAAGCAGTTTAAAAAGGCCCATGCGGACAAAGTAATGTCGTGAGGCCGCTTCAAACTTCTGACAATTAATGTTGTCGGGTTTGACGGTCAACCCCAACGCGGCGATCATGGAAAGCACCGCAGGATGAACGGATATCCACTTATCGTTGGCGGTAATCTCAAGGGAATCAGGGGCGGAGGGATCGAATCCCCGGATAAAAGGGTCGATATTCCCTAAAAAGGCGCTGTTGGGGAGATGGATTTTCATCCAGCCAAATTATACCGGGAATCCCGGTATAATGTCAATATGCCGGGATTCCCGGTAATAATTATGAACAGGAGGGGGTTTTGTGCGGAGGGTTTGACCTACATTTTGGCATCATGATTCGGTGAGACTTGCGTGTCTACGCACGATCGTGCCGCAAATAACCCTTCTGTGTGCTACCCTATGTCATAGACCTCAACTGATACAGTATGACTTTGAACGAATGAATCCACCGCTGGCCACACCCTTGCTTTGGGAAGTGCGTGAATTCCTTCTTGGTCTGAGGCGGGATTGGCCTGAAATATTCTCTCCAAGACGTCCGACGCCGAGCGTCCCCGCGCAGATTCCCGGCGACCGGCCGCGTATTGCGGCCCCCGCGCCGGACGCGCCTCTGAAGTCGTCGGTTCCGCAAGGAGATCTGGCCGCTCTATTTAGATCACGCGCCGAGTTTTGGGCGCCGGCGCTGGGGGTCGATTTCGGACGCGTCAGAGTCAAGGATCAGCGCACGCTGTGGGGCTCCTGTTCGCGCGCGGGGAACTTGAGCTTCAACTGGCGCCTGGCGCTGGCGCCCGACGAGGTTCTCGATTACCTGGTCGTTCATGAACTGGCGCATCGCGCTCACATGAACCATTCCCGCCGCTTCTGGGAGTTTGTCGAGCGCGTGTGCCCCGAGCACCGGGCGCATCGTCGTTGGCTGCGCCAAAACGCAAGGGCGCTTTACCGCGCCGAACGCGGCTCTGAGCGGGATATGGTCATCAGGAGCCCGGGCACGTCGGCCAAAGCCAAGCCCGAGAGCCACTCGCCAGCGGGGTAAATAAAGGCGTTGGGTCCCTTCTCGCACAGGTCCAGGCAGCCGGAACGCGCCACGCGGATTTTTCCCTTGAGTCCGGCCTGCTTGACGCCGAGCTTGAGGGCTTCGCACAACTCCAGTCCGCCCCGGCCGGGGTTGCCGCAGGCCGCGCGGCCGTCGTCGCGGACATGTGTGCACACGAAGACGGATTTTTTGAAGGGAACGGGAGCGTTTTTCATCGCATGATTATACCGCGGTTGCGGTTCGCGAGGCGTTGAGTCGAGCGCTTTGCGTCAGGCGCGCGGTCCAGACCGCCCCCGTCAACGAGCAGAGCAGGCCGACGATTTGCGCGCGATGGATCTGCTCGCGGCCCAGCGCCCAGGAAAACACGAGGGTCAACGCGGGATAGGAGAGCATGAAGGTGGTCGCCTTGGCCAGGTCCATGCGGCGAATGGCCATGTACCACAGCACGAAATTCAGCGAGGACATGAACAGGCCCTGGGCGAGCAAGAGGCCCAGAGCCTGCGGCGACCACGACCAGCGTCCTCCGTGGGTCAGGGACCACAGACAGAACGGAATCATCGCGACGATGCCGTAGAACACGCGCCCTCCCGTCAGCGTGAGCGCGTCGAGATCGGGCGGCAGGCGCTTGGCGGCGATGTGAGAGAGTTGGTAGAGCCACGGCGTGGCAAGGATCATGAGGTCTCCCTTCCAGCGCGGCGAGGACAGGTCGTGACGCATGATCATGCCTGTTCCCCCGACGACCAGGCACGCGGCCGCGGCCTGCTTGAGAGACGGACGTTCTGCGAGGAGCCACGCGCTCAACGCCGCGCTGTAGAGGACCTCGACTTGAGCGACGATCGCCGCGTTGGTCGCGGTGGTATGGGCGAGGGCGGCGATGTAAACGGCGGTCGCCGCTCCGCTGCACAGTCCCATGAACGCCAGAGAGGGAGCCAGCGCCCCGGACAGCAGTCGCCTCCAGCGGCCCCGGGCGATCAGCCAGGGAGAGAGCGCGGTCAAGCCGATCATAAGGCCGGCGCAGGCGAACAGACTCCCCGAGTAATGGCGTATTCCCTCCGCCGCGATCAAAGGCCACAGGGCGGTCACGACCCAGTCGACGACGAGGGCCGTCATCGGCGTCACGCGTCAGTTCCTGGGAAAAACGTCGCGCACTTCCTCTCGAAGAATCGGCAGCGGCAGGGGGCCGCGGCGCAGGACCGCGGCATGGAAGGCTTTGATGTCGAAGCGGCGGCCCATGCGCGAGGCGACTTCCTCGCGCAGATCCATCAGCTCGATTTGCCCGACTTTATAGGCCAGCGCCTGTCCCGGCCAGACGGTGTAGCGGTCGACCTCGGCCTCGATTTCTTCAAGAGGCAAGGGAGTGTTCGTCTTGAGGAACTCGATCGCCTGGCGGCGGGTCCAGGACTTATCGTGCAGGCCGGTGTCGACGATCAGGCGCGCGGCTCGCAAGGCTTGATTGGAGAGCATGCCCAAGCGCGCGAGGTCCTCCTCGTAAAGGCCCATTTCGTCTCCCAGGCGCTCCGCATACAGCGCCCAGCCCTCGGTGTACGCGACGAAATCCGCGTGGCGTCGAAAGGCGGGGAGTTCCTTGTTTTCCAAGGCGCTCGCGATTTGAAGGTGGTGGCCGGGAAGGCCTTCGTGAACGGCTGTCGCGGCCGCGCCGTAGCGCGGTCGGGAGCTGGGCTGATAGGTGTTGACGTAGTAGACGCCCGGCCGAGACAAGTCCTCGGACGGGGGAAAATAATACGCCGCGACCTGGTTTTTCTCCTGGAAGTCCTCGACGGGCTTGACCACCAGCGGGATTTGAGGGATCGCGTCGAACCAGGCGGGCAGCCGCGTCCGCGCCTTGGCGACCATGGCCTCGGCCGAAGACAGCACCTCTTCTCGAGTCGCGAAGAAGTTCTTGGGGTTGGAACGGAGGCTGTCGTAGAAGCTCTCGAGGTCTCCGGCGTGGCCCGCGCGGCGCATGAGCTGCTTGATTTCCACGGAGATGGAGTCGAGCTCCGTGAGGCCCAGCTGGTGGAGGTCCTCGGCGGATCTGTCGAGGACCGTCGTCTGCGAGACGACGGCATGGCGGTACATCGCGCCTCCCCCGGGAACGGCGCTCAGGCCGATGGCGTCCGTTCGCGTCTGCGGCAGATAGTCGTCCTTGAGGAAGGAGACGAAGGACCGCAGGGCCGGCCTGACCTCGGCTTGCACCACGCTCAGCAGCCTCGGCGTCCAGGTCGTTCTCAGAGCCTCGGGCAGGCGGTCGCAGGCGCGTGCGTAAGGGGTTTGCTCAAGGGGAAGGGCGAGCATCTCCTCGATCTGGCGCATGACCTTTTCGACGGGAACGCGAGCGGCGACGCGGCCGTGGTCGAGCCCCGCGCGCAGGTTATCTTGCTGGCGGATGAAGTGGAGCGGGATGGCCTTGAGGCGTTTCTCGAGCTTGGCCGCGTCGCTCTCGTCTTTCATGGGCTGGGACGTTTCGATGACAACGGGTATCCAGGATTGTCCGCCGTCGAGGTGGTTGATATCCAGCTCATGGAAGGGAAGAGCCGATTTCTCCAAGGCGTTTTGAAGCATGCTTTTCATTACGGCGACCGAGAGACGCTCTTCGCGCGAGAGGGACTTGAGTCGAAGGGAGCGGGCTCGTTTGAGCAGAGCGTAATTCTCGGCTTTGCGGGCGGCGCGGCCGTCGGGACCGTTGTCGTCGAGCTGGTCGTCGTAGCCGGGGATCGCGAGATAGGTGGCCGTCAGCGGCGAGTGCCGCATCTGCGCCGCCCAATAATCGTCGAAAAGCTTCGCGGCGTCTTCGCCCGCGCGCAAAGGAACGGCCGCGAGCAAGACGGCGCACAGCGGGAACAGTCGGTTCATCCTGGGGTTCTGGGATTGAGCCGGACGTTCTCGAGAAGTTGGTCCAAGGATTTCGGGGAGTGGGACCAGCTGCGCGCCTCTTCCAGCGTGATGACGTGCTTTTTGACCAGCATGGCCAGAGCCTGGTCCAACGTGTGCATGCCGTCGGAGATCGCGCCTTCCATGGCGCTGCGAATCTGATGCACCTTATCCTCGCGAAGGAGGTTGGCGATTGCGGTGTTCATGATCATGACTTCGCGCACGCAGACGCGGCCGCCGTCCTTGCGGGGCACGAGGACCTGGCTGATGACGCCGGCGAGAACGCCGCTGAGGATGTTGCACAATTTTTGACGCTGGTCGGATGGGAACTCGGAGACGATGCGGTCGATCGTGGAGGGCGCGTCTTGGGTGTGCAGGGTGGAAATGCACAAATGCCCGGTCTCCGCGGCTCGGATGGCGAGTTCGGCCGTGTCGCGATCGCGCATTTCGCCGATGAGAATCACATCCGGATTCTGGCGAAGCGTGTAGCGCAGCGCTTGAGCGAAAGAGGCGGTGTGCTGCCCGACCTCGCGCTGGTCGATGATCGATTTTTTATTTTGGAAGATGAATTCAATGGGGTCTTCCACCGTGATGATGTGTTTTTTGAAGTTCTTGTTGATGTAGTCGATGAGGCAGGCCAGGGTCGTGGTCTTGCCCGCGCCGGTGGGACCCGTCACGAGAAGAAGGCCGCGCGGAAGGCTTGCCAGCTTGAGTATCGCGGGAGACAGGCCGATCTGTTCGGGCTCGGGGATTTTGGGCGAGATCATGCGCAGCGCGGCCGCCACCCCATTGTTCTGGCCGTACACGTTGACCCGGTAGCGCATGTCCTTGAGGGTGAAGGCGCAGTCGAGCTCTCCATCGCGTTCAAAACTTTCTTTTTGGATCTCAGTGAGCATCGAATAGACGGTCTTCTTGCAGTCCTCCGAGTTGAGTGGGGCGGTATTGGGGAGGCGAACCAGGGCTCCGTCCCGGCGAATCATCGGAGGCTCTCGGGGAATGAGAAGCACGTCGCCGGCGTTGTAGAGCGCGCATTGGGCGAGGATATCGCCGATTCCCTCGCAGACGCGTTGGTGAGGCCTGGGTTCGGGGGCGGCGTGCGGCGCGCGTGCGTGATGCTCGGAGCGTTTTTCGGCGTCAGATAAGTGATTCGCGTCGCCGACCATGTCTACCCAGCTTTGCGTGGGCAAGCGGTTCGGGGGCGGGGGGGCGTCGCCCGTCACGGATTCATGGGGGAGATTGATCGCGATGGGGAGGGCATCCGGCACTTCATCCTGGGCTTTGGGCGCCAATTTCTTGCAGAGAAAATGAACGACGCTATCCCTGATTCCGGGGTCCACGCAAGCCCAGGTCGCGTAAAGTTCTCTGTCATTGAAGAGGCGTATGGCGGGGTCCTTGCGGCAGGCCTCGATTTTGCTTCGAATCAAGCCGGCGCCCACTCGCAGGGGCTCTGTTTTCGCGCCGCCGTGCCAGACGATGTACACGCCCTCCAGCTCGTTGAAATGGGCATGATCGAGATCGACGGCGTACAAATTGGCCCAGCTTCCGTCTTGGCACTTCACCCAGTGGACTTGTAGATTCATAAGATTTATTTGAGAACGGTTGTTTCGAGGAGAATGAGCAGCAGTCCGATGATGGATCCCCCGGCGATGGCGCCGGCGCACGCCGTTTCTTGGTTGTCGACGAAGGCTCGATAGCCGAGGCTTGTTTTATCGGTGAAGTATTTTCCCGCCAGCCAGAAGAAGAAGGCGCCCGCGGCCATGGACAGCGAGTCGCTGAATTTCAAGACGAAAGCCAGCCCCAGGCCCACCCCCGAAACGGGGAAGCGCCCCCGGGTGCGTTGGTTGGCGATTTCCACGAGCACGCCTAGGACGGCGCCGACGGCGATGGCCAGACGCGCCGTGGGATGAAGGAAACTCAACCCCTTGGTGAGAATTTCCGCGACGGCTTTCCAGACCTGCGCGCTGGGCATCGGCAATTTGTCCGACATGAGGACCGAAATATCGTTGTTTAAAATGGTGTAGAAGACCGGGACGGCGACGAAGGCGCCGGCGAGAATGCCCAGGGTGTGGCCGATCGCCTGGTGGCGGGGCTTGCCGCCCAGCATGTAGCCGGGCTTGATGTCCATGAGAAGATTGGCCGCGCTCGAGGCCACTTCGCCGGTGATGCCGGCGGTCATGATGTTTGTCTGTATGTTTCCCGGCGCGAGCACGCTGAAAGTGAGCTGGGTTAATTTTCCCAGGGCCCCCGTGGGCGTAATCGACGTCAGTCCCGTGGAGTTGACCGCGATGAGGGTGAAGACGAACACCAGGGGAATGGCGATCATTCCCATCCACCAATGCACGCCGAAAAAGGCGTGGCCCGCCCAGACCGTAAAAAAACCCACGATGGGAATGCCGACGGCGAAGAGCCACATCGGCAGCTCGATGTCTTTCAAGGGATCGTCACCCGCCTTGACGGAGCCCTTGCCGGGCAGAAGCCCGCGGAACGACTGCAGGATGACTTTCGGCTTGGAGAGGAAGGAATAAATCGAGGAGGTCGTCATCAGCGCCACGCCGCCCCAAAGAGCCCACATGGTGATGTTGCGAAATCCGGAGCCGACGATGATGCCCTGTTTCATCAGGATGGGCGCCAAGATGAGGTAGTTGACGATGGCGCCCAGCATCAGCGAGGCCGCCGTTTTGGTCCCCATCAGGCCGCCGGCGGCGACCATGACGATGGAGGTGTCGAACTGGACGGTCAGGTCCTTGAGCGGCGTGCCTAAAATCCGGGGGGTAAACCACTTATAGACGATATCATCCCAATGCGCGGGCAGATGCGCCCAGCGCAAACGGAGCGCGCCCATCACTTTTTCGTTGCACATCGTCTCGATGGCGGCCGACAGCCCGGCGCCCGAGAGAAGGAGCTTGGCTTTGAAAACTCCCTCGGCGCCCTTCCCGGCGTGCAGGTTGTCCATGACGATGCCGGCGGCGTAGCCTTCGGGAAAGGGGAGCTGCTCGTCGTTGATGAAGCGTTTCTTGAGCGGGAACGCGAACAGCACGCCCATGATTCCCAGAAGAATGATCCAGACCATCGTGTGCTGCCAGGGAATGACTCGGCCCGTGACCGCCATGTAGGCGGCCAGCGAGGAGATCATCGGGGCCGTCATATAGCCCGCGCTCGTGGCGATGGACTGCATCGCGTTGTTTTCAAGCACGGTCATCTCGCTGCCGAGCTTGAGCCGGGACAGAGCCTTGAAGATGGAGTAAGAGAGAATGACCGAGGTGATGCCGACTCCCAGGGTCCAACCCGTGCGAATCCCCACGTAGAGGTTGGTCAGGCTCAGAACCCCGCCCAGCAGCATGCCGGTGATCGCCGAGCGCAGAGTCAGCTGCGGCATGTCGCCTTTGTAGACGTTTTTGAGCCACCATCGGTCTTTTTCCAACAGGCTCATGTCGTGCAGCTGCTGCGCCGTCAACTCATGAATGGCCATAGAGCGCTTTTCCCCTCAGCGTGGATACCGGGAGAGTTTACAACAAATCCGCGGATCAGGAGGTTCGCGATCGGCGCGGGATTCGTCTATGGACGGCGGGGCTGCTCGGACGGCGGACACCATATGCCCGCCTGGATATTCTCGTAAATCAAGCGCGGGCGCAGGGCCGGCGAGTCCTCGCCGTGTCGATGGCGGCGGGCGTCGAAGCGCTCGTTCTCGTCTTGCTGCTCCTCGTCGTTGTGACGCGCCGACCGGAAGACCTGGATATGGGTTTGGTCGAGACCGGATTCTCCCACGTTGGGAATGTTGATGGAGCCAAAGAGAGTCTTGGACTCGTGGCGGCCGAGTTTGGGGATGAACCAGTCGCGCACGGCGTCGGCGCCGATGCGGGTGTTGACCTGCCCGGTCGGGCTGAGGTACTCCTGGATGGCCACGACGGTGAGGTTCTTGAACTTTCGGTGGCCCGTGTTGGCGATCTTGATCGTGTAATACATCGTCTGTCCGCCGTAGTAAAGCGGGTAGCTTCCCCAATATTGGGAGGGCAGCACGGTCGGATCCATCGACATCAAAGGAGGGGTGATGCCCCATTGCTCGGAGAGGGCGTCATGGAAAAAAGTGAGCCCTCTTCCGTCTGCGACGGTGTGGCCCCAGGCGTTGAGGTAGGTGATGTCGAATTCCAGGCGGATTCCCGGCTCGATGTCGCGTTCCTCGTGGCGGTGGTGCCTCTGGTGGGCCGAAGCCGTCGCGGTGAGATGGATCAGCAAAGCGAACGACAGCAGAGATCTATTCATTCCAGCGCCCTCCCGTGGCGATCAGTCGGCAACACAGTGTAGTCGGGATGCGAGACAAGTCAAGACCCAAGACTTCTTCGCGGGGTCTCGGCTACCAGCCCCAGCCAAACGCCTCAACAGACTCCCCGGACTGGCCGTCGGCCACGCTTTCCTTTTTTGACTCCGGAAAGGGCTCGCTCATCTTAAGGCCGTCGACCCAGGCGGCTTTCAGCAGCTCCAGGGTCTCGTCTTCGGAGCGATCGCCGTTGTAGTAAATGATGTCAAGGGCCGTGCGCAGGCCCCAGAAGTTGTTCGCGCTCAGGCCCACCGCGATATTGAGAGCCCTGCGGTAGGAAATCTCGCGCAGCGTCGGGTCCTGCGCCATTTGCTCCTTATGCCACGACAGGAAGCCGACGAAGCGCTCCACGCGCTCCGCAAGGTCGCCCGCGCGGGTCGACAGGAAACGAACGCCCGAAACGTTGATCGTGGGCAGGGCGATGATTTCCTTGAGAAGCGTTTCCACCGTCGGGTAGTCTTGCGAACTGAGCGCATTGATGACCCGGTCGACGTAGTCCGGCATCTTATTGTCGTAGGCCGTGTGCTGGGTCATGTTGGCGAGCACGACCATGGCGACGGCTTTGCTCAGGGGCAGGGCGTATTGCGGTTCGGCCCTGGCGACTTCCTTGATGCTGTCTTCGAACTCCTTGGCCAAGCGCGAGTCGGGCAGCATCCGGTACATGTCCTGGCTTTCTTGGCTCTGATAGTGGCCGCTGTTGTTGAGGCTGCGGGTCCAGGCGTAAGTCCATGGCCTCATCTGGCCGCTGACGGGGTCTTTTTCCAGGACTTTCATCAGAGTGGTCTTATCGTGCCAGAGGTGAATGCCCGTGGGGGCGGCGTCGGGGTCGATCTGATCGACCCCGGATCTCAGGCGCAGATAACCGAACAGCCGCATCATTTCGAGGTGCTTGCTCCGGAACGGGAAAATGCTCTTGCCTCGAGGCCTCTGGACCAGAAACCCCTCGAAGGCGGCGGCTTCTCCCCAGCCCGAGGGCGAGATGAATTGCTGGTCGAAGACGCCGAAGACCTTCAGCCGCTTCCGGTAGTCCTTGGGGTCAAAGGCTTCCAGGGCGTTGAGATACGCCCGGAAGGCCTCGACCTGGGAGGTCAAGGTCAGCACGAAGTGGCTCCAGATGATTTCCTGGATCTCGAAATCCGGCTGCGTGTTGCGGGCCTTGGCGTCCATCAGCGCTTTGGTCGCCCGTTCGAACATGGCCGTCATGCGGTCGTTGGGGTTTTGCCTGCCGTTGGTGAACGCGATCTCGCGGAATTCGCCGTTGGGGTAGGCGACGCGCCGGGGAACATCAAGGGCCTTGGGCAAGCCCTTCGAGGACAACCGGCCATCGAAGGCGGTGATTTCAGCCAAGACATGATTCCAGTCGACCTCATTGGCGGCCGCGTCTTTGGAAAGGAGCACGCGATTGTAGCGTCCGCCGAAATCCGGGAGATCGCCGCGCGGCTTTTTGGATTTGGTGTCGTTCATGTTTGCGGTGCCGTTCCAGGCGAACCGGTAGGCCGTCCCGTTTGGCCCGGCGGCGAACAACCCCTTGTCGTGCATCAAAGGTTTCTGGCCTTTGTCGCGCGGATTGAAAAGAGGCATTCCGCTTAAGACGGTGAACTTGCTTTTTCCAACCTTCAGCTTGAAGCCCAGGTCATTGATCAGGTGTTCAAGCGCGCGGCCGGGTCCGCTGTTCTTGAAGGTGATGTGCTCAAAATCGGTGTTCTGACGCTCATCATCGGGAAAAGTCCCTATGGCGGCGGGATTGAAGTCGGTGATGATGGTGGTCTTGATGCCGGCTTCGACCAATCTCTCGATGGCCGCGATGAGGGGCGTCTGACCGGTTTCGGGCATGCCGATTTCATAGTACTTGATGACCATGTGCTTCTGGTCCAAGGGCATGCCGTCGAAGGCGATATACTCCTCGATCGCTTGGGCCGCTGTCTGGGTGGGATCGGAGCCGATCTTGCCCGGATAAGAATGCGAGACGGACATCTCGACGGCGGAATCGAGATTGGGGAGCGACGATTTGACTTGAACCGATTCGGGGAGAGGGCGCTGCTTGCCCACCGAGGGGGCGGCGCGATCGACGCCCAGGGGGGTGATGACTATGGGGGGGGTCGCGGCGGACTCGGCGCCGAGCGTGAAGTCGAACGCGCGTCCCGCGAAATCTCGGAGCGTCTCAAGATTCGAAGACTCGGGCAGAGGCTGGATCAGTTCGGTGGGCAGGCCTTTCAGCGTCGTTTGAGGCGCGATCGCGGCAGCCGCCGGAGGGGTGACGGCTGAGGGCGTCAAAATAGAGGGTCTGAGGAAGGAGGCGCCGGGAGCGGCCGAGAGAGGGTGAGCGAGAGAGGGCGTGAGCGCGGCAGGCTTAAGAGCCGGCGCGTGGGAGCCCGCGGCCAGGCCCAGGGAGACGGCAAACGGCGCGAGGACTCGAACGGTTCCGGCGCTTGGAGCCAGGGCGGCGGCGTGCGCCGGCCCGGGTCCGGCGACAAGGAGTGCGAGCAGAAGTCGGCTTGCGTTGCGCATGGGCTCGAGTCTAGCAAGCCGTCATCGAGACCGACCGAGTCGGAGTGCCTACGGGGGCTCCGTCATAGGGCCCACCGTGCGTTGGGCCTGAAGTCTGAGGGGGCGGCCTTCAGCGGGCGGCGGAAGCCGCCGCGGACGTCTTGATGTCGGCCTTGCCGCGCAATTCCTGCAGGTAACCCGGCAGCGCCGCCTTGATCTTTTCCGTGAGAAGAATCTCGCGCAGTTCATCCTTGGATTGGGCGAAGGACGTGGGCACGGCAGGGCGCCGGTCGACGACTTGCAGGATGTGATGGCCGCGCGGTCCCGGGAGCACGCGCAGCTCCCCGGCTTTCAAGCTGAAGGCCACTTCGTCGATTTCCGCAGGCAGCATTCCCTTAGAGACGAAACCGTAGTCGCCCCCCGTCGCCTTTCCGCTGGCGGCCAGCGACTTGGCCCGAGCCAAGGACTGGAAGTCCGCGCCGCCCTTGATTTTAGCGGCGAGCTCGGCGGCCTCTTCCTTAGACTTGACCAAAATATGGCGCAGATGAACCGATTCGGGCTTGCCGAGCTTATCCTTGTTTTCTTCGAACGATTTTTTGAGCTCGTCGTCGGAGAGCTTGATCCCCTTCGCGGTCATGATCAGCCGTTCGCGCACGATCTCCTCAGCGAGGTCCTCGCGGACCTTGGAGACGGTGGTTCCGGCCTGTTCCAGCTGGCTGAGCAGCAGCTCGCGGCTGCCGAACTGGGCTTGCAGGCGAGAGAAGCGGAGGTCGACGTCGCTTTCGGCGGCCTTGATTTTGGCCGCTTGAGCCGCCTGGCGCAACAGGAGTTCGTCGATCATTTCTTCGACGGATTGCGGGCCGTAGCGTTTCCAGAGCCGCTCCAGAACCTCGGATTGGCGTATGGCGACCCCGTTGACGCGGATGATTTCGCGATCCGCGTTCGCGGCGGCCCGCGGCTGGGCGGGAGCGCCGCCGGCCAGCGTCAGCATCAGAGCGACAAGAGGGGGGAACATGCTTTCTCCTTTAACGGCGAAGGGATAATATAATAAACTCGGTGGGACTTATCATGCTGAACTTCACTCCTCGCTCCATTGAAAAGGTCGAGGACGTTCGGTTGCGCATCATTTGGGACGATGGGCACGAGACCGAACTTCCTTTCGCCCACCTGCGCCGGCATTGCCCGTGCGCGTCCTGCAGGGATGAGTGGACCGGAGAGGCGCTGCTGGACGCATCCGCGGTTCCGGAGGAATTGGGCGCTTCGCGCGCCGATATCGTGGGCAACTACGCGTTGTCATTCACTTTCAGCGACGGGCACGGCACGGGCATTTATACCTTCGAGATGCTGCGCAAGCTGTGCCGCTGCCATGATTGCGACTACCACCCCGGTTCGGAGACGAATTGATGGAGCCGAACTGGAAGACGATCATCGAGCCTTTTAAGATCAAAAGCGTGGAGCCGCTGGGTTTCACGACGCGGTCCGAACGCGAGAAGGCCCTGAAGGAGGCGGACTACAACCTTTTCGCGGTGCCGGCCGACAAAGTCCTGATCGATTTGCTGACGGACTCCGGGACCTCGGCGATGTCGGCCGAACAATGGGCGGCGATCATGCGCGGCGATGAATCGTATGCCGGCGCGAGAAGTTTCTTTGAGTTTGAAAAAACCGTGCGCGATCTGACCGGTCTGCGCCACGTGATGCCCGTGCACCAGGGCCGAGCGGCCGAGCGCATTCTTTTTTCCGTGGTCGGAGGGCCGGGGAAAGTCATTTTATCCAATTCCCATTTCGACACGACCCGCGCCAACGTCGAGGCTTCCGGCGCGCAAGCCATCGATCTGCCCACTCCCGAGGCCCTCGATTTCGCCGTGCCGGGCGATTTCAAGGGCGACATCGACTTGCGCCAGTTGGAGTCCAAGCTCCGGGAGTTGGGCCGCGAGCGGGTGGCGATGATCGTCATGACCTTGACGAACAATTCTTTGGGAGGCCAGCCCGTATCGATGGCGAATTTGCGCGCGTGCGCCGAGACGGCAAGGCACTACCGTGTTCCTCTCTTTCTCGACATCGCCCGTTTCGCGGAGAACGCGTGGTTCATCAAACTCCGCGAGCCCGGTTATGCCACCCGTCCCGTGCGCGAGATCGTCCGTGAGATCTTTTCCTACGCCGACGGCTGCTGGATGAGCGCCAAAAAAGACGCCTTCGTCAATATCGGGGGCTTTCTGGCGCTCAACGACGATGGCTGGACTCAAAGTGCGCGGGAAAGCCTGATCCTTGGCGAGGGCTTTCCCACGTACGGCGGCCTGGCCGGGCGCGACCTCGAGGCGATGGCGGTCGGCCTGCGCGAGGTCTTAGACGAGCATTACCTGCATTACCGCATTCGTTCCGTGGAGTATTTGGGCGAGGGGCTGCGCGCCGCGGGGGTTCCCATCGTCGAGCCCCCCGGGGGCCACGCGGTGTACTTGGATGCGAAGCGGCTGCTGCCGCATATCCCCGCGCAGGGTTATCCGGCTCAGGCTCTGGCGTGCGAACTGTACCTGGCCGCGGGCGTGCGTTCCGTGGAAATCGGTTCGCTGATGTTCGGCCGCCGCGAAAACGGAGAGTTCAAGGCCGCGCGCATGGAGCTCGTGCGCCTGGCCATTCCGCGTCGAGTCTACACCCAAAGCCATATTGATTTTCTCATCGAGGCCGTCTCTCACGTCGCCTCCACGGCGAAGTCGATTCGACCCCTGCGTTTGGTTTCCGCCTCGCCTCGCTTGGCGCATTTCACGGCGAAACTGGCGCCGGAGTTCATCAATTGAACCCCAAAGGCCGAGTGCTTATCGTCGGGGCCGATCCGGCCCTGATCAGCGCGCTCACCCCGTCTATGGTCGCGCGGGAATTCGAATTGGTGGTCGCGGGCGACACTCGGGGGGCGGTGATTCGCTTGGCCTCGGAGACCTTCTCGGCGGTGGTGTTGGACGCCGCGCGAGTGCCCCCGGTTGATCGGGAGACGCTGGCCAAGCTTCAAAAAGAGAGGGGAAGTTTCGCGTTGTTCGCCATTGAACCTCCCGCTCAGATCTCCCCGGCTTTGCCCTCGCCGATTCGCCGCCTTCCCTGGCCGCTGCCGCCGGGCTTCCTCGACCAAATTCGCGCCGTCGAGGTGCCCGTGATGCTTCTTGTCGAGCCGACGCTCTTCATCACGCAGGGCATCCAGAACGCTTTGCGGCAGGCGGGCGTGGCCTTCATTCAGATGGAGTCGCCGGTCGGCATCATCGAGATTCTCACCAATCAGATGAGGTTGGTCGACGAGCATCGCTCCAAGAGCAAGTCGTCGGGCTTCTGGGAACGCTTGGCCGGCGAGTCCGACGATGCGCAATCCCAGGCCATGCTGGGCAAAGTGGCCGTGGTGCGTTTTTCCGCGCCATGGTCGGAGGCCGCGGCTCTGGACGCGCGCATGCGCCGAGCCGTCAGCAACGCCGTGACCTACACGGTCACGACCGTCGATCCTCTGCGCACGGCGATGGCCGCGGTGAAGGCGGGATATCCGGCGATTCTGCCGCGTGAAAGCGCGGTGCGGGTGGCGGAGATTCTCACCGACGGATTGGAGTCCGTCCGCTCCGGTCCGCGCGAAAAAGAGCGCCTGCTCCTCGTCGACAACGACCTGCCGACCTTGTCGCGCCTGTCCGAGGCGCTGCTGGCGATCGGCTACGAGGTGGTGACCACCGTCGACGGCGAGGAGGCCATGCGGTTGATGCACACCAAGCCCTTCCAGCTTGCCGCCATCGGCGGCAGCGCGTTGGAGGCGACGAAATTCGCCGGAGCGAAGTTGGCCCTGGCGATGCGCGAGAACGACAAGGACCTGCGCATCATCTTGATGGTCGACCAGTTTCCGGTTCAAGACGCTCTCAAGGGCGTGAGCCGAGCCGTGGAATTGGGACTCGACGACGCCCTCCTCAAGCCCATCGATGTCTCTCGTTTGGCCTTATCCATCGAGCGGGCGCTCGAACGCCGCTTCCTGATCATCGAAAACGCCAGGCTGCTCAAGGAAGTGCAGATCTCGGCGCAAAAATTGGCCCAGGTCAACGGTTTCCAAACCAAATTTTTCGCGACCGTCGCCCACGATGTGAAAAATCCCTTGACGGCCATTCTCGGATATTCCGAGGTTTTGGGCATGCGTCTCAAAGGCAAGCCCGATGACCTGAAATGCGCGGCGCATATCCACAACGCGGCCAAGACCCTCAACCTCCTGATCTCCGACCTTGTCGATTTAGCCGCCATCGAATCGGGCAAGCTGCGCGTGGAACTCGGCGACATGAATCTGGGCGCGGTCATCACGGAGGTCATGTCGCGCGTGGAAGTGGTCGCCGAACGCAAAAAAATCAAATTCTCCTCCGCCCCCCTGCCATCCTTGCCGATTTTGCGGGGCGATCCCAACCGCATCGGGCAGGTCATCCAGAATCTCTGCACGAACGCCGTCCAATATACGAAACAGGGCGGCAGCGTGGTGATTCAGGTCTCCATCCAGCCCGGCTGGGTGATCGTCGGCGTGCGCGACACCGGCATTGGAATATCGAAAGAGGACTTGCCTCGCGTTTGGGAACGTTTCTTTCAGACCAAGGAGGCTCAGTCCATGCGCAAGGCCGGGTTCGGCCTGGGCCTGAAAATTTCGCGCGAGATCGTGCAGATGCACGGCGGGGACATGGGCATCGAGTCCGAGTTGGGCGTGGGGTCGCTTTTCTATTTCAAGCTGCCGCTGCCCAAAACCGCGCCCGGCGCGAAGCTTCCTCCGCCCCCGCCGCCCGCTCCCACCGGGAAGTAGGCCGTGAGCGCTCCCTTCGCCGAGCTGGAGGCCATTGTTTCCTCGGGGTCGTTGAGGACCGACGCCGCGGAGCTCGCGGTGTACTCCTACGACGGCGCCCACGATCGCGCGCGCCCCGACGCAGTGCTGTTGGCGCGTTCCGGCGAAGAGGTGCGGCGCGCCGTTGAGTGGTGCGCGCGCCGCAAGGTGGCGTTCGTCGCCCGCGGCGCAGGAACCAATTTGTCCGGGGGATGCATCGCTTTGCGCGGCGGCCTGGTCATTTCCCTGGCGAGACTTAACCGCATCCTGTCTATCGAGGCGTCGGCACGGCGGGCCTGCGTGGAGCCCGGGGTGGTCAATGCCGACCTGCAAAAGGCGGTCGAGCCTTTGGGCTTGTTTTATGCTCCGGATCCGGCGAGCTTCCGGGTGTCCACCCTCGGGGGCAACGCGGCCGAAAACGCGGGAGGCCCTCGCTGCCTGAAGTACGGCGTGACGACCAACCACGTTCTGGCCGCCGAGGTGGTGATGCCCGACGGCTCGCTGGCCCGGCTATCGCATGAAGACCATGGCCCGGAGCTGTTGAGCCTGATGATCGGCGCGGAAGGCACCTTGGGAATTCTCACGAAACTGTGGGTCGAGCTGACGCCGATTCCGGCGCACACCCGCACGGTGTTGGCCGGATTCTCCTCCATCGACTCCGCCGTCGAATGCGTGTCGGCGATCATCGCCGCGGGGGTCTTGCCGCGGTGCCTGGAGGCGATGGATAGGCCCACCGTCGAATCGGTCGAAGCGGGCCGGCCGCTCGGCTATCCGAAGGATCCGGCGGTTCTGCTCATCGAGCTCGACGGCTCGGCCGCCGCGTGCGCGCGGGAGGGGGAACTCGTCGAAAGCCTGTGCCGCCAGTCCGGAGCCTCGAACGTGCGCGTCGCCGCCGACCCGGCGGAGCGCGAGCGGCTCTGGGAAGGGCGCCGCGGGGCCTACGCGGCGCTGGCCCGCCTGGCCCCCAACGTCCTGGTCGAAGACGGCGTCGTGCCCCGCGATCGGCTGCCCGAGATCGTGCGCCGCATTCAGAGCATCTCGGCCAAGCATCAAGTCAAATCCTATTTGCTGTTTCATGCCGGCGACGGCAACATCCACCCGAACATCATCTACGACGAACGGGACGCCGCTTGGACGGCGCGCGTCAAAGCGGCGGGCCATGAGATGCTTCAGGCCTGCGTCGAGCTCGGCGGCTCGCTGTCGGGAGAGCACGGCATCGGCCTCGATAAGCGCGACGCGATGGCCTGGCTGTTTACGCCCCAAACGTTGCGTTTGTTCCACCGCGTCAAGGACGCGATCGACCCCGAGCATCTGGCCAATCCGGATAAGCTGTTTCCTCTGCCCGGGACGGGAACTGGCCCGGGCTTTTCGAGGCCGCCGGCTCCGGAGCCATCCGAGTACGCGCGCCTGCTCATCGACGCGGTTCGTTCGGCCCCTCCCGGCGCATCCTTTCGCGTGCGCGGCGCGTCCACGCGCTGGAGCGCGCCCACTCCCGCGACGGCCGTGGAGTTGTTGACGACGGGATTGGGCGCTGTCATCGACCTCGACAAGCGCAATTTCACCCTCACCGTCGAATCCGGAGTTTCCGTCAATTCCCTCCACGTGCAGCTGGAAAAGAACGGCGTTTTCTTGCGCCTTCCCAAGTGCGGGGGAACTCTCGGAGGCCTGCTGGCCTCGCGGCCTTGGTCCGGACTGCGCGAGGATATTCTCGGCATGCGTCTTCTTCTGTCGAACGGCGACGTTGTCGAGCTGGGCGGCCGAGTCGTCAAAAACGTCGCCGGCTACGATCTCTCGCGCCTGGTTCTCGGTTCTTGGGGAATGTTCGGCGTCATTCTCGAGGTCACCATGAAGCTCTACGCCCGTCCCCGCGAGGTTCCCGCGCAGGTGCCCCAGAACAAGCCCGCGGCCCTCTCGCCGTGGGCGGCCCGTGTGCGCAAGGCGTTCGACCCGGAGGGGCGGATGAATCCGGAGCTGGAGACGAAATAATGGCCGAAACGCTGGGGCGCCTTTTGACGGACCTGGGCGAGCGTTCCGTCTACGACGCCGTCAGCCAGTGCTCCCGCTGCGGCTACTGCGAACAATCCTGCCCCACTTATGTGGCCACCGGCGACGAGTCGAAGTCGCCTCGCGGGCGCAGCCAAATCATGCGCCTGATGCTCGAGGGAAAGCTGGACGATCCCGAGGGGGCTTTGCAGGCGCTGTCGACATGCCTTCTGTGCGGCGCCTGCACGGCGGCGTGCTACGCGCGCGTGCCCGTGGCGGACATCGCTCTCGAGGGTCGGCGCGCCCTGCGCGGCCGCACGCACTGGCTGATGAGGCTGGTCTCGCGTCTTCTCGTCGATTGCCCGAAGACGTTCTCCTGCCTTCTCAAGATCGGGTTTCTCCTCAAGAAAACGGGCCTGTCCAAGTTGGCGCGGCCCTTTCTGCGCGCCGCCGGCCTGGGCGCGCTGGCCGCCATGGACGAGCACGTCCGCGAGTCGCCCTTCCTCAACCTCGACGATAGGACGCGCGGCCGGCGGTCTCCCGCGGCGCCGGCCTACCGTTACTTCGCGGCCTGCGGCACGCGCTACCTGTTTCCGCGCGTGGGGACGGCGACCTTGTCCGCGCTCGACCGCTTGAAGGGTCCGGGCGCTGTCCTCGACAACCCCTGCTGCGGCCTTCTGGCCCATAACTATGGCGATCTCAACGACGCTCGGCGTCTGGCCCAAAAAAATATCGAGCACGCCGAGCGCAGCGGCGCCGAGCCCATCGCGGGAGACTGCTCCTCGTGCGTCGCGTTCCTCAAATCATACCCCCAGCTTTTCTTGAGGCCCCAGGACGGCGAGTGGCGAAAGCGGGCGGAGGTTTTCTCGCGGCGGGTCAAAGACGCCGTCGAACTTTACGGCGACTGCGCCGACCGCCTGCCCGCGGCTTCCGGAGCCTTGGTCGCGACGACGTATCACGATTCCTGCAGGGCGCTCAACGGCCAAGGCCTCAAGGACCAGCCGCGCTGCGCGGCGAAGGCGGCCGCGGGCGCTTCCTATCGCGAGATGCCGGGCGCCGACGCCTGCTGCGGAGGGGCCGGAGCCTTCGCCTTCGTTCACGGCGAGCTGTCCGAAGATCTGCTCAAGTCTAAAATCTCGAACGCCGCCGGCGTTCAGGCCGGGGTGATTCTCACGAGCTCGACGTCGTGCCTCATCCAGCTTGCCCGGGGTGCGAGGAAATACTATCCTGAGGCGCGGGTGCTCCATCTGTCCGAGTTCGTCGCCGGGGCCCTGGACCAACACCATGGGGCGTAGACAAGAACTCGAGAAGCGCCAATCCCTCCTCGCGCGCTTCGGACGCATGGTCGCGGCCGAGACGCATTTGGACATCCTGCTGACCATCATCGCCGAGGAGGTCCGCAACATCCTCTCCGCCGATCGCTGCTCCGTCTTCCTTGTCGACGCCTACAAGGGCGAGCTGTGGACGAAGATCGCGCTCGGCATGGAGGAAAAAATCCTGCGCATTCCCGTCGGGCAGGGGATCGCGGGCTTCGTGGCTCGCACCGGCTCTGCGGTCAACATCCGCGACGCCTACAAGGACACCCGATTCGCCCAGGACTTGGACCGCATCACGGGCTATCAGACGCGCAGCGTCCTGGCCGTGCCGCTGCGGGGGCGCGACGGGAAGGCGCTCGGGGTTTTCGAGGTCCTCAACAAGAGCAGGGGCTCCTTCAACGAGGAAGACGAGGGGCTCCTGCGGATATTGGCGACGATGGCGGCGACGTTCATCGAAAACGCGACCCTCTACGACGATCTGCGCCGGTCTCACCTTGAAACGATCTACCGCATGGCTCTTGTCGCCGAGTACCGCGACCAGGCCGACACCGGGCGCCACCTGCGCCGCATGAGCCGATTTTCCGGCATCCTGGCGCACGGCCTGGGCCTCTCCTTCCAGGAAGCCGAGGACATTCGCTACGCCGCTCCCCTTCACGACATCGGCAAGGTCGCCATTCCCGACACGATCCTGCGCAAGCCGGGAAAGCTCACGGCCGAGGAATTCGAGGAGATGAAAAAGCACACGGTCTACGGCGCCAAGATGCTGGCCAACGCCGAAAGCCGCCTGCTGCGCTTGGCGGCGAAAGTCGCCGTCGGCCATCACGAGTGGTGGGACGGGACGGGCTATCCTTACACGCTCAAAGGCGAGCAGATCTCGATCGAGGCCCGCATCGTCACCGTGGCGGACGTTTTCGACGCGCTCTCGTCCAAGCGCGCGTACAAGGGCGCGTGGACCGTCGACGACGCGCGACGATACATCGAGGACAAATCCGGCACGCAATTCGACCCGAAGGTGGTCGACGTTCTCGTGGAGAAATTCTCGGAAATCCTGGAGGCGCGCGACGAGGAGAACCGTCGCCTCGTCGAGGACGAGGCTGTCGTGCTCCAACAGAACATCCCGTTCGACGGCGCGCAGACGGATCGTATTCCCAAGTCCCCCTGATTTTGATAGAATCGCGAACGTCGCGGGCGTGGTTCAATGGTAGAACGGGTCCTTGCCAAGGATCAGACGGCGGTTCGATTCCGCTCGCCCGCT
>JBBTHA010000147.1:0-12495 GCA_038060535.1 Elusimicrobiota bacterium | reverse complement strand
TGACCAGCGGCTGGTTGCTGGTGGGCTTCACGGGGGCCTGCTCGCGGGCCGCGACCAGAAAGATCTCATAGCGCTCGAGAAGCGAGCGCCCGACGCTCGTATCGACGCCCAGCTTCGCGTATTCGTCGATGAGCGACTCCAGGGCGCTCGCGTCGCCGGTCCCCCAATTGGCGAAGGAAAGCTCCTCATGGCGCGACACCCGGACGGCGAAGTCCCCCTCGTCGATGCGGCGTATCGGGGACACGATCACAAACAGCGCCGCGCACAACGCCGCGCCCGCGGCCGCCGCGCCGGCAGACCACAGGCGCCAACGAGAAGCAGGTAGCGAGAGCCTGCGCGACGCGAGGACAAAGGCGGACGCCAAGGCGCAGACCATCGTGGCCAGGCTCAACGCGGCCAGCGGCGCGAAACGGCGGGGGCTCGAGTAAAGAAACGCGAGTATCGTGGGAATGGCCAGGGCCAGGGCCCCCGCGGCCTTGGCGCCGAACATCGTTATCTCACGCGCTTGGACGGAGCCGGCCTTGGCTCTCAGAGAGGCGAGGGCCGGGCTTCGCGGCGCGAGGCTCTCGGCTTTCGACGCTCGTTCGTCAAAAAGCGCGAATTGCCTCTTGTCCAGAAACGCCTCCGCCTCGGCGACGTAAAGCGCGGCCATGTCGGCGAACGGATCGTCTATCGCCACGACGCGATTTTGAAACCGCGTCGCCCAAGCCCTGTAGTCTTTGCCCCTGAAAGCGTAGCGGACGCTAAAGATCGGAATCCTCTCGACGCTCAGGGACTGAAAAATCACCCGGGAGTTCTTGCCCTGGATGCCCGCCACGGCCTGAGCCAGGACCTTGCGTGCCGCCTCGCCGGCGACACCCTCGGGGATTTTTGACGAAAACGACGCGACGTCGTCGCTTTCGCATTGTAAAATGGACTCTCCAAGCCTGCCCGACGGAGGATTCTCCGGCAGCACGGCTTCGGGGATTTCGGGGTCGCGAACGAGGCTGCGGTAATAGAGCAGCTTGTAGGCGACGGAAACCGTAAATCCCGCGATCACCCGGCGCGAGCCGCCGCATTGAGCGCACAAGGCCAAGCCCGCTCCCTTGCAGGCCGGACACGCCACGACGCGCGTGTTGGAGCACACCGGGCAGTCCGGCGCCGCGGCGTCGGAGCATTCATGGCAGGGACGGATTTTCTTGCCGAAGCAATCCGGGCAGACCTCGGCGTAGCCCGTGCCGACGGCGGACATGGATTGGACGATCGTGCCCGAGCCCTTGCACGACGCGCAGGCGAAGCTCCCGCGCCCTTGGCAGAGAGAACAGGTCTTGCGCCCGCGCTCGGCGCAGGCCCCGCATGGCGCCGTCTTGGCCCCGTGGCAGGACCCGCAGGATTCGGCAGAAACCACGCCCGTGCACAGATTGCAGTCCATGGGCTCGCCGGATTCGGCGGCAAGAACGGTCGCTTCCTGTTCGAGGAATTGCCGGACCAAACCGGAGGGCAGCTCCCATAGATCGTTCTTGTTCGCGATGAGGGGCGGCTTGGACTCCAAATAGGGCAGGAGCTTATCGACGGGACCGGTTCGCACGTCGAAGAGGCAGCGCAGGAAGCCCGCGTAAGCCGTCTTGTCCTCGATGGACACGAGAGAAATCTCGCCTCCGAAATCAGGGGCGGGATTGCGGGGATCGCGCTTCGCCCACGCGCCCAACAGCTCGCGGACGACGCGCTCCTGCTCTTGGCTCGAATTCGATAAAGGGTCCATGCCGATTTCGCGCTACAAATGTAGTCTGATTATCGCATTCGGTCAAGGTCTAATCGATAAAACGCCGCCCCGGCCGGCACGAGAAGCGGCCACAGCATGGATCCGCTTTATTTGAGGCGTTTCACGATGCCCAGGAGTTTTTTCAGAGAGTCGATGTAGACGATGTCGCCCTCGGGATCGAGCTCGGCTCCCCGGGCTTGCGCCAGCGTGCGCGTCCGCCGTCCGATGAGTATTCTGGAGAGCCCGCGCGAGGCTTGGGCATCGCTGACCTGATCGCCCACATACCAGGCGTTTTCCGCAAGCACTCCCAAGGCCTTCAGCGTTTCGTTGATCGATTGGGGCGAGGGCTTGCGCTCACGCCCTTCCTTGTGGCCGTAGATGATTTTAAAGAAGGAGCGCACTCCCGTCGCGTCGTTGGCTTGATAAAGAGTCGCTTCCCTCTTGTTGCTGACCACGGCCAACGTCACGCCCAGCCGACGCAACTCCTTGAGAATCTCCACGGCTCCAGGGTAAAGGGACGCGGGCGCAAGGCGCTTTCCGCCGACCTTGTCCCCGCGCCGGATTGTCTCCGTAATGTCATGCCAGACGGTCTCCACGTCCTCGACGGCGATACCGGGAAAGAACCGCTCGTAAAAAACAGCATGATCGTCGCGCCACTGATCCTCTAAAACCTTGTGAGGGGGGCGCTTGAGCTTGAAGCGTCGAAACAACTCCTCATGAGCCAAGCGCACCGTCTTGCGCTCGTCGGCCAGGGTGTCGTCCCAGTCGAAAAGCACGGCCTGCGGAACGCGGCGGATCAGGCGCCTGATCGCGGTTTTTTGGGAGGGTCCCGCCCGGATGGGCGCGCCCCTGCCCAACACGGCGCTTTGATCGAAGAAGGTCGCCGCCCGCGCGGACCCGGCCTCCGGGGACTCCGAAGTCTGGCTCTCAGGGAGCGCCGATCCGAGCGCGGGCACGGCGATCGGCGACCGCGCGAGCGGAACCGGCGAGGCGAGCACCGCGACCGGGCGCGGCGCCAGCGCCGGCGCGGGCATCAACGCTGCGACGCCCCCGACCAGGGGGATGACGCGGACCGCGGGAGCAGCAGGTGCTTGCGCGAGCTTGACGCCCCCCCGCGCCGCGGCAGAACCGGCGCGCAAGGCGGCACAGCAACACAGGGCGGCGACGGCGTAAACGCGCCGAGAGTTCATTGTTCCTCAATAGAGTACACACTCCCGTCCCCGGCAGCCAGGGGCCAAAGGGCGCAGAACTTCGGGCTATTGGTCCCAGATGAGGAACCGATGACCCGGCCGGCTCCTGCCCAGGAAGTAGGCCTTTTATCGCGCGATTGGGGACCTACGGGCCCATACGATTTTGCCCGGCCGTAAAATAGACTGTCCCTATGCGCGCCATACGGTTGCTGCTTGTCGCCGGATTGGCCTTATCCAGTTGGCCGTCGGCCGCCGCCGATGTCGCGCGCGTCGCGCTGAAGGCAACCACCCGAGCGAACACTCCCCCCGCTTACCTGCCGACGCGAGTCCAAACGTTGGAGCTTGGCGGCGTGCGCCTTCCCCCTCCGGCTCTGCCCGCGTCGGTTTTCGCCGTGCCGGCGCCGCGGACCCCGTCCGCCGAGGCAAGCGGGGCGGCCGCGAGACAGACGCTGGGCGCGCTCGCCGTTTCCGCAAACGACGAAAAAACGCAAGAATCGGCTCTTCAAGCGGCCTACGACGGCAATACCGTCCCCACCGCAGGAACCATGGTTGCGGCGGACCCCGTCGAGGTCGCGGCCGCGGCGCCGACGACGCTCGGCCGGTTGGGAGGCTGGCTGCGGTCTTTGCGTCCCTCCGCACATGCGTCAAAAAAGGGCCCTCCTGGACGCTCCCTCCAAGAAGCCACCAGGGAGCTGATCCGCCTGCGCTATAACGTCCGTCGACACGACGCCCCTTCGATTCTGCAGGACAATTTAGGAGGCGACGTCGGCGACGGCATTCTGCACAAGGACGTCACGCGCGTGCTCAACCGCTTGACCGCCGCGGCGGGCATGCCCAAGCAGTCTGCCCAAATCTTTATCGGCAACTCGTTTCTTCCCAACGCCTTCACGATGGTGTCTCCCAGCGAGGCGAGCTACTTAAAAGACAACGCCAGCGTGGCCAAGGCGTTGCGGATATCCAATGTCTTCGTCTCCCTGGGCCTGCTGCGCGCCCTTGAAAACGAAGACCAGCTCGCCTTCATCCTGGCCCATGAGCTCAACCACAATTGGCGCGGGCATCTCAAGGATTTCCAGGGCTCCCACATGGTGCTGGGACATTTCCACGAATTCGAGGCGGACGCCGAGGCCCTGAAGCTGCTCGCGGCAGCCGGGTACGATCCCAAAAAAGCGATCGACACCCTGTACGCCCTCGATAGGGAGTACGCCCGCCTCAAGAAAAAATACTCACTGCTGCGCGGAGCCGACAACGACATCGTTCAGGCGCTCAAGAGCTTGCGCGATATCCACCCCCATTCCGATCTTCGGCGGGCTTATCTCGACGACCACCTCAACGAGGCCTACGAAAACGCCCGCCCGCAAAGCGTTCCCGCCAATCCCGCATGGATGGCCCGACGCCTGACATCGGAGCGTCCCTCCCACACCGACCGCTTCGAGAAGAAATTGGGGCGCAGCGTGTCGATGGAGTCGCGAGACGGCGCGATCCATGACCTCGAGGCCCTCATCAAGGTGGAAGGAGCCCACAGAGGGCTCGATGTCGAAAAAAGCGCGGTCATCGAAAAGTCCTACCGCGATCTCATGGCGGCGCAAGGCACGGCCAAGGAATTGCGACCCATCGAGGTGTCGGTCGGCCGCAGTCACACGGAATCCTTCCCCTCTAAGCGCCTGATCGGCGAGCTGGTCACCCGCCAGCTCGAGTTGCTTTTTGGCGCGCCCTGGTCGCGCGCCTCCAAAAACGCGCGGCGCGCGGCGCGGGCCAAGGGCGCGCCCGCCGCCCCTCAACCGAGATTGACCTTGGAGGACTTCGCCTCCCGCTCCGCTCATTTCGGAGAGGCCGCCCGATTTGCGGGGACTCTAATGATCCTGGGCGGAGTCCAAGGCCGAGCCGAGCTCGACTCCGCCTTCCGGGCGATCAATCACGAAGCCGAGAATCTCGGGCTCGGCGAGCTGGGACCCTCGAACATGGAGACTATCAAGGATGCCGAGCATGTCGCTCAAAAGCTATGGCGGGCGACCCGGGACGTGCTCAACATCGAGCTTGGACGCCCGGCGCTGCCTGAAGACATCATCGACGAGCTACGCAAAAAGCTCTCGCCCTCCTGGCTCGCCTCCCAATACCTCAGCCATCAAGTCATGATCGTCGAATCGACGTTCGGGCCGACTCGATTTCGATCCAAGCTGCGGCCGTCGCAGCTTGTCTTGCGTTTGAAGGGTGAGCAGGGAAAGGTCAAAGACGTCTACAAGAAGTGGAGCAGGGAACGAGTATACGGCTTGTCTGCGTGGAGCGATCGTCACTACACGTGGCCGAAATTTGAGGAATCCCAGAAAGCCGGAGGCGCTCCCAAATTCCGCTACGAACGCTACTACATCGACGGCTTGAGCGCGCCCTCGCCGGAGGACCAACTCGATCTTGCGACCTACTTCTTGGGAAATAACCTTATGCCGCCTCCGATGCTCCGCCTCCTGCGCAAGGAAGACGCGCTCGAGACTCTCTTAAGGAAAACCCACGCCGACTTGCGCAAAGATCTTCTCAGGAAGCTCGCGGGGATTTCCAACTCCGAGGAGCGCCGCGATCATCTCGAGGAGTATGGGCGAACAACGTCCGTCCTTCTCCAGTCAAGCCTTTGGAAAGTCGACGACTTCGGATCGATCCATGCCCTGACGCGGCTTGCCTGGGAAGAAGTCAAGCTCGCGCTTGACCCGGCTTTGCACGGACAGTCCCCGGATGAAATAACCGCGCAAATCGCCGACCAATTCACCACCTCCCTGGGGGAGGCGTTTCGAAAGGCCGCGGCCCGCGCCGACACGCTCGGAACGCGGCCGAAACTCGAGGACATCCGCAAGCTGGCCGCCCTTATTTCCGAGGTCGAACGCACGCTCTACCCTTTTCCCTCCTCGACAGTCATCAAGGCGCACGCCCGAGAGCTCGCGGACAATCTGCTGAAAACCGACCGCGACTACATGAAAGCCTATAAACGCGCCCTGCCAAATTCGGTCACTATGACGCCGGGGCCTTTGCAGCGCTGGGCGAAACGCCGGAAGTGGAATCGGCTGGAGCATTATCTTCACCAACGCGAAATGCGCGCCTGGGAGGCTCCGCTGCCCGCCCTCGGAAAAGAATCGCGCAGGCTGGCGTTCAACGATCTCATCCATATTCTGGCCTGGGTCGGCGATCCCGACATCCCGGTCGACATCAAGCTGATGGGCGTGGCACTGCTTGATCGCATCGACGCTCAAAATAATGACCGCGGCAAGGATGAGTTCAACCGAAGCCTGCAGATGAAGGCCGCCACAACCGTGGGGCGCTGGCTGCTCGAGGACGTGGTGACCCAGGCCCAGGAGCTTCCCGACTTGACCAGGCGCCTGAGGCGCCTGCACGATCTGCACCCGGGACTTTTCACCGTCGACTTCGATAGCGAGGGTTCATACGACACGGCGTTCCGAAAGGGGGCGGCCACCATCAAGCGCTCCGAGGCGCTGCGCGGCCTGGCCAAGGGAGAGCATCCGTTTCGCGCCGTCAACGTCCGCTGGGCCCTGACGTTGCTCCAACGCCTCGACGCAGCCCAGGCCTGGCCCAAAGCCCCGGCCGAACGCCTCGACCTTCTCGACTTCATGGCCTCGACGGGCGAGTTCAACGATGAGCTCGACGAGCGGATACTGGCCACGGCCAAGGAAAATCCCAAGGCCTTTCTCGAGTGGATCGAAACCGATCAAAAGCGCTCAAACCTCTTTCCTGGGGACTCGTTGCAATATCGCAGCGTCAGCACGCCTGTCGGAGATGTCGTGATGGTGCCGAAAATCGCGCCATTGCGCATCGTCCGCAATCCGAGTCTGAGGACGCGCCTTTTCGACCTCCTCCCCGAGGCCGTAATGGGCGAAAAGCCCGCCCGCCAGACGCTGAGGCAATACTACGGCTCCTACAAGCGCCTGTGGCTGGCCACCCGCGCCGCTCGACGCTATTTCAGCCTGACGTTCCTGCGCTCCTTGATGAGCGAGGGCAGCCTGGAAGACAAGATCTTCGACGTGCTGGAGGAAACCGACCGAGTCGCCCAAGAGAGAATGGAGAAGGCAAAAGCCCGGTGGAACGAGGGCGTTTTCGACTCCGAAGACAAGGCCTTCCTCTCGAAAAACCTCGGCAGCGGTGCGGAGGCCTGGCCTGGCTTGTTCGCCCACAAAAAGGAAAATGTTCTGGAGAGTTATAAGAAGCGCGTCCATACGGAGGCCATGGCCACGCTCCTCGAGCTTTACACCGCGTGGGCGGGAACGCAGGAGCCCGTCCTCCAAGTCATCCTCGACAACTACCCGGAACCCACGCGCTCTAGCGACGAGCTTCTCGAGCGCCTCATCAAGGCCCGACGCCTGACGCCGGGAGGCCTCTCGTTTCTCGAGGGCAGCAAAAGCTACCGCAAACCCAACCCGATCCGCGTCGCCGAGAAGCATCTGCTCGACCAGGCCGTGATACAGCTGCTCAAATTCTCCCCCTCGGAAAAAGTCGACATTCTCCTGCATTTGGGGAAGGTCGAGCGCCTGCCCAAAAAAACGATCGCCCTCTATAACTCCCGGATCTTGAGCGGCGACCGCAAAAAATTGGCTCGGGACTACGCCTCCATTCGCAGCCTGGACCAGCTGGAATCCTACCTTTCGCTCCTGCACCGAAAGGATAAGGCCCTGCTCGTGCGCTCGCTGTTCTACGGAAAGACGCCCTCCGAAGACGACGCCTTGAAGGGGAAAACCTCGCCCAGGCTCCAAGACGATCCCGCCCAGGTCGAAAGGCTTTTCACCCGGATCGCCATCCAAGGACGCGAGCTAAGCCCGTTTTTGCAGACCGTCTTCCTGGAATATTTCCGCATCCTCAACGACGCTGAAAAGGCGAAATTATTGTCCGAACTCGTCGCCATGGACGACGTCTCCTCCTCGGCCAAAGGCCCCGAGATCATGAAGCTCGGCCTGCGCCACATGGGCGTTTCGGGGGCCAAGCTGGCGCAGGTGCTGGCCACGCACAAAGGCCTCGTCCCCGAGGAGTACGCGGCCGCCCTCGAAGAGTTCAAGGAACACGCCCAAGAAATGGAAAAGATGAAGGCCTTCACCCTCATCAAACAGCGCCTGGGCCGCATTTTCGCAATGAAGGGACAAACGCAGAACCCCTTCGACATGGCCGAGCTCGACGCGCTCAGCCGGCAAGCCCTGCCGGAAAACTCCGAGGAACTGTCCCTGGGTCCCGTCGCCCGCCGGCGACTGCTCGAGCAGGTTCGATTCCTGCTCGCCGAGCAAAGCCGCAAAGTCATCGACTTCAAATTCCTGGGCAGGGAGCTCGGCGCCGGCTCGATCAAGATCGTCTACAAGATCACCCTGGACGACGGCCGAGTGTGGGTCGTCAAGCTCCGGGCTCCGGGCGCCAAATACCGCGTCCAGCGCGAGTTCGAGATTCTCGAGGCCTTGATCGGCCGCCTGGAACTCAAGGAAGAAATCGACGTTCCCGGAGCCAAGCAGCTTCTCGCGGAGGTCAAGTCCCTGGTGCAGGCCGAGATGAACTTCGTCGACGAAGCCCGCAAGGAAAGCGGCATGCGCGACGCCGCCCGCTCCCTGAGTCTTTGGTCGAGGCTGCTGGCAAGCTCGCCTCCCATCGTCCCTAAACCGCACACGGTTTACGTCGACGAGGATATCCTGGTCGAGGAATTCCTCCCGACGGCGCGCTTCTCCGATCTGCCGCGCCGCAACCCTTTGGGAGCCAGCCAGGTCACAATCGCCAAGCGCGCCGTGGACTGGGGGATGCTGGATCTCGTCTTGCGCGAATGGCTGGAACCCGATCCCCACACCGGCAACCGCCAGGCCAGCCGACGCTGGCGCGATCTGTTGAGGACGAAAATGGTCGCCATCGACCTGGGCCAAGGCCACGTCAGCTCCATCGAGCTGCTCAAGCCCTTCATGAGAGCGTCTTTGGCTTTGGAAGCCGGCGAAATCGAGTCCGCCGCCCAAACGATCGCCGAGATCACCCGCGTTCCCTCGAACAAGACAGAAGCCGACATCGTCGCGGGTATCGGCGAGGCTTTGCGCGTCAATCCCCAGGAGGGCATCGTCGAACGCCTCATGCAGGGGATCATCAAGGCCGAGGAGCTGGGCGCCATGATCCGCGTCGAATACGCCCCCCTCCAGAAAGCGTTCTTGATCTACGCCGGCTACTCGCCGTGGCTTCCGAAAAACTACCTGTTCCGGTCACTCGAACGAGCCGCGATGGTTCGCATTCTGAGGGATCGTCCAAAAACGCTGCCCGAGCTCGCGCGCCTTTGGCTCAAGCAGTTCGCGCGCGGCCGCGCCGCCGTGCGCGCCGAGGTCGAAGAGATCATCTCCGGGATGAAAAGCCGTCTCTAGGAACGGAACTCTCGTCTTTGGACGACGTTGGGACGGCGCCGCCGCGCCAACCCAGGGGAAGCTCCAGCGCCGCGCCCGCTTCGGTTCTCATTTCGGCCGGATGTGGCGCCGAAACGACCACCCCATCCAGTATCTCCGCGGCCGCCCTCTCCAGCAGCTCGAGATATTTCGCCGCGTCGTATTCCAAAGCGCCGTCCATGAGGGCCAGCGGCTGGGCGCGCCACTCCTTGACGGGGTCGCCGGCGGAGGCGATCACGTAGCGGACCGTCTCTCCCGGGTGCAGCGCGACCCCGGCGGCGGCCAACCGCTTGGCGGCCAGGGCCTGGATCGAGTCGACGAGGTAGTCCCATGGAGCCTTCGAGAGGGTGAAGGCGATCGAGAGCTCCTCGGCCGTCACGCGGCCTTCGCGCAGGCGCAGGCGATAATCCTCGACGATATCGAGAAGCTCGGCGGCGCTTTGGCGGCACCCGGCCAAGTCATCGGCGCGGGCCAAGCGCTCCAGCAGGCGCGACTGCATCTGCGCGATCAGCCGCGGAGTGTCATGGCGCCGACACGCGATGCCCCGGACTTTTAATTCCCCGTTTCTAAACGCCCCAAAGTATCGGTTGGCGGTCGCGGAAAGGCGGTCACGCTTGGAGGGGCAGTAGCGAATCCATTTGTAGACGCCCTCCAAAGCCAGCGGACAGCCCGCGTCCTTTTCGACGGCCGCGCGCAGCTCCTCGAGATCCGCGTCCGCGGGCACCTGGATCCAAACCGCGTCGACGAACGCGTGCAGAAGATGATAGCCGCGCGCCTCGACCGTCTCCTTGGCCCGCAGCAGGACCTCGCGCCCCCAGGCCGTCACGCACTCGTGAGCCTCGATCTTGCCAAAGCGCGCGTTCTTAAAGCCCAGATAGCCGAAGCAGCAGACCAGGCACCATTTATGCGCCGTCGCCCTTTTCTTGTAGACCGCGGCGTTGCGCCCCCCCTGCTTGGCCAGGGCTTTATACCGGGCGCGCTTGAGCAGCAGCGGAGACAACACCTCAGGCACCAGACCCCGGCGCCTGCCGCACAGATGGTGCCCGATCCCGGGCACGCGCCGCTCGCGGCAGCAGGAACAATTGACCGTCTCCGGGCTGATATTATGGCGGACCATCATTTCGGGATACATCGAGGTGAAATCGTACTCCGCCACGCTTTCGTGCCAGCCGACCTCGGGCTCGAAGACCAACCCCCCCTTGTCGGCGATCAGCAGCTCCGTCGCGGGACGGAAATCCTCCGCCTGCTGCTTGTCCATCGGAATCAGAACGCCCTGCTGCCACGCCCAGCATGTCTGCATGGAGGACAGCGACGTGCCGATCGTGCAGCGCCCCGCCCGCTGGACCGGTATGCGGGCGATGCGGGCGATCTCCAAGAGCCCCTCCATGCCGCACTCCTTGAGCATGAAGCTGTTGCGCAAGTCGAGATGCCACCGCCCAAAGAGCAGCCTCCCCGAATTGCGGTAGGCGACGCGGCCGTAGGAGTAGACGCTGCGGTTGGCGCTTGGCCCCGTGTCGCGCTCCCGGTCCCGGGAGAACGCGAGCGTCATGCCCCGGTTTCGGGCCAGGCGCTCCAGGCGCGGCAGGAGCGCGCTGTCGCCCCAATCCGTGGTGAGGACGTCGGGGTCCCACTCGCGCAGGCGGCGCGAAACGGTCTCCAATTGCTCTCGGGTGGAGCCTTCAATCTCATGCTCGCGGCCGTCGAACGTCAGCACCAGATGCCCGCGAAGAACGTGGTTGGGATCTATTGCGCCGGCGACCTCCGAACGGCTCAGAGCCAAATGCATGATTTTGAGAGGCGGCACCTCGTAATCATCCGCCCAAGGATCATCGCGCAGTTCCCAGCCCGCCAGGCGCCCCTCGCTGATGCGAAAGCGGCAGAAGGCCAGCGGGAAATGGCCGCGGTCGTAATGGTAGGTCTGGACGAGATGAACGTCGGCGTCGTAGAGCGTCACCTCCAGGCGCTGCAGGCGCGCGACGAGCGGGTCGCGTTCGAAAGGCGGCACGCACACTTCCAGCACGCGCCGGACGTCTCCCGAGAAAAGCTCGCGCTTGTCCACCCAGCGGCTGGGAAGATGGGCGATCAGCGGGCCGGCTCGCTCGAGTCCGCCGCCCTCGTCCCCGATATGAAACACGGGCTGCCAGGCGTCGAAGCAAGACTCGTGGCGGCCGTCGGCGCGCAGAAGCCAAAGCCGCATTCCATCGGCCTCGGGATACGCGTCGAAAATCCAGCCTTCAAACTCCCGCGTCACCGGAACCCTTCTTGAGACCGTCCTGCGCGCGCCTCATCAAGCCCACCAGCATGGACATGACGGCGGCCTCCAGCGGGATGGGGCGAGCGGCCATCGCCGCGGCGGCGGCGTGAAAGCGGGCCAGGCGCCACAGCGCGTCGAAAGCCTCCTGGTCCTCCTTGCGCAGCGCACGCCGGAAACCCTTCCAGGACTCTTCTTCGTCCCGCAGGCTTTGGACGATGCTCGCAAGCGTTCGCCCCATAGCGCGCTTATCGCCGCGACGCCTCAAGACGAGCCGCGTCGAGCTCCCCCCTCAGCGCCGCGCACCCGCGCGAGCCTCGAGACAACTCCGAAAGCCACCCCGCGCGCCCCGCGGGAGCGTCCCGATCGACGGATAAGATCAGCCAGACGCAAGGCAGAGCGTCCATCCCGTCGACCACTGCGCGCAGCACGCGCCGGGCCCGCTCGACCGGCACGTCCTCGCCGTAAAACAGCCGCATCGGATCGGCGACCACGACGGGTTCTCCTCGCCAGCAAGACGGCGCCGTCTTCGAGATCATCGTCTCGAGCTGAAACGCGTTGAACGGGCGCGCGATGGCGACGCGCGATAAGACCGCCTTGGGATCGCAGCCCGCCGCGCGAGCCGCGCGAGCAAGGCCATGGACGTCGAACGCGTTGCCCGCGTCAAGCCACAGAACACGCCCGCCCCGCTGGAGCGCGGGGAGCAACGCGCGAAGAAACCACGCGGACATCCCCCGCGGTCCCGTCGCCACGTAGCGCCCCGGCGGCACGCGCCCAGCGCCCAGCAACGGACGCAATGACGCCGCGCGCGATAAGAATGCCATGGATCCAGTATAATCGAACATACGTTCGATTGCAAGACCCAGACGCCTGGCGCAGAAAAATCGAAAGTAGATTTTGAGCGCGCCTGGGACCGAGGTTGAAATCCTC
>JBBTHA010000146.1:0-6255 GCA_038060535.1 Elusimicrobiota bacterium | reverse complement strand
ACATCGACAAGCAGGGCGACGTCTCCCGCGCCAAGATGGCCCGCGGCGGCAAGAAAGGCGGCAAGCCGGAAAAGGTCGCCAAGGTCGGCGTGAAGAAGCAGGCTGGTTTCCTCTACTTCCTCGACAAGAAGGGCGACGTCTCCCGCGCCAAGATGGTGAACGCGTAAGACGATCCGTCGACATCGCCGAAGTCGACCCCCGGCGCGCGAGCGCCGGGGGTCATTTTTTTTGTCATAATCCGTCGTCATGCTTTCAGTGAACGAAACAGTTCTGGTCATCGGTCCCGGCGCGGTGGGTTTGTCCTTGGCCGCGGGCCTGCTCCGGGCAGGAATAAAAACAGCCATCCTCGGCCGCAACGCCTCGGCGCAACGACGCTTGGTCCGCAACGGTTTCACGATTCAACGCCCCGAGGCCGGCGCGACCGTCGTCAAAGGACTCCTATCGGCCGACGCTCTCGAGGGCTCGGCGAGCGCCGCTTTCTTCTGCGTCAAATCCCGCGACGCTCGAAAAGCCGCGCGGCGAGCGCGACGCTTCATCGGGCCGCACACTCCCGTCATCGCCCTGCAAAACGGAATCGGGCATGAAGCCATTTTTCGCAGGGCCTTCGGTCCGCGCCGCACCGTCATCGGCGTCTGTTATTTCGCGGCCGACCGTCCCGCCCCGCGCACTCTCGCCTTCAACGGCGGTTCTGATATTCTTCTCGCCCGCAGCGACGGCAACGAAACCGCCTTGGCCGACACGCGGGGCCTCCTGAGCCGGGCCGGCTTTCGGGTGCGCCTGAAGAACTCCGAGGAAAGCATGCTCTGGACCAAGGCCGCCTTCAATGCGGCGGTCAATCCCCTGGCCGCCGCCTGCGCGGTCGACAGCGGCAGTCTCGCGGAGAACCCCGCTTTGAGGGACATCGCCCTGACGGCTCTCAACGAGGCGGTCTTGGCCGCCAACTCCTCGGGTCACCGCCTCGACTATCCCGACATGGCCGACAAACTCATTCAATCCTGCCGCAACGCGCCTCGCCAGCGCAATTCCATGCTCCAGGACTTGGCGTCGGGAAGGCCCACCGAGGCGCGCGCCATTCTCGGCCCGCTGCTGAAAGCCGCGCGCAAATCTCGAATCACCGTTCCGACGCTGGAAACCCTCGCCGCGGTGATCGCTCGCCTGGAACGGAGCCTCGCCGCATGAGCGCGAAACTGCTGAATGGAAGAGAACTCTCCGCCCGCATCCTCGCCGCGGCGCGACGACGCGCGACCGACGCGACGCGACGCCTGGGCCGCGCGCCCCGCCTGGCCATCGTCGAAGCCGGAGACGACGCCGCGGGCAGCTATCTCAAGGCCACGATGAAGGCCTGCGCCGCCGTCGGCGTCGACGTCATGGTGCACCGACTCTCTCCCGGACCGCGCATCAAGACGCTGGGTCTTCTCAACGACTTGGCCGCAGACCCCTGCGCCGACGCGCTGATCATCGAAACTCCCTATCCCCGCGGCTTGACGGCGGCCGACATCGCCGCCTTGATCCCGCCTGATAAGGATGTCGAAGCCATCACCCCTTCGGCCTTCGGAAGATTGTTCCTCGCCAAAACTTGGGCGCAGACGTCCGAACTCGTGATTCCCTGCACGGCTTACGCGCTCGCGCGCTTAGCCCTGGCCTGCGGCATGCCGCTGTCGGGGCGCCGCGCCGTGGTCATCGGCCGCTCGACGACCGTCGGCCGGCCGGCGGCGCACCTGCTCTCCACTCTCGATATGACCGTGACCTTGGCCCATTCGCGCACGCGGGGTCTAGCCCGAATCTGCCGCGAAAGCGATCTCCTGGTCTTGGCCGCGGGCGCGCCGGGTCTTGTCAAAGCCTCGTGGATCAAACCCGGCGCGATTGTGCTCGACGCGGGCGTTCATTTGGTCGGAGGGAAGCTCGTTGGAGACGCCGCGCCCGGAGTCGCCGCGCGCGCGCGCGCGATCACGCCCGTGCCCGGGGGCGTGGGGCCGGTCACCACCGCCTGCGCCGTGCTCAACGCCGTCATCCTTGCCCAACGACGGGCCCGCGCATAAACCGCCCGCCTCTTTACTTGAGATCCTCGAGAATAAGCCTGCCCTGGGCGCCGTCGATGCGGACGACGAAGCGGCTGAGAAAGGTCATTCCGAGAAGTCCATCAAAGCCCTGTCCGGACGTCGGCGCCGCGGCGACGAGAACGTTGCTGACCCGGGATTTGCCGACCGCCATCGAATCCAGGCGCATGACCTCGACTGTGACGATGCGGCCGTCGGCGACCTTCGATTGGGCCGGGCCGAGGCGCGCTTTGGCGGGCAGGCGCAGACCCGCCACGGCTTCCCTATAAAGCACGGTCATCGAGGCTCCCGTGTCGACGAGCAGCTTCACGGTTTTATCGCCGTTGAGCACCACGTTGACGTACACTCCGGTGTCCGTCTTTTGGGCGGGTATGTTGTCCCGGCGGAAATCTCCCTCCATCGTCGCGAGCTCCTCGCGCAGCCAGGCGTAATAATCGGACTCCCGCGTGAGCAGCTCCTTGCCCGCTCCGGCTGCGTATTCCTGGAGCCGCCGGTAGCTTTCAAGGTAGTGGTGCACACGTTTCTCGGCTTCCTTCTTAAGACGCTCGATCTCCTCGAGGCGAAGGTTCGCGCTTTGCACGCCCGTGGCCGCCTTATTGACTTCGGACACCAAGCGATTGTAGCCCGCGGGATTTGACCTCGGGTCGCTGCGGCTCAAATCCGAAGTCAGCGACGCGTAGTTCGATTTAACGGCGGGCAGGCTGTCTTGAATCTGCTCGGCCTCCTCATCGAGATCCCGTGAAAGCGCCCGGGACTCGAGCGCCTGCTCGCGCTGGGCCTGCGCGCGGGAATACAGATCATTGAGCCTCTCTGCTCCGCGGGGAATGGCAAGACCGGACTCGTATTGCCGGCGCTTGAGTTTCTCGGCCGTCTGCAGCGCCTGCTTCTTATCCGCCTTCTGGATTCGGGCGATATCGGCCGTCTCAATGACCGTGCTCCCATAGCCGAAATCGAGCGTGACTTGGGAATCGGTTCGAGAGGTGATAACGCCTTCCATGCGGTTGCCGTTCTTGAGATGAATGACATCGGCGCGCGCGGAAAGGCCGATCGCCAGCGACAAAACCACCAACACCATGGTCTTGAGTATAGCTCCGATTCGGCCCTGCGTCCATGGCGGCGAACGGCCCGGTCAATGGCCGTTCAAGGGTTTTCTGGAACCGACGACCACCGGGACTATTTTGATCGCGCCGCCGCGCTTGATCGTGATGGACACCGTCGTGTTCGGGCGCATCCCGAGGACTATGCTTCTGAAATGGCTCGCTCTTTCGACTGGGATGTCACCGATGGCGGTGATGATGTCTCCAGGTTCGAGGCCGGCCGCCGCCCCGGATTTTCCGTCTTTCACGCTTCCGATTCGAACGCCCCCGTAGACCCCAAGGCGCATCTGCTCTTCAAACCCGATATCGCTGACATCGATGCCCAGGCCGCCGCGGCGGGTGATTTTACCGTGCGCCGCCAGATCGTGGGCGACATCGAGAGCCACGGACGCGGGGATGGCCATGCCCACTCCGCTATTGGCCTTGGTATCGGAAAACATGGCGGAATTGATTCCGACGAGCTCTCCGTTTTCCCCTTTGTCATCCGTTTCAAGGCGCAGCAGGAACAAACCTCCCCCCGAATTCCCCGGATTGATCGGAGCCGAATGCTGTATGAAGTTTCCGACCGCGTTGAGCTCGAGCCCGCCGCGATTGACGGCGCTGACGATCCCCCACGTCACCGTCGCGCTCAACTGCCACGGAGAACCGACCGCAATGACGAAATCTCCCGTTTCCAGAGCCCCTTGATGCCAAACCGCCGGACGCCAAGCCTCCGGGGACAGCCCGTGCGTCGAGACTTTAATAAGAGCCAAATCGGATTCCGGATCCAAGCCGACGACGGACGCCTTGATCCGGCGGTTGTCCCCAAGGACGACCCAAGGACTGCTCATTTTGCTCGCGACGTGATTATTGGTGATGATGAGGCCGCTTTCCGAAAGAATCACTCCAGATCCGTAGGAGCCCGCCACCTCCTTTTTCTCGTTGTAATCGATGATGGACACACTCGACGAAATCCCCCTAGCGGCTGCGGCCTTTAAGCGCCGCTGCAGGATATCTCCCGCGCCGGCCTTGCCGTCGTCGACAACTCGGCGCATACGCGGAACGCTCTGTTCGCGAATATCCTCCAGCGCGGCCTGGAAACGCGCGTCCGAAACCATTCTCGGGGAAGCATGCGCCGCAGCGGCTGACAGCAGGGCGACGGTCAACATGGAAATAATCATGGGAGCTCCTCTCACGCTGATCATTAACCCAAATACCCTGGTGTATGGTATGGGCCGATGGGGACGGAAAACACGGGACAAAGGACGCCAATTAGGTGGGCCTTTTAGCCTAGGGCTTGGGAGGGCGCAGGACCAGAACATTCTGCCCTTTGGACCCTAGGATTCAATTTTAGAAAGCCCTATCCTACCTCGCATGATCAGCCGAACGCCTGGGCCGTTCATCGGACTTTGCCTGCTGCTCGCCGCGAGCGGCTCCGTGAACGTTCCCGATGCCGCGTCGCAGTCTCTGGAGAACTCAGCCCGGACTCTCCATGTTTCCTTCGACGGCGAGAAAGAAAACAGGGGCCACTCCCCAACCGTCTTGGCACCCGCGAGTCCTCTCTATCCATTGCACGCTCCGCCGCGCTGGGTGCAAAACAAGCGCAAGGGCGATCTCAAGAAAGTCGTGTCGGCGCTTCCCAAGATTCTCGACAGCACGAAGCTTCATGAAAGGCTGCGGGGCATGGGAGTGGATTCCCGCGCCCTGATCCTAGCCCAAATCTATGTCGAGTCGGCATTCGATCCCAACGCTGTGTCCAAGGCCACGGCTCTTGGCTACCTGCAGGTCAAGCCCGGAACCTTTCAAGAGATGTTCGATAAATACCCAGACGAGTTCCCCAAACATCTCAGGCGCGGCAAGAGGCTCAAGAAAGCGACCATGCTTGAGCTCGAGCCGAATTTGACGGCCGGCGTTCTTTACATGCGCGAACAATTCGACAGATATAAGGATGATCCCGACTGCCTTGACAAGATGTTGAAGGCTTACAATGCCGGTCCGGAGCGGCTCACCAATGGGAATCCGTTGACGGAGGAGACCGTCCAATACCCGCCCAAGATCAAGCGTGAATACGATAAGTTGCTCGCTTTCAATGCTCTTATAATCAAGTCTCTCCCCAAGACCACCTCTCTCCCCTCCACGCTCGTCTTGGCGGACGTCATCGCGCCCCCGCCCTCTTCTATCCCCACGCCCGTCGCCAAGCTCGCGACCGAATCCAACCTCACCGCGTCCGTTCCCGCACCCCCTCCCATTCCGCCCGCTCAACCGGAGGATCGGGTGGTCGTCATTGATATGGCCACGGGCAGGGCGGCAAAGCCCATCAAATGGATCACTATTGAAGGAGACCGGTTCATCATGGGGTCCGATAACGGCCCGCAGAACGAAAAGCCGATCCATGCGGTCGACATCACGACGTTTCTCATGAGCGAAAGCGAGGTGACGGTCGAGCAATACGCCGAATGCGTGCTGAAGCAGGAGTGCACCGAACCCAACAGCAATGACGAACTGTGCAACTGGGGAAAGCGCGGCCGCAGGCTTCACCCGGTCAATTGCCTCGATTGGGAGCAAGCCGAGACGTTCGCCAAGTTCGCCAATGCCGGCCTGCCCACGGAAGCTCAGTGGGAATATGCGGCGACAAGCAGGGGCCAGAACCAACATATATATCCTTGGGGACCGGATGCTCCGACCTGCGACAACAACAAGGCCGTCATATTCGGATGCGGCCCCACGCAAACGATGCCGGTCTGTTCCAAACCCGCGGGAAAAACAAAAGAGGGCCTGTGCGACATGTCGGGCAACGTGTGGGAGATGCTGGAGGACTGGTATCAGGACTCTTATGTCGGCGCGCCTACGAACGGCGGCCCCCGAAAGACGGAAAGCCCGCACCGCGTCATGCGCGGAGGATCGTTCGTCCGCCATGATCTGGGATTCCTGCGTTCGAGCGCCCGCGCCGTGGGCGCCCCCAAGGACCGCTACCCCTACATGGGTTTTCGTCTCGCCAAGTAACGAAAAACGCGCACGCCGGAACTGACGTGCGCGTTTCCCCTCGTCGAGCGAGTGTTCGGTTTAATTAGTTGCTCCTGAAAAAGTCATTTCGAAATCTGACCCCGCTCTCAACGGGTGCA
>JBBTHA010000145.1:0-31591 GCA_038060535.1 Elusimicrobiota bacterium | reverse complement strand
TGAGGCGGGCATGCTCGGGGTGTTCTGCGCGCTTGATTTGATTCTTTTCTATGTGTTCTGGGAACTGACTTTGGTCCCCATGTATTTTCTCATCGGCGTCTGGGGCGGACCGCGAAAGGAATTCGCCGCCATCAAGTTTTTCCTCTACACCCTGACCGGGTCCGTGTTCATGCTGCTGGCGATTTTGGCGATGTATTTCAAGAGCCCCGCTCCGCACACCTTCGACATGCTCGAGCTGGCCAAGGTCACGGTCAGCTGGGACGCGCGGTTTCAGATTCTCGTATTTATCGGTTTGTACTTCGGCATGGCGATCAAAATCCCCGCGTTTCCCTTCCACACATGGCTGCCCCTGGCGCACGTCGAAGCTCCGACGGCCATCTCGGTCATCCTTGCCGCGGTCCTGCTGAAGATGGGCGTCTACGGCCTTTTGCGCATATCCTTTAGCCTGACGCCCTTGGGATTCCAGTGGTTTTTGCCTTACCTGATCGTTATCGCCGTCATCAATATCGTTTACGGCGCCCTCTGCGCGATGGCCCAGACCGATATGAAAAAAATGGTCGCCTACTCCTCGGTCAACCACATGGGCTACTGCCTCCTCGGGATCGCGGGCATGACCACGGCGGGGATGACCGGCGCGGTGTTCCAAATGCTGTCGCACGGAATCATCACCGGCGCGCTGTTCCTCCTTGTGGGCGTCATCTACGACCGGGCCCACACGCGCGATATTTCGGCTTTCGGCGGCTTGGCGGTGAAGCTTCCAGTTTACGCCGGACTGATGGCGATGACTTGCTTTGCCTCCCTCGGCCTGCCCGGCCTCGCGGGCTTTATCGGCGAATTCCTCTGCTTCCTCGGCGCCTTCCAGACATGGAAGCTGTACGCGGCGATCTCCGTGCTCGGAATCATCGCCACGGCCGCGTTCTTCCTGCGCATGATGCAAAAGGTGTTCCTGGGCGCCTTTAACGAAAAGTGGGCCGGCCTCGAGGACATGACGGCGCGGGAACTGTGCTCGGTCGTACCCCTGGCGGTCTTGACCGTCTTCTTCGGCGTTTATCCCAAGTGGCCCTTGGACCTCATGAATAAGACGATCGAGCACATGCTGGGGAAATAAAATGAGCAATCTGCAGCTCTTGCTTCCAGAGACCATCCTCGCCGGCTTGGCCTTGGGCATCGCGGCTCTGGACATCCTCCTGCCGCCGCGCCGCGCGCGTCTTCTCTACCACTGCGCTTGGATAGCGGCCGCCTCGGTGCTTATTTGGCTGATCAGTTCGCTGGGCTGGGCATCCTCCTACGGCGTCGGAACGCTTTGGGCTTGCGATCCCTTCAGCCAGTTCTTCAAAATCATCATTCTGCTGACCTCGGTTTTATGCCTGCTTCTCGGGCTTGATTACGTCCCCCTGCCCGAAAAACACGCGGGAACTTTTTCAGCCCTGGTTCTGTTCTCGAGCGCGGGTCTGATGTGTCTCGTCTCAGCCACCGACATGCTCATGATCTTCGTGTCCCTCGAGCTTGTCTCCATTTCCTCCTTCATCCTGACCGGATTCGAGAGGAACAACCCCAAATCCACCGAGGGCTCCATGAAGTACTTTCTTTTTGGAGCCTTTTCCTCGGCCATCATGGTCTACGGCATTTCGCTCTACTACGGAGCGACCGGCGGCACCCATCTTTTGCCCAACGCCGCCGGCCACCCCATGCTGACGCTGGGACTCATCCTTATTTTGTTGGGATTCGGCTTCAAGGCCTCGTTGGCGCCGATGCACTTCTGGGTTCCCGACGCCTACGAAGGCGCCCCCACGCCGGTCGCGGCATTTTTGTCCGTCGCGCCGAAACTAGCCACTTTTGCGGCGATCGCGCGCATCTTCGGCTCGATCTTCACCCTCTCAGCCTACGATCTCGGCGGAATTTTCACGCTCCTGGCCGTTTTGACCATGACCATCGGAAACTTGACCGCCCTTTTCCAAACCGACGTCAAGCGCCTCCTCGCCTACTCCTCGATCGCGCAGGCCGGCTACCTGCTCATCGGGCTGGCCGTGGGCACCCCTCTTGGCTTGGAAGGCGTGATGTTTTATTCATTCGTCTACATCGCGATGAACATCGGAGCGTTCGCGGTCGCTCAAGCGGTGGGTTCGGCCAAGAACAGCTATGACTTGAGCGCCTTCGACGGCCTCTCCAAGAATCATCTGGGTCTATCGTTGTGCTTGACCTTCTGCCTCTTGTCTTTGGCCGGCATCCCTCCGTTTGCGGGTTTCATGGGCAAGCTCTATATCTTCTCGGCGGCAGTCGAGTCCGGGCGCTGGGGGCTGGCCGTGGCCGGCGTGCTCAACAGCGTGGTTTCCGTGTACTACTACTTTCTCATCGCCCATCGCATGTTTTTTCGAGAGCCCTCCGATGAGCGCGGCCTGTGCGTGGGACCCTATGTTTATGGCGGGCTCGCAGTCGCCGTCATCGGAGTCCTGCTCTTGGGCCTTCATCCGGAGCCCTTGATCGCGGGGGTGCGCGCCTCCACCGGAATGCTGCCATGAACTGGGGCCTGCGCCTTGTCGTGCTTGCGGCACTGCTTGCCGGCCTGACGCCGGCCGGCGGCGCAAAGCCTGGCGCGGTGTCTGCGACCTTGGCGGCTTTGGAGCGGCAGGCGGCGAGAGATCCGGGCTCTGCGCAATCACTCGAAAAAGCCAGTTTCCAGGCAGGAGAGGGTTTCGACTCCTCGTCGCCTGAACCCTCCGTCCCGCCGGCTTCCAACACGCCGTCCACGGGCCGGGGACGCTCGCAGTACTATTTCGAAGGGAAGTCGCCTATCGATGGAATCACGATTTACACCCCCAAGAAAGACGAAACCGGCAACGGTTCGACCGAAGTCACATCCTCCGGATACGGCCGGTATGGGAAGTATGCCATGGCCGCGGGCGTCGCCATCGGGATTGTCGCGGTTTTGGCCCCGGCTCCCTTTCTTGCGCCCTTGGTCGCCGCCGCCGGGACGGTCTTCGTCGCGGGTGCTTTGCTCGCCTTCTTTTCCTAGACACCGCTCAGCCGCCGCGAGCGCCAAGCGAGGGTCACTCCCGAGCGATCCCGACAAGGGGCGAGCCGAACGCGGCTCCCTCATCAGCAGAGAGCACGAAGATTCCGGGCTAACGATTCCAGTTGAGTGTCCGGTCCTTGGGCTCGTCGCTCTTTGGAGAGTTAAGATTGGTCGCCGCGCCCATGGCAAAAAAGACCCCTAAAGAGCCCAGCCAACGCCAAGGCCCCGCGCTTTCATGAAAGGTCGTCCACCACACGGCGCAGCGTTGCGCCAACTGCGCGCTCCACGACTGCGTTTCGGGCACCGTCCACGTCAGAGCCGAGGTGAACAAACATGCCCCGGCGAAAAGACCCAATAATCGGGCCCAGCCGGCTTCCGATTTATCCAGTCCCCATTGCCCCAGAAATAGACTACCGAACAACGAGCAAACACCCAAGCCTGCGCATATCATGGCTTCAAGCGCCGGCCCGTCCGGGGCGAGTTCCGAACGCACGAAAACGCCCCAGCACAATAAAGCCGCCAACGCGCTCAGCAAGGAGAGAATTTTCCGCGTGATCGTCCCGCGCGCCCCGAGACAGAGTACCGCCGGCATCGCGCCAAAGAGGCACGCGCCCGCCGCCCAATCCTCGTGGCCCGCCCGGCGCCACTGCCAACCGAAGGCGATAAGACCGAAAAGCCCCAATAAAGCCAGGAAGGCGCCCTGGGAGCCCAATTCCTGCCGATCTTGCGAAAACGGCGGGGGAGCGCCGGTCGAGACGCTCTCCGCCCCCGTCCCTTTGGGGTTTTCAGGCGTCAATGACGGAAATAGGGATGGCGGCGGCACCCGCGCCGCGGGAGCGGGGGGGGGATCGCGCCTCAGCGCGGTCAGAGGCGGCGCCGGAGTCGCCGGAGGCAGCGATCGCGCCGGACTCGGCGGGTGAGGAGGCGTCCGGGCCGCGGGGGCAGGCGGTTCGGGCTTTGCAGGAAGCGATTGTGTCGGCGGGGGCGCAAGCGTCTCTATGGGACGGGACTCTTGGCGCGGAGGAGGAGGCAATATCTTGAACGGAGATCCGCTGATATCGGTGTTTAACAGCATGCCCACGCTCGACAATTCTGACAGCAAAGTCCTCGCGTCGCTGGGGCGATCCGCCGGCAATTTGGCCATGAGTCTGCGCAACAAAGCGGAGGCCTTTTCCGTCACTTCGTGCCGCAGCAAACGCACATCCGGGGGAGGTTCTTCGCGATGACGCAAAAGAGCGTCAACCGCCGGGCCCGGGAACGGAGGACGGCCGGTCAGCGCATAGTACCATGTGCCTCCGAGCGCGTATAAATCCGAACGAGGATCGGAAGGCGCGCCCATGGCTTGCTCCGGAGCCATGAAGTGAAAGGACCCTGCCAAGGCCTCGCCTTCGCCCTGAACCTGACCGGCCGGGCGGGCCAAGCCGAAATCCGTCAGCTTCACCGATCCTTTCACATCGATGAGAATATTGCCGGGCTTAATGTCTCGATGCACGATCCCCGCCTCATGCGCGACGATCAACGCGCACACCGTGTCCTTGATTAAAACCAGGGCCTCCTCCAACGGAAGGGCGCCTTTGCTCAAAACGCGCGCCTCAAGGGACTGCCCGTCGACCCACTGCATGATGATGAACGGGATGCCGTGCGCCTCACCGACATCATAGACGGCCACGATGCGAGGGTCGTCGAGTTTCGCCGCGCTGCGCGCTTCCGCGATGACTTGCGCTCGCACCTCGGCCAACTCCCTCTGCGCGGCGATGCTCTCATCGACGAGCTTGACGGCGACAGGGCGGTCAAGCTCCACATGCAGGGCTTTGTAGATGCGCCCCATGCCGCCGCGACCGACAAGCTTCTCCAGCCTGCACGGTCCAAACATCGCTCCCAGCAAAGAATCTGGACCGATCATCTCGCTTGAAGGATACCAGGCATTCGGTGTCTGCGCAAGATGCGCGCCCACGCCCCCCCGAGTGCTAAAATACCGCTATGATTCGGCTCGGTTTCCGGGCGTCGTCTTGGGCGATGATTCTTGCAAGCACCTTCGCCGTCCTTTGTTTGGGACCCGCCAGACAAGACGCGGCCTCGGGGCCTGGACGGGCCGATGCGGCGACTTACGGACAACCCACTGGCGAATCGGCTTATTCCAACAACAGCGGCCCGCGAACTTATCAACGCATCCAGAAGACCGCGACCGAGCGAATCGCTCAATACGGGTTCCAGAATTTCAACAAAGACCGCCTCGAGGTCGCGTTCAAGATCCCGGAAAAGGACTTCGGGACGTACAATGACTCCTTCGGATACACCAAACAGGAGATCGACGCGATCAAGAAATGGCGCGAAGCCGAGCGCCAGAACGCCTATCGTCTCGCGCTCAAGCAGGGCAAGAGCCAATCCCAACTCGACACCGCAATCGACGCCGTCGACCGCGAATATCAGAAGAAATTGAAAGCTTACCTGACGTCGCGAGGCTTTCATATGCTTCGTGACAACATCGTCGCAGTCGATCTGCCCGAAGTGGTCAAAAAGAACGCTCCAGCGCTCAAGCCTTTGGCGCTGCTCTTTGAAAAAATCGCGACCGAGCGGCGCTATCGTTCACCGGACATCATCGGCGCGGCCCTCTCCTTCGTTCAAACCGCGATGTACTATAAACAGCCCGACACGGTCTTCAAGGACAAGCACACGGGGGGCGTTCTGCCGCCCATCACCGCCGTCGTGGTCGGCTGGGGCGACTGCGATACCAAAACCGGCTTGTTGGCTTCGATTTTGTCCAACTGGACGCAGATGCGGATGGTGGGAGTCTCAGTTCCGGGACATTACCTCATGGGCGTCCTTCTCATCCCTGAAAAAGGGGATATCTTCGTGGAGCACCAAGGCCTGCAGTATGTTCTCGTCGAGCCGGCGGGTCCGGCGTGGCTGCCGCCCGGACAAGTCGGAGAGGAGACCAACGTTCTTCTCAATGGACGAGAAGGATATCGAATCGAGCCGTTTTTTTAGGAGGTTTCATGTTCGCCACCCGAGTCATCGTCAGTCTTTTCCACTTCTCCATGATGGTCGTCATGTCTGGATTTGTCATCTTTTGGACCTACCGGACTTTCATCAAGGCCAATCCCGATTTTGACATGGAGCAGAAGATTAAAGAGGGGAACATCGCCGTCGGACTTCTTGTCGGCACGATTCTCTATTGCGCCTCTCAAATCCTCATGGCGGGGACGGATTCGTCGATACAAATGGTCCGCATGCACATGCTCGCTCCCACCCAAGAAGACGCCAGCGTCATCGAACTGCTCGGCCGCATAGCCGGTCATCTGGCGGTGTCCATGGCCCTGGCCGTGTTTTCCATATCCCTGACTCTGCGCCTGTTCGGCCGCTTGACCAAACAACTGCAGGAGGGCAAGGAGCTCGAGAAGGGCAACATCGCCGTCGGTCTTCTTCTCTCGAGCGTCGTCTTGGTGTCCTCCCTCTACATCAAGGACGGCGTCAGTTCGATCATGAAAGCCCTGACCCCTCAACCCGCGATGGGACGAATTCAAGTAATGAAATAGGCTACAATCACGCTCATGGCCGCCCCGTCGAAAGCGACTCCACGGCTTGACCCCTTTGGTGAGCTCACCGGGGCGATGTCGCGTGAGGAGGCGCGCGCCGAATCCTCCCGCTGCCTGTACTGCTACGACGCTCCGTGCGTAAAAGCCTGCCCCACGCGAATCGACGTGCCCCGCTTCATCAGGCAGATCGCCTCCGCCGATCCTCTCGGGGCGGGAGAAACGATTTTGCAAGCCAATGCCCTGGGGCATTCCTGCGCACGGGTTTGTCCCGTCGAGGTTCTTTGCGAGGGCGCCTGCGTGTATCAAGAGTGGCAGGCCAATCCCATTCAAATCGGCCGTCTCCAACGTCATGCCACCGATGCGGTCTACGCCGAAGGCCGGCTTCCCTTCGCCCCCGGTCCAGATAACGAAAAACGGGTCGCCATCGTCGGCGCGGGCCCCGCCGGGGTTTCCTGCGCGGTTTATCTGAGGCTTCTCGGCTTTCGGGTGACGCTCTTTGAAAAGCGCCCCCTGCCCGGAGGCCTCAATACCTACGGCGTGGCCGAATACAAAATGACCCCGAAAACCGCGCTTGCGGAATTGGAATTTCTCTTTCAACTCGGCTGCGAGCTGGCGACGGAGAAAACGGTGGGCGCGGATATTCCCGCCTCAAACCTCATTCATGACTTCGACGCGATTTTTATCGGCATCGGCCTTTCGGCAACGCACCGGCTCCGCGTGCCCGGAGAGAACCTGCCCGGCGTCTGGGACGCGCTGTCGTTTATCGAAGCGGTCAAAGCGCGTCACGGCAAAGGAGTCCCCAAGAGCGCGGCCACCGTCGTCATCGGCGGAGGCAATACGGCAGTCGACGCGGCGACGCAGTCGTTGCGGGCCAAAACCCCCCGCGTCGTGATCGCCTACCGACGCGGTCAAGAAAAAATGAGCGCCTATCGTTTTGAGATCGACTTGGCCCGCCGCGACGGCGCCGTGATCATGACCGACGCCGTCGTCCGGCGAATCCTCGGCAAGAAAAAAGTCGAGGGAGTGGAGTTCACGGATCACCGCGTCGTTTCCTGCGACCGAGTCATCACGGCGATCGGCCAAACCAAGCATTACGCCCTGGCCAAAACGTTCGGCCTCGAACAACACAACGACGGGCGCATTAAAGTCGATGCCGCGACCATGGCCACGACGCGCCGCGGCATTTTCGCCGGCGGCGACGCCGTCAACGGCGGCAAGGAAGTCGTTAACGCCGCCGCCGACGGCAAGAAAGCCGCCTGGGGAATACACCAAACCTTGTTCCCCGGCCGTTGCGCGCCTGAGGGCAACGCCTATTGGATTTCCACCATTGACGGCCGGCTCGTCGCGCCCATAACCCCCAGGACCGCCTCATGAACGAAATCAAACCCGATCTCACATGCCGCTGCGCGGGGATCACCGCTCCCAATCCCTTTTGGCTGGCCTCCGCGCCCCCGACGAACTCCGGGGCGCAAGTCATGAGGGCCTTCGAGTACGGCTGGGGAGGCGCCGTTTGGAAAACCCTGGGCCAGGATCCTCCCATCGTCAACGTCTCTTCCCGCTACGGCGCCATGGACATCGGCGGCCAGAAAATCGCCGGATTCAACAATATAGAATTGATCACCGACAGGCCTCTTGAGGTCAACCTCAAGGAGATTTATGAGGTCAAAAAGCGGTTCCCCCATCACGCGGTGATCGCCTCGCTCATGGTCCCATGCGAGCGGCAGGCCTGGCACGAGATCACCCAAAAGGTGATGGACGCCGGCTGCGACGGCGTCGAGCTCAATTTCGGCTGTCCCCACGGCATGTCGGAACGCGGCATGGGCGCGGCCGTCGGCCAGGTGCCGGAATACATCAAGATGGTCACGGAGTTCGTCAAGGAAAAATCGAGCGTCCCCGTTCTGGTCAAACTGACGCCCAACGTCGCCGATATCCGCTTCGCGGCCCGGGCGGCCAAACAAGGCGGCGCGGACGGCGTCTCGCTGATCAACACCATCAATTCGATCATGGGCATAGACGTCGAGACGTTGACCCCGAAATTTGCGGTCGAAGGAAAGATCTCCCACGGCGGCTACTGCGGACCGGCCGTCAAACCCATCGCCCTCAACATGCTCAGCCAGATCGCCAACGACCCGCAGACGGCGGGATTGCCCCTTTCGGGAATCGGCGGGATCTCCACCTGGAGCGACGCCGTCGAGTTCATGCTTCTTGGCGCCTCCTCGGTTCAATTATGCACCGCGGTCATGCACCATGGATTTCGCATCATCGAGGACTTGAACGCCGGGCTGACGGGGTGGATGCGGCGAAAAGGCTTCGCCACCCTCGAAGACTTTATCGGGCGAAGCTCGCCGAGCATCGTCGACTGGAAAAACCTCAACCTCCACTACAAAAGCGTCGCGACGATCGATCCGGCGCGCTGCATTGGCTGCGATGTCTGCTTCGTCGCATGCAACGACACCGCCCATCAATGCATCGACATCGACCGTCGAAAAGGCAATCGAAAACCTCACATCCTCTCCGACGACTGCGTCGGCTGCAATCTGTGCTCCTTGGTCTGCCCCGTCGACTCCTGCATCACCATGAAGCCCGTTGAAACCGGCCTCAAGCCCCTGACGTGGGAGGAATACTCCAATCAAGGACTGAAAGGCTACGGCGAAGTGTACCGCCGACATTGATATGCCTCCTGAAACCGACAATCTGCGCCTGGAGGAGCTGTTCGGAGCCGATCAAACGGATCGAGAAAAGCCCCTCACGACGCCGATCGAAATCGAAGCTTTAAAAGCCCGCGATCGCGAACGGCGGCGGGAGGTTTTCGAGATGATGAGCCGCTCGGAAGTCAACACCTCCAGCGACCTTTATCGCGCCGCCGTTATTCTTTTGCACGGAGCCGAACCTAAAGATTTCCTGACGTCCCACCGCCTTTCCCTTTTGGCGGCCATCAACGGCCATCGCCCCTCCCGCTGGCTGACGGCCGCCAGCCTCGACCGCTTTCTGATGTCCATTGGCCTGCCTCAAACCTATGGGACCCAGTTTGAATACAACCAAGAAGAGCGCCTCTACCAGCTGCGCCTTCCCATGGACGACTCGTCCATGGTCCACTTCGAGAAGGCTTTTCTCGCCGTACCGTCCGTCATAGAGCGACTCTACCAGCTCAACTCGCGTTCGTCGAAATAGGAGGTTCGTCATGGCACGTATCGTCAAGTGTGGCCTCATTCAAACATCCTGCGACTGGCTGCCGCCCAAATTCACCCTGCCCCAGATCAAGAAGAAGATGATCGATAAACACGTCGCGCTCATCGAAAAAGCCGCCAAGCAGGGCGTGCAGATGCTGAGCCTGCAGGAAATTTTTTACGGCCCCTATTTTTGCGCGGAACAAAACACGCGCTGGTACGACTGCGCCGAGCCCATCCCAGGACCGACGACCGCCTTGATGCAAAAGCTCGCCAAGAAGCACCAAATGGTCATCGTCTCTCCGATTTATGAGACGCCGTCTACGGGCACGTATTACAACACCGCGGCCGTCATCGACGCGGACGGCGCCATCGTCGGGAAATACCGCAAGAACCATATACCGCATTGCGCTCCCGGCTTTTGGGAAAAGTTTTATTTCAAACCGGGCAATCTCGGATATCCCGTGTTTCAAACCCGCTACGCCAAAGTCGGCGTTTACATTTGCTACGACCGGCATTTCCCGGACGGCGCCCGCATTCTCGGCCTCAATGGGGCCGAGATCGTCTTCAACCCCTCGGCGACCGTCAAGGGGCTGTCCGAATACTTATGGAAGCTCGAACAGCCGGCGCACGCCGTCGCCAATCAATACTTCGTCGGCGCGAGCAATCGCGTCGGAACGGAAGCCCCTTGGAATATCGGGCAATTCTACGGCCAATCTTATTTTTGCGATCCGCGCGGCCAGATGTTGGCCGTCGGACCGCATGATAGAGACGCGATCGTCACCGCGAATTTGGATTTCGATCAAATCCTCGAGGTCCGAAAAGTCTGGCAATTCTTTCGCGACCGGCGTCCTGAAACATACGGCGAGCTCGTTGAGCAGATTCCATGAAGAAGACGTTTATCGAGGCCCTGTGCGATTCGAGCATCGTCGACCACCACGAGCCTTTGGAGAGCTCCCCCTACTGGAACGCGGATATCGCGCCGACCAAGAGATCTCAGCGGACTTGGAATACGCGCGATATCTCCGTGCTCTGGATCAGCATGAGCGCGTGCGTGCCCACCTACATGCTCGCCTCGTCGCTGATTTCCGAGGGAATGAATTGGTGGCAGGCCGTCCTGACCATCTTTCTGGGCAACTGCATCGTGCTGCTTCCGATGATCCTCAACGCGCACGCCGGGACGAAATATGGAATCCCCTATCCCGTCTATTGCCGCCCCGCTTTCGGCATATTGGGGGCCAATGTTCCGGCCATTCTGCGCGCGCTCGTGGCCTGCGGCTGGTTCGGCATTCAAACATGGATCGGAGGTTCGGCGATTTACAGGCTGCTGGGGCTTTATATCCCGTCGATGCTCAGCGCCGCGCCGGTGTTTCAAGGACTCAACACCGGGCAATGGTCCTGCTTCCTTTTCTTCTGGTTCATCAACATGTTCGTGATTTACAAAGGCGTCGATTCCATTCGCGTCCTGCTCAACATTAAGGCCCCGCTGCTCATCGTCCTGGGGCTGGCATTATTGGCCTGGGCCTATACTCAGGCGGGAGGCTTCGGGGTCATGCTCGCCACGCCCTCGGCCTTCTCGGCGGGCCAACCCAAGGAGGGCCAGTTCTGGCCTTTTTTCTTCCCCGCCCTGACCGCGATGATCGGATTCTGGGCGACACTGTCCCTTAACATCCCTGATTTTTCCCGCTACGCGAACTCGCAGCGCAGCCAAATGTTGGGCCAAACGCTGGGCTTACCCACGACGATGGGGCTTTTCAGCTTTATCGGCGTGGCCGTGACGTCGGCCACCGCCGTCATTTACGGACGCACGATCTGGGATCCCGTGGAATTGATCGCGATGTTTCGCAATCCCTTCGTCTTGTCGATCTCGCTGGCCGCCTTGGTCATCGCCACGTTGGCGACCAATATCGCCGCCAATGTCGTCGGTCCGGCCAACGACTTTTCCCATGTCTGGCCCGAAAAGATCGATTTTCGCACCGGAGGCTACATCACCGGAGTCATCGGCATCCTCATTCAGCCCTGGAAATTGGTGGCGGATCCTTCCGGATACATATTCAAGTGGCTGGTCGCCTACTCATCTTTGCTTGGCGCCATCGGGGGAATATTAATTTGCGATTATTACGTGCTTCGCAAGGCGAAACTCTCCGTCGTCGCGTTGTACGAGAAGGGCGGGGACTATTGGTACGCGGGGGGGGTCAACGGACGGGCCTTGATCGCGCTGCTGCTTGGCTGCGTTCCTCTGCTGCCTGGGTTTTTGGGGACGCTGGGCCTGGCGCGCGTGGCTCCTCTGTGGATTTCTCTGTATCATTATGCCTGGTTCATCAGTTTCGCGGTCTCGTGGACCGCTTATTACCTGCTGATGAAATGGGAGGGGGAAAAGAAATATGCCGTATGATTTGATCGTCAAGGGTGGAACGGTCGTCAGCGCCTCGGACACGTTTATCGCCGACGTGGCCGTCTCTCGAGGAAAAGTCGCTGCGGTGGGCAAGATCACGGAGTGCGCAAAACGCATCCTCGATGCGCATGGGAAAATAGTCATCCCGGGCGGCATCGACGCGCACACCCATTTCGATATGCCGTTCATGGGCGCGACGACCATCGATAACTTCGCCACGGGATCGATGTCGGCGGTTTTTGGCGGCACGACGTCCATCGTCGATTTCGCCATACAGACCAAAGGCAAGACCTTCCGCCACGCCCTGGATGATTGGCATCGACGCGCCCAAGGCAACTGCGTGGTCGACTACGGCTTTCACATGATCGTGACCGATTTCCCTGAAAAGCAGCAAAAAGAAATGGACAAACTCGTCGATGAGGGCGTGTCCTCCTTCAAGCTGTTCATGGCCTACCCCGGCATCTTCATGTCCGACGACGCCACCATCTTCAGGGCGCTGCAGCGCACCCGCGAAAACGGCGGCATGATTTGCATGCACGCCGAAAACGGCAGCGTCATCGACGTCCTGATCGCCAAAGCCATCGCCCAAGGCAAAACGGCGCCGGAATGGCACGCCCTGACCCGCCCGATGACGGCGGAGGCGGAAGCCACCCATCGCGCCATCGCGCTCGCCGAGATGGCGGGCGTGCCGATTTATTTCGTCCATCTCTCCGCAGGAGACGCCATGGAGGAAGTGCGCGCCGCCCGGGGACGAGATTTGCCGGTCTTCGCCGAGACTTGCCCGCAATATCTCTACCTCTGCGAGGACGATTACCGCCGCCCGGGCTTTGAAGGAGCGCAATTCGTCATGTCTCCTCCCCTGCGTCCCAAGGGGAATTCGGAACGCCTCTGGAAAGCCCTCGCGCGCAATGACCTGCAGGTGGTCTCCACCGACCACTGTTCGTTCTGCATGAAAGCCGGGGTGAACCGGCCGGGCAAGGAGTTGGGCAAGAAGGACTTCTCCAAGATTCCCAATGGCGCGCCGGGCGTCGAGTACCGCCTGCTCCTGCTTTGGGACGCCGTCCAAAAGGGACGCATCAGCGAAAATCGATTCGTCGAGATCACCTCGACGACCCCGGCCAAACTCTTCGGCCTTTACCCTCGCAAAGGCCATCTCAACGCCGGCGCGGACGCCGATATCGTCGTGCTCGACCCCAATAAATCCCATACTTTCAGCCGGAAAAACCACCACAGCGCCGCCGACTACAACCCCTATGAAGGATTGACGGTGAAAGGTTCGATTCGCGACGTCTTTATCCGCGGGGACGCCATGGTTCTCGACGGAGCATGGGTGGGGCGCCTCGGGTACGGTCAGGTCCTCAAACGCACGGCCCGAGTCTAATCGGTTCCCCGTATCGAGTCAAATCCCTCATTTCCTCCGTCGAGGAATTGATATAATCCCCCCATGACCACAAGACTTGCCCAATCCCCCCGAGAAGTCGACGTTCTAAACCAATATCTGAACGGACGCTGGGTCGAGGGCTCATCGACCCGCGAAATCGTTTCGACCAATCCCGCCGACACACGAGAAGTGCTGGCCCGGTTCAAAGGCGGCGACGCGCGCGACGCCGCGCGCGCCATCGAGGCGGCCCACAAGGCCTTTCCAGGCTGGAAAGCGACCACGGCTCCCGCCCGCGGCCGAATTCTGGCCAAGGCGGCCGGGCTTTTGCGCGAACGCAAAGAGGCCCTCGCCCAACTCATGACCCGCGAGCAGGGAAAGATCCTTTCCGAGTCTCTCGGCGAGCTCGAGAAAGGCATCACGCTCATCGAGTGGTTCGCGGGGGAAGGCCTGCGTCTGGGCGGCCAGTCTCAACCCTCCGAACTGCCTCAAAATCTCCTGTACACCCTTCGCCAACCCCTGGGCGTGGTCTCCATCATCACCCCTTGGAATTTTCCCTTCGCCATTCCCGCATGGAAAATCGCCCCCGCGCTGGTGGCGGGCAATTGCGTGGTATTCAAACCGGCCTCTCTGGTCCCCGCCCTGGCCGTCGAACTGGTCAAGGCTTTCCATGAAGCGGGGCTTCCCGCCGGCGTCCTCAATCTCGTCCTGGGTTCCGGCTCCGCCATGGGCGATCTCCTCGTGGAAGATCCCCGGATCAAAGCCGTTTCTTTCACCGGATCCAATGAGATCGGGAAAAGAGTCCACACGATCGCCGGAGCGCGGGGCATCAAAGCGACCTGCGAAATGGGGGGAAAGAACCCCGCCGTGATCTGGGAGGACGCCGACCTGGAGCTGGCTCTGGGCGGAGTCATGAAGGGCGCCTTCGGCGCCACCGGACAGCGCTGCACGGCGACGTCTCGGCTGATTCTGCATGAATCCATCGCCGAGACGTTCTTGTCCATGCTCCTGGGCGAGGTCGCCAAGATCAAAGTCGGCAACGGCCTCGATAAGACCGTCACCATGGGTCCTGCCGTCGATGAGTCTCAGCTGAAAACCAATCTCGAATATATTGAGATCGCTAAAAAAGAAGGCGCCAAGCTGCTGTGCGGCGGACGCCGACTGAGCGCGGGGGCCCACGCCCACGGCTGGTTCGTAGAGCCGACGGTGTTCGACGAGGTCACGCCCGCGATGCGCCTGTGGCGCGAGGAGGTCTTCGGCCCGGTGCTGGCCGTGACCCGGACCAAGGATTTCGATCATGCCCTCGCCCTGGCCAATGACAGCTCTTTTGGACTGACCTGCGCGTTCTACTCACGGGATTTGACCCTGGCCATGCGCTTCACGGAGGAAGTCGAAGCCGGCATGGTCCATCTCAACAGCCCCACGATCGGAGGGGAAGCTCAGGTCCCCTTCGGGGGAGTCAAGGGATCCGGGGTCGGCGACCGCGAGATGGCCAAGGAAGGCGTCCTCTTCTTCACCGAACAAAAAACGGTTTTCCTCGACTACACCGGCCAACGCCGCTCATCGAACCTATACTAATGTGACGCCATTCTCGGCCATCGTCGTGGGCGGATCCTCCGGCTTTGCCGGCGCCGTCGCGGCGCATGTCCTGACGATATTGGCCGACCGTGCGGGAGCCGAAAGCTGGCTGCGCGGTCCCTACGGTCCCCAATTCGCTCCCATTGCCATTTATTCGGCCATCTTTTACGCCAGCCTGGGTGCGGCCGCGGGTCGGCGGCCGCTGACCGCGCTCTTGGGTTTCCTGGGCCCGCTGCTTGGAATCGCAGCGACCATGACGGCTTTGACGCGCTACGCCGGCTGGGGAATGCCGCGCGGCCTGCCCTCGACTCCCCAGTGGCAGTTGGCCGTCGCCTCGATTTACACGGTTTCCATTTGGAGCACGACCATGCTCATCGGCGCTGCCAGTTCGCAAACCGCGCGTTGGCGCGGAGCGTTGGCCGCCGTGCTGGGCTCGTGGACGGCCTACGGCCTTCTGACCGCTTTTCTCTGGGCCCTGCCTTCTTACAGCGCCGCGCGCTGGAACCCCTTGTCGCTCTTGCCTTCCCCCATCAACCTGATGGACGGGATGCTGTCGGGCGCCGGCCTTTGTCTGGCTCTCTCGCTCGATTCTAAAATCAGGAGTCACGCATGAAAACCCTCGTTTCCGCCGCCGAAACCGCCGCCCTGCGCGCCAAACACCTGCTGCCGCTGCCGGGGCCGATGTTCGCCAAACCGGTCCAAATTATCTCGGGAAAAATGCAGTTCCTGTACGATGAAGCCGGTCAGGAGTACCTGGACGCCTTTGCGGGCGTGGCCACGGTCTCCATCGGCCACTCCCATCCTCATTTTGTCGAAAAATTGAAGAGCCAAATCGACCAACTGCAGCATAACCCTCCTCTCTATCTGCATCCCTCCGCCGGGGCCTTCGCTAAACGATTGGCCGACAAGGCAAAATCGGTCAATCCCGAGATGGACGTGTGCTTCTTCACCAACTCAGGCTCCGAGGCCAACGAAATGGCGGCTTTCATAGCGAAAACCGCCACGGGCCGCCATGAATTCATCGCCGTTCAACGTTCCTACCATGGACGCACGCTGATGACGGTGGCCCTGACGGGGCAGCACACGTGGCGCAACCAGCAGCCGTACCCGTCCGGGGTCTCCTTTACGCCCGTCGACTACGCCTACCGCTTCGATGGCGCTCCCGAGCAAAGCACGCGCGCGGCGCTGCGCGGGCTGGAAGCGACGCTGAAAAGCTCGACTCAAGGGAAAATCGCGGGATTCTTCGCCGAAACCATTATGGGCGTGGGCGGCTTGATCACTCCGGGACCGTCGTTCTTTGGCGAAGCCGCGGAACTCGTCCACAAGCATGGAGGATTGTTTATTTGCGACGAAGTCCAAGCCGGGGTGGGGCGAACCGGCGATCATTACTTCGGCATAAAACATTGGGACGCCAAACCCGACATTATCGTGATGGCCAAGGGACTGGCCAACGGCTACCCGATCGGAGCCATCATCACGACGCGGGCCATCGCCGAGTCCATGAAAGGAGTGCTCCACTACAACACCTTCGGGGCAGGCCCCATGGCCATGGCCGCCGCCGACGCCGTCATGGACATCGTCGAAAAAGAAAATCTCGCCTCCAATGCCAGGACAGTCGGCGACCGCCTCATCGCCGGACTGCGTTCGCTGCAGGACGCCTCGGACCATATCGGCGATGTGCGGGGCAAAGGATTGATGGTGGGAGTGGAAATCGTCAAGAGCAGGAAGTCCAAGGAGTTCGCCCCTGAACTCACAGTGAAAATCGTCGAATCGATGAAGGACCAGGGGGTTCTCGTCGGGAAAGGCGGTCTGGAAGGAAACACCCTGCGCATCCAGCCTCCTCTCTGCTGGACCAACGAGGACGCCGCTCGGACCGTCGCCGCCCTCAAGCAAGCCCTCAAGAACGCGTAAGACATGGCTTCCAAGGCAAAGCGACTCATCGCCCTTGCTGATCGCTACGGCGCCCACAACTACCATCCCCTGCCTGTCGTCATCACGCGCGCCAAGGGCGTGTTCGTATGGGATATCGAAGGCCGCCGTTATTTCGACTTCCTCTCCGCCTACTCGGCCCTCAACCAAGGGCATCTTCATCCGCGAATTATCGCCGCCGTCAAGAACCAGCTCGGCCGCCTCACTTTGACCTCGCGCGCGTTCCACAATGACCGATTCGGGCCGTTTCTGAAATTGCTCAGCCAGACGACCGGCAAGCCCCGCGTCATGCTCATGAATTCCGGGGCGGAAGCGGTCGAAACCGCCATCAAGGCGATGCGCCTTTGGGGCTATCGGCGCAAGGGCATCCCCGACGATCAGGCCGAAATCATCGTATGCGAAAACAATTTTCATGGCCGCACGACCACCATCGTGGGGTTTTCCAGCGACCCCGGTTCGCGCGCAGGGTTCGGCCCGGCGACTCCCGGTTTTAAAATGATCCGATATGGAGATTCCTCCGCCCTGGAGCAAGCCATCGGCCCCAACACCGCGGGATTTCTCTTCGAACCCATCCAAGGAGAAGCCGGGGTGATCATTCCCGCCAAAGGATGGCTGAGCGACGTGCGCGCCATCTGCTCGGCAAAAAACATCTTGATGTGCGCCGACGAAATTCAGACCGGCTTGGGCCGCACCGGAAAAATGTTCGCTTGCGATCATGAACGCGTCGTTCCCGATATTTATATTTTAGGCAAGGCGCTCTCCGGAGGGGTCTACCCGATATCGGCGATGTGCGCAGACCCGGAGGTCATGGAGACGTTCACTCCCGGAAGCCATGGCTCGACCTACGGCGGCAATCCGCTCGCTTGCGCCGTGGGCACGGCGGCGCTTGGCGCGCTCATCGACGAACGCATGCCCCAGAAGGCCTCCCGCGTCGGCGCCCGCTTGAGGGCGCTGCTGGAGACTCTGTCACATCCCCTACTTAAGGAGGTCCGGGGCCGCGGCCTTATGATCGCCCTCGAATTCAAGGCTCCGGTGCGCCCTCTTGTCGAACTCCTCCTGAAGCGCGGACTCCTGGCCAAGGACACTCACACCCAGACCATCCGCCTAGCGCCTCCCCTGATCCTGACCGACGCCCAAGCCGACGCGGCGTTCGCTCTCATCAAAAAAGGCGTCGAAGACTGGACCGCGTAGTATAATGTTCCCCGTGAACGAAGACGCGCTTCTGGAAATCGGGCCGATCAACAAAAGCTTCGCCGCCTCCCAAGTTCTGCGGGACGTCTCGCTGAGCGTGCGCAAAGGCGAATTCATGACGCTGCTCGGGCCCTCCGGCTGCGGCAAGACGACGACGCTGCGCATCATCGCCGGCTTCGAGTCTCCAGATTCGGGCCGGGTGCGCCTCAACGGCGTCGACGTCACCGAGACTCCCGCCTACGATCGAGACGTGCATACCGTTTTTCAACACTATGCCCTGTTCCCGCACCTGAGCGTGGCCGACAACATCGCCTTCGGCATGCGCATGGACAAAGTCCCCGAGGAAGAAATCCGCCGCCGCATCCCCGAGGCTTTGGCGATGGTCAAGCTCTCGGGCTTTGAAAACCGACGCACCACGTCCCTCTCCGGGGGCCAAATGCAGCGCATCGCGCTGGCGCGCGCCATCGCCGGACGTCCCGCGTTGCTGCTCCTTGACGAACCTCTTGGAGCGCTTGATCTCAAGCTGCGCAAGGAGATGCAGCTGGAACTCAAGAACCTGCAAAAGCGCCTCGGACTGGCTTTCGTGTACGTCACCCACGACCAAGAAGAAGCCATGACGATGTCCGACCGCATCGCGGTGTTCAATCACGGCCGCATCGAGCAAGTCGGCACCCCGGGCGAGATCTACGAAATGCCCAAGACCAGCTTCGTCGCCGATTTCATCGGGGGGGCGAACATATTTTCCGCGCGCGTCCTGCCCGGAAGCCAGGGCCGGGCGCATCTGAAGCTGGAAGACGAGCACGAATTGGACGTTCCCCTCGATCCCGGCGAATCGTTGCCCGAGGTCGGGGCCCTCGTTAAGGTCGCCATCCGCCCCGAGCGGGTCAAGGTCTATTACAAGGATGAGCTCCCTTTCGGCTCGCTGCGATTTGAGGCGATTCTCAAGGACACGGTGTTTTTGGGAGACGGCTGCCAAATCTATCTGCGAATGTTTCAAAGCCTCCCGGAACGACTGACGGTGGCGCTGGCCGGAGGCGATCGCTACGCGGTCCACGACGATAAGGACGTCCCGGTCATCGCCGCCGTCCAGCCCGAAGACGTTTATATTCTTGAGCGAGATGGCTGAGCCCGTCTCACGCCGCGACTTTCTCAAGGCCGCGGTCCTCGCTCCCGTCCTGCCCTGGTTGTTGGCCGCCTGCCGGCGAGCCGAGAATCAGCAGGTGGTGAACTTCTTCAACTGGTCGAATTACATCGGCAAAGACACGCTGCCGAAGTTCACCCAGCGCACCGGCATCGCGGTGCGTTACGACCTGTTCGCCGATGAGGACGAAATGTTCACTAAGATCCGGGCGGGGGCCCGCGGCTACGATCTCATCGTCGTGGGAGACTACCTCATTCCGCGCTTTAAATCCCTCAACCTCATCGATCCCATCCCTCCCGGCTCACTGAGCAACATCGCCAATCTCGCCCCGCGCTTTCGCTCGCCGGTGTACGATCCCGACGAAATCACCGTCCCTTATCTATGGGGAACGACCGGCATCGGCTTCAACCGCAAAAAGCTCAAAACCCCTCCGACGTCGTGGTGGGATCTCTGGGACGAAAAGTACAAGGACCGCGTGTCCATGCTCGACAACGTCAGGGACTGCGTCGCCGTGGCCATGCAGCTGCTCAACATCCCTCAAGCCACGCGCGACCCGCAAGACTTTCGCCGCATCCGCGAGCTTTTGATCAAGCAGAAACCCCTGGTCAAACAGTACTCAAGCTCCTCCTACCTCAACAGCCTCGTCGCGGGGGAAATCGACCTGGCCATGACGTGGTCCGGAGACCTGTTCCAGACCGCAAGAGAAAATCCCGATCTTGATTACGTGATCCCGAAGGAAGGGACATATATGTGGGTGGACTGCCTGGCCGTCATGCGCGGCGCCCGGCACCGGCAGAACGCGCTGCGGCTCATCGACTACTTGCTCGAGCCCTCGGTGGCCGCTGAAATCGCCAACTCCGTGCGCTATGCGACACCCAATAGGGCCGCGAATCCCCTCGTCGACAAAGCGCTGCGTCTAGACCCCAGGGTCTATCCCCCGCCCTCCGTCATGAAGAATTTGAAGCTCCATCATGTTCTCGATCCCGAACAATCCGAGTTGTGGAGCCAGACGTGGGCCGACGTCAAAGTCGCCTAGGGTTTGCGCCCCCAGCCCGCGACCATGATCGGGAATAGGTCCGTATTTTCCATGACCCCGTGCACGGCCTGGGCGCCCGCGCCTGCCGCGTAAACGGGGACGTCCACTGCGGTGTGCTTGGCCGAGTCGTCGGCCAGAAGGGCGACTGGGGGAGTCAGCGCCTGCCCAGGACCGGAGGCGAACGTCAGATTCGGGTATGTCAGGAGGCTCTCCCCGTGGGCCGGATACCCGTTGAGAGAGACTCCTCCCGTCTCATGGTCGGAGGTCACGATCACGAGCGTCTCCCCTAAATCGACGCGGCCCAACGCCAAGGAAATCGCCGCGTCAAAGGCGTTCATTTCACCTAAAGCTCGCGCCGCATGGTTTTCATGCTCCGCATGATCGATGCGTCCTCCTTCCACCATCAAGAAAAATCCTTTCGGATTACGCCTTAAAACGGCCAAAGCGGCGTCGGTCAGTTCCGCCAAGGAGGGCTCCTCCGAAGTCGAGGAGCGATCCACCTCATAGCTCAAGTGATCATTATTGAATAGTCCCAAAAGCGGCTTTCTCTCCCGTCCCGAGAGGGGAGAACTCGCCGCGCGCACCAGCTCCGAGCGCGTGCGAACCAATTCGAATTTCCCCGCCTTCAGAATAAGGGCCGGATCGAATTTTTTGAGTCCGCCTCCCAAGAACACGTCGAAATTGGAATTGAGCAATTGCCGAGCCAAATCACCTTCGCCGTCGCGGTCTTTGACATGGCCGTAAAAAGCGGCGGGTGTGGCGTGGGTCAGGCGGGTCGTCGAGACGATGCCCACGGACTTGCCCGACAACTTCGCCAGTTCCGCGACCGTCGCCAAAACGGCGCCGCTGGACATGCTGAGCTCCCCATTGGCGACCTTGCGCCCCGTGGCAAGGGCGGTCGCACCCGCCGCGGAATCGGTCACCGTGCTGTCTAGGGAATACGTTTTAGAGAAAGCGGTGTAGGGCATGCGCTCCAGCCCCAGGCTGCCCCGCGCTCCATGATAATGCAGGCGCGCGGCGGTGATCACGGCTTGCCCCATGCCGTCGCCGATAAATAAAACGACGTTCTTGGCCGCAAAGGCCGCGCTGGGATTTAGGAACAACGCGACGATCAGCAGGCATCGATTTTTCATGTTCTCATTATATCACTTGTCGATGAATTTGTTACCATACGACGAGAATTCGGCGAACCTCTCTTGAAACCCCCCGAGAATTGAGATGTTGAAGCTTGGCCCGCAGCCGTTTTCCGAGACGGAGGCCTAGGTCGTGCAGAACGCCTTGTCCTGGCTTCTGGGAGGCCGCAAGCCCGCGGCCAGCCACATTTTGCTGGCTCCCGCCGCCTTGTGGCTTCTTTTTTTTCTGGTCATCCCCGCCCTGGGGCTGGTCACGCTTTCCTTCGCCACCAACGGCCCCTACGGGACGATCGTCTGGACCCTGGGACTGCACAATTATCGGCGGGCCTTCGACCCAAAGTATCTCCCGGTCTTGATTCGGACACTGGCCTTCGCGGGTTCGACTGCAGCCCTGTGCCTGCTTCTAGGCTATCCCTTGGCCTATTTCCTGACGTTTCGCGCCGGACGCTGGCGCAACGCGCTTCTCGTGGCATTGATGCTCCCTTTCTGGAGTTCCTGTCTGGTGGCTTTCTATTCATGGATGATCGTTCTCGGCAAGGAGGGCCTGATCAACACCACCCTGCTGCGTTTGGGCTTTCTCAACTCTCCCGTGGGCTTTTTGTATACGCCCTTCGCAATACTGCTGGGGCTGGTGTATTTCTACCTCCCCTTCACCGTTTTGCCCTTGTACGCGTCGCTGGAAAAAATCCCCCGCTCGATCATTGAAGCCGCTTATGACCTCGGAGCCGATCGGTGGACGGCGTTCTTCAAGGTCACGCTTCCGCTCTCGCTTCCCGGCGTGGTCGCCGGCTGCCTGCTGACCTTCATTCCGTGCCTGGGGGACTTTCTGACCGCCGAGCTTCTGGGAGGCCCGCGCTACTACCTGCTGGGCAACCTGATTTCCAACCAATTCATGATGGCCCAGGACTGGCCCTTCGGCGCGGCCTTGACGTCGATTCTGTTATCGGGCCTGATCGCTGGCCTGTGGCTGTATCAACGTTGGGAGGAGCAGGCGTGAAGCGGGGACGGTTCCTGGCCTCTTACTGCGCGGCCTTATTCGCCTTCCTCTACCTGCCCTTGGCGGTGATGTTCGTCTTCTCGTTCAACGACGCCCGCCGCAACGTGGTGTGGAGGGGGTTTACCTTCAAGTGGTACAAGGCTCTCGTCCAAGACGTCGAGCTGATGCGCGCGATGTGGACCTCCCTGGAATTGGCCGCGGCGGCCGCCGCCATCGCCGCGTTTTTGGGCATGCTGGCGTCCTACGCCATGGTTCGACACCAGCCCTTTGGCGGCCGCAGCGCCTACTCGGCGCTTCTCAACGTCCCCCTGATGATGCCGGAGGTCGCGCTCGGGGTTGGAATCTTGAGTTTCCTCATCCGCGCCGGCTACGAACTCGACTTCGCGGCTCTCGCCTGCGCTCACGCCTTGATTTGCCTGCCCTATACCGTCGCCGCCATCCGCGCTCGACTGATCTCCTTGCAGGAATCGTCCCTGGAGGAAGCCGCGATGGACCTCGGAGCCACGGAGTTTCAAGCCTTCATGAAGGTGACTTTGCCCTTGGCCATGCCCGCGATCATCTCGGGAGCCCTGCTGTCCTTCACCGTCAGCTTCGAGGATTTCGTGATTTCCTTCTTTATCGCCGGCATCGGGATCGTGACCATGCCGATCAAGATCTACTCCATGATGAAATTCGGCGTCACCCCCGAGATCAACGCGCTTTCCGTGTGCCTGGTCGCCGCGACCTTGCTCCTGCTGGCGCTCAACGCAGCGCTCTCCCTGCGACTCGAGGACGGCGGACGCCGGTAGCCTTCGATTGAATCCGGTCGCGGCTGAAGGTCACTATCCTGCGACCACGCGCCAATCCATTTTTTTCTGACATCCCTACACCGCGTTGCGGTTGTAACAATTTGATCATGGAATGTTCTCAACTGAGGGGTTACACTCACCGCATGGGACCCAAGCAGGGTTTACTTCATGTTTGGTGGCAGCCAATGCGTGAAGGACCTACACTACGGTGCGGCACTTGACAAGATGACCATGGGAAAAACTTTCAACCATTTCTTCTTTGTGTCCTTGCTGGCGGTCTCAATTCCAGCCCTCGCCCAAACCGACCCTTTAGATTCCGCCTACATGCCTTCCATTGATCAAAATCCAGCGAATTATCCTTCCAATATTTGGATTACGGGCCCGCTCGCAAAGGTGCTGCGCAACACGGGAACACCGGGCGCGCTCCATTGGGCCGTCGTCTACGCGATGCGAAACGAAACCCAGAGCTTTCAGGTCCATGTCCAGGCGCCGGCCGGCGGAATCCCGAATCTCTCCGTCACCATGAGCGACCTGGTCAATGCCCGGACGTCAAGCCGCATTTCCGCGGCATCCACGGACATCGTCGTTTACCGCCAGGCCTATCAAAACATCACGTTCAAGACCGCGACCGGCGTCACGTTTTTAAATACCACGGGCTTCATCCCGGATATCCTCATTCCGGCCGTTGATCCTTACTACCATCAGACCACCAATGCGTTTCCTTTCAACGTCGCGGGCAATCAAAATCAAAGTGTTTGGATCGACGTCCATGTCCCCACGAACGCGCCTTCGGGCTACTACAGCGGGACCGTCACGGTGGCCAGCGGCGGCACCGTGCTCGCGGTCATGCCCGTTGTTTACGGCGTATGGGCGTGGCAAATGCCCTCGACGTCGTCCTTGCCCTCGTACACCGAGGTGGGATACGGCGGGTTCTGCCTTCAGGCGTACGGGTCCATCAGTGGATGCGGGGCTTATCCGGGCGCGGGGGGCGATTCGGACTTGGGTGTGACGTTAAACCACATCGACATCGCCGTCCAGATGCTCGATAATCGTTTCAGCCTGGGCGCATTGACGAATATCTACCCGGAGTCGGGAAGTTTCGAGACCTTTGATGCCATGTACGGTCCGCTCTTTAACGGCACCAATGCCAACGTCAGAGGCATCCTGCAGGGAGCGAAACTGACCAGCTATTCCCTGAGGGTGTTGGGCGATGTCTCAAGCAGCGCGGCCACGGTGCAGAACTTCGCCACTCATTTCACGGCCAAAGGCTGGTTCCCGACGATATTCAACTATCTCTGCGATGAGCCGCCGATGGGCTGCTCGTGGTCGACCTTGGTCAGCAATGGGAACTTAGAGCACACGTACTCGACGCCCATCATTCCCAATTTAGTGACCGCGAGCATCGCGGCGGCCGCGGCCAATGGGGCCTTGAACGCCATCGACTGGCTCGTTCCCATCGTCAATGAACTGGATCCCCAAGGAGGAACGAATCAACGATCCAGCTACGACAATTGGCTTAATGGAAATTCCAGGCGAAGGCTTTGGTCCTATCAAAGCTGTGAGTCGGCGGGCACCTGCACCAACGGGTATCTCGGGACGAGCAACGCCACGTGGCCCAACTACAATGTGGACGGCACCCCCGTGGCGAATCGGGCCATGGAGTGGCTGACCTTTCGGCACAACCAATCCGGCGAACTGTATTACTTCGCCGACATCTGCTCCAACACTCTCAATTACGACTGCGGCCATCCGGCAAAAGCCGCGAATTCATTCGAGTCGGTGTATTATGCCGGAGGACACGGCGACGGCACTTTGGTCTATCCCGCCAGCGCCTCTTATGCGGGAACGGCCACCCCCATCTGGCTGCCCAGCCTGCGCTTGAAGATGATTCGCGACGGGATGCAGGACTATGAATATCTTCGCGCCCTATCCAACTCCGGAGAAAGCGCCTTCGTCACGGCTCAAATCAACAGTTGGATCACGAATTCGTATACGTTCAACAATAATCCCTCTGCCCTGAGCGCCGCGCGCCAGGCCTTGGGAACGAAGCTTCACCAAATCACCTACCCGGGCACGATCGACACCACGCCCCCGAGCGTGCCCTCCGGACTGCGAGCCACCAGCCTTTCGTCCACCCAGATCAACGTGTCGTGGACCGCCTCGACCGACAATGTCGGGGTGACCGGCTACAAAGTCTTGCGCGGCGCGGTGCAGATCGCGACTGCGACGACGACTTCATTTGTCGACGTCGGCTTGACTCCATCAACGACTTACTCTTATTCCGTGTCCGCGTTTGATGTGTGGGGAAACGTCTCGGCACAAGCAAGCGCGGTGTCCACAAGGACGGCGCCGGCCGGTGATACGGTCTTGCCAGGCATCGGGCTCACCTCGCCGGCCAATGGGGCGACATTGACGGGCACGATTGTCGTCACCGGAAACGCGACCGACGACGTCGCCGTGTCCGGAGTGCAGGTGTCCGTTGACGGGGGGGGGTATCAAAACGCCACGGGAACCGCGACCTGGACCTTCAGCCTCAATACGAGAGACTTAAGCAATGGCGCTCACACCCTCAGGGCCAGGGCCATTGACAGCTCCGGCAATGTGTCCGCCACCGTCACGATTTCATTTACGGCAAGCAATGATCTCAGCGACGTGACGGCGCCTTCGATCCCCACACCCGTGAGCGCGACGGCGGTGTCCTCGACGCAGATCAATGTGTCGTGGAGCGCCTCGACCGACAATGTCGGCGTGACAGGCTATAAAGTCTTCCGCGGAGGAATCCAAGTCTCGACGCGGGCAACGACGTCTTTCTCCGACGGCGGTCGGACTCCTTCGACCACTTATACTTACACCGTCGCGGCTTTTGACGCCGCGGGCAACGTCTCGGCGCAATCAGTCGCTGTTTCAACGAGGACGCTCCCGGCTGCGGCCGACACGCTCGCTCCCTCCGTCGTGCTGAGTTCGCCGCGCGACGGCGACACCGTGCGCCGCAAGATCAACATCCTGGCAACGGCAACAGACAATGTCGCGGTGTCGCGCGTGGAGTTCTACGTCGACAGCCAGCTGCTGTCGAGCGACTCGCTCTACCCCTATGCCGCGACGTGGCACACTCAACACTTTGCCAGCGGGGTTCATACGCTGATGGCCAAAGCCGTTGATACCTCGGGGAACTCAGCCCAAAGCGCGATCTCCGTCACAGTGGGGAACAACTCCGTGTCCGGCTCCGACTATTACACTCCCAGCTTCACTTGGATTGACTCAGCGCAGGGGGCGGCGATTGCTGATGAAGACACGCAGGCTCAACTGATCGTCCCGGCGGGAGCCGTCGCGCCTTCGACTCAAACGACAATTTCCATGACGCCCTTGAACCCGCTGAGCACCGTTTACGCGCAGCTTCAGGGCTTGAGCTTGCGGGCCCAAAACCTCGCCAGCGCGGGCAACTGGGTGGACCTCGGCCCGGAGGGCCTGAATTTCTCTGCGCCCGTCGGCTTAAGCCTCGCGGTTTCACCCTGTGTGGCCGGCACGAACCTGTATTACTGGAACCCGACGGTGCGTCGGTGGCAGACCGTTTCCGGCTCGACCTTCGATCAAGCCGCATGCAGAGTCAGCGGACAGCTTGCTCATTTCTCCATCTATGCCCCTCTTTATTATTCCCAACAGTCCACGACTGAATTGCCGTCGGTTTATGTGTTTCCTAATCCCGTCAGACGCAACGATCAACCGACCTTCCACATCGAGGCGGGCTCCGGGGAAAGCGCGGAAATCAATGTTTATAACGCCGCCGGACAGTTGTTGCACCAGCAGACGGTCGCGGGCCCGCCCAGCGTCATCACGCGCGCGCAAATAACGGCAGCCGCTTACGAAGCCACATGGAACGCGAGCCAGATAGGCAGCGGAGTTTACTTCTACGTCGTCAAGGTGCACCGTCGGGATCGCACTGACGTCGCCAAAGGGCAGTTCGCAATTATCCGGTGAAATCCGATGAAAACTAATTGTCAATCATGGAGCGGCAGGGCGGCCTTCCTGGCCATTCTTTGGTTGACATCGGCCCCTGCGGCCTTGGCCTCTGTCGTGGGTGCGAGCACATTGAACATCGCCCATGATGCCCGTTACGAAGTCTTGGGTGCCGGATTTGTCGCCATTGCCGACAATGCCGGAGCCATGGACGTCAATCCCGCCGGCTTAAGCCGGCTGGAGCGCCCGGAAGCCTCCGCATTTTATTCTTCGTATCTATTGAACAGCCGTTTGATGTCCCTCAATTTCGCTTATCCGAAAACACCCCTCGGCGCCATCGGGGTCGGGTATCTCGGTTTTACGGTGAACAATATGGACGGACGCGACGCGCTGGGCAATCAGACGGGAGGCTTCTCCGCCCAAGAGCGTGTTTTCAATCTCTCGCTGTCTCGGCCCCTCGCCGATTCAACCTTTATCGGGTTGAGCGCGAAACTCTTCCAATCCCAGCTGGCCGACGTGAAGGCCATGGCCGCCATCGTCGACGCGGGGGCGCTGCATCGCTTCGAGTCGGCGCCTCTGACCTTGGGCTTGTCCGTAAGAAATATGGGACCGTCGATGAAATATCAATCGCAAGCCGAGCAACTGCCCTTGACCGCGGCCGTCGCGGCCGCCTATGCCTTCAGCCAGGTGCCGACAAGCATCGCAATCGGCCTGTCGAGAGGGATTGTCGAAAGGACGACGGACGCCAGCGCGGGCGTGGAAACCACAATGGGCGGTATCATCACCTTGCGCGGAGCCTATAAGATGGCAAAGGGCAGCGTCGGGGCAGTGAGGTCGAGCGTGGTGGGGGGTTTTGGTCTGAGGCTGTCCAACTATCAACTGGACGCTTCAATCAATCCCATGAGCGCCTTGGGAACCGTGACCAAGTTCACATTTACTCTTCGCTTTGGACGCGAGCCGGAACTGACCGCCTTAAGATCGCGACCCAAGGCCAAGCGAAACTGACAGGAAGTCGCGCAGCATCCAGTAGAGAATGGTCGGATGCTTGCGCACCTGGGATGCGCAATACGGAACCCAGCCGTATCCGAAGGGGAGATAGATTCGAACTCCAATGCCTGCGTCCAAGGCGGCCTGTCGGGCTTGCTTCATCGGCAGGCCATAGAGAAGCTCCAACTCACAAGGGGTGTTTTTTTTCTTAAGACGAGCCAAGGCCTCGCGCGCCAAGGCGCCGTCATGCGTCGCCACGCCGACATGGCATGCGCGCCCGGCAAGGCGATCGACGACCGCCAAGAACATTTCCCGGCTATCTCCCTCGGGGTGCGTGTTGTCGGCCCACTGTCCTTTAACGACCCTGACGCGCAGACCCCGTTCGACGGCCCAAGCGGCGTCCGCAAGGCTGCGGCGCCATCGTCCTGGCAGCGTGCATCCCAGCGTCGCCTTCAGCGGGAGCAGCCCCTCGATGGCGGCGAAGGTTTCATCGGCAGTCTCGGGCGCGTGCGAGTCGAAGTGGAGCGCGAGACCCCGACTGCGCGCGTGCTGCGCGATCTGGGCGTGCAGTTGAGGGTCAAAACGCAAGGCCGGCGACTTGATCGACAGCACGCAGTCCGCTTCTGCCGCGTGGAGCGCCTCCGACGCTTTGATGTGCATGGCCGCGATGGCCTCGGGGGCATCCCCGGGAGCATCCCAGTAGCACACGATCGATCCCATGCCCGTCGTCGTCAGGCGTCGGCACGCGGTCACGGCGTCTTTAAGATCCGGGCCGACGATATAAGTGCCGGCCAAAATTCGAGAGACTCGCTCCCAACATGACCACTTGATTTTATTGAACGTCGAGATCATTTCCGGTCTCCCGCGCGCCGAGTCATCTTTTTGATGATAGCCTGCAAGGCATCCTGAGCCAAGTCCACGCCCCCAGCCAACGTCGGCGGATAACTGCGCAGCATCAAGCAGGATGTCTCGCGCTGAGTCCAGTTCCGAGTCCAGGGTTCTACGGTGCCCAAAAAATCAATGGACTTTAAGCCCTGCTTTGCGCAATGTCGAATGACCTCTTGAAGCAATAAGTTCCCCGGAGAACAGCGGGCGAAATGCTCGTCATAACCGATCTTAAACAGCCAGAGTCGGCCATGCGCTTCCACCGCCAACTGCATCGCCGCCGCCCGCCCGCCGATACGGAGAAAGGAAAGCCTGAGAACGCCTTGTTCGCTGGCGGCGTAAGTGAATGTCTTGTAAAAATCCGCGAGGACCGCGTCCAGAACCAAAGCGGTTTTGGCCTGCAATTTCCAACTGGAGGCTTCCACGCTCATCGCCTGTTCCAGCAGCGTCCCCACGGTTTCGGGAGTCGGCGACAGCATTTCATAGGAGACGACTCCCATCTCCCGCGCCTTGCGCTCCGCACGGCGCAAATCGGAACGTCTGCCGGAATTGAGGGGCGTGATGTGCTCTCCGTCAGAGGCCCTCAGCTCCAGAGAGGGATAAGCGGCGGCCTGGCGGCGGATGCATAGACCGCGCAGACGGCACGCGTTTTCAAACGCGGCGGGCAATTGAGAAGCTTCCGGAATGCGTTCCATGGCGAGTGGAACACGCAGAGCGACCAAACCCGCGGCCAAAGATCGCGCCGCGCGCGCGTCGGCATAGAGGGCATCCGTGGGTTCCTGAGTTTCATCCATGCCCAAAAATTCCCAGCGTCGGCTGGCTTGACGGGCAATCAAGGGGGCAATGGCGATGGTTTCCCCGTCTTCCTCCAGCTGCACGATCCTCAATTCACCCGGGCGGGCGAATATCTCCGCGCAGGCCTTCATCCATATGAACTGCTGGGTGGGGTGGGTGCCGCGCGATTCGAGGCGCCGCCATGCAGCCCGAATTCCCTCCAGTTCCGCATGATTTCTGAGAATATTCAATGGCATGAGCGAATGAGAAGGAGGTTCCTCCAGTATCATACCTTTAAGAGCCTGTTAGACCAAGCCACTCTCAAATAAAAACGATACAATACCGGCCTCTATGAATACGGGTCTGGTCAGCATCATCGTTCCCACTTATAACCGAGCGTACTGTTTGTCGACCGCCATCGACTCGGCCCTTGCGCAATCCTACGGCCATATCGAGATTCTCATCGTTGATGACGCCTCCACGGATGGGACTGAGGAACTCGTGCGCAAGCGGTATGGGAACGAACCCCGTGTGCGCTATATCGGGCTCTCCCGCAATGGGGGGGTCGCAGAGGCTCGCAATCATGCCATGCGCTCGGCGAAGGGCGATTATCTGGCATTCTTGGATTCCGACGACGAGTGGAAGCCATGGAAACTCGCTCTGCAGCTCGATTGCCTGCGCTACGCGCCCGCGGCGGGGATGATTTGGACCGATATGGAGGGTCTCAATGAATCCGGAGACCTCATCGAACCGAAATATTTGAGGATCATGTATCACGCGCACACGATCTTCTCTGTCGCGGAGATATTTTCCGAAAAGCATGTCCTAAAAGATGTCGCCGCCGATATCCCTTCGGGTCTTGAAGACGCCAGGCTCTATGTCGGTGACATTTACTCCCCGATGGTCCTCGGCAGTCTCGTGCACACCTCGACGGTTCTGATCCGTCGCGAGCGCCTCGAAAAAGTCGGGGGCTTCGATCCCACCCTGACGCCCGCCGGCGAGGATTTTGATTATCATCTCAGAACCTGCCGGGAAGGGGCGGTGGCGTTTCTCGATGTCACCTCGATTCGGTATCGAATCGGCGCTCAGGATCAGCTGACGGCGCCTAAGAACAGCATCGTCATCGGACGGAATTTTCTGAAAATTATGGAGCGCGAATTGCGGGAGGGCGCGGAGCGCATCCGGCTCCCCGAAGCATTGGTCCGCTCAACGCTGGCGCGCACGCATGAATGGATCGGCTCCGCCGCCCTCGATATAGGTTATATCGGCGAGGCGCGCCGGCATCTGTCGGCCAGCCTGCGCTATGGGAATTGGAGCAGTCCGCTCACGGTCGGTCGGGCCGCATTGGCGTTCGCGCCCTTCCTGTTGAAGCCCCTGCGAGTCGGCTCTCGTTTTCTGAGAGGGTCGTTTCCCACCAAGCCCTAAGAACCCGCTCAATGAGCCGGAAATCTTCAGCGATGAGAACGCGCGGATTATTTTGTTCAACGCCGTTTGAGCCGCGAAGACGCGAAGCGATTGGGCCAAGCGACCGAAAAAGGTTTTCCACAAACCAGTTTTAGGACGAGTTTGCAGATAAGTCCCAACTCAGACGACAGCGACCTCCTTTCCCTTGCCGTCGCTATCCAGTTCCAACTGTACCGCAATAAGCAGGATTCTAGCGAGACGGCGCTTCGTTTTTCAGGGGGTCTAGCGAAAACGACGTGATAGGC
>JBBTHA010000144.1:0-10121 GCA_038060535.1 Elusimicrobiota bacterium | reverse complement strand
GCGCGAAGGGCACGCCCTGGGCGACGCACTGGTCGATGATGGCGTTGGAGACCTGCGCGAGGCGGTACACGTTGGCTTCTCTTGCGCGGAAGTCGCCGCCTTTGACCGTGTCGTAAAATAAGCGCCAGATCGAGTCGCCGTCGTTGGGGTAGTTTTTGGCCGCGTTGATGCCGCCTTGGGCAGCGATCGAGTGCGCGCGGCGGGGCGAGTCCTGCACGCAGAAGGTTTCGACTTGATAGCCCAATTCGGCGAGGCTGGCCGCGGCCGAGGAGCCGGCCAGGCCCGTTCCCACGACCAGGATCTTAAATTTGCGCTTGTTGGCGGGGTTGACGAGCTTCAGCTCGAAGCGGTGCTTGTCCCAGGTTTTTTCGATGGGTCCCGAGGGGACCTTGGAGTCCAGCTTCATTTCGCACCTCCCGAACTCGTCGTACAGCAAGCCCCGCCCGCCTTATGGATGAAGCCGAAGTACAGCGGCATGCTCGCGAATCCCAAAAAGACCAGGGCCGCGAACGCAAGACCCGCTTTTTTGAGCGCCGGAGTGTAACGGGGATGGTTGAGGCCGAAGGTTTGCAGGGCGCTTTGCGCGCCGTGAGAAAGATGCAGGCCCAAGCCGCCCAAAGCGAGGATATAGAAGAGCGCGTACACGGGGTTGGCGAACCAGCCGCTGACATGCGCGAACAAGTCGCTTCCCTTGGATCCGCCGACTTGGTACTTGAACGTGCCCACATGAACGGCGAGAAAGACCAGAAGCAGGGCCCCGGTCGCCGCCATGGTGCGCGAGCCGGGCGTGCGCGCGCCCTTGCTTCGGTAAACGACGTAGCCCTCGGGGCGCGCGGCGCGGTTGAGCCATGTGGCGCGGACCGACAGGGCGATGTGCATGAGAAAAAGGAAGACGAGGCCGATCTCGGCGGCGGGCAGGAGGGGGTTTTCCATCAGGAGTTCCGCGTAGTGATTGAAGGCGGCCTCTCCGGAGAAAAGAAAAAGATTTCCCACCAGGTGGGCGAGGAGGAAGCCGCATAAAAGCACCCCGGCCAAGGCCACCGTGATTTTTTTGCCGATCGAGGATTCTAAAAACGCGATGATGCGGCAACGGCATTTCCCGTCGCAAGCGGCGTTGGCGTCCATTCCCGGGCTCCTTGACTCTCGCCTGATTCCAACTCCCGGGATTCTAGCACGAGCCGGGCATTTTTGTTTTGATATTCGTCAAATGCCGGCGAGGCCCCATCGGGCCAGACCAAGCCGCTTTACACCGCTCGCGCGAAACGCTATCTTGACCGAATGCTGAACATTCTTCTTCTGGGCGCGGCTGTGGCCGCGGCGCAGCCGGTCCGCAATCCGGACATGTTCACCAATCTGGAGATCGGCGAGGTCGTCAGCCTCGACCCCGCGTATCCCTACGACGGCGCCAGCCAGTCGGCGATTCAAAACGTCTACGAAACGCTCATCGCCTTCAAGGGCGCTTCCCTGTCGGAGTATGAGCCGCGCATCGCCTCGCAAGTCCCGACGCTGGCCAACAAGCTCGTGTCCCCCGACGGCCGGACGTTTCGGTTCCCGATCCGCAAGGGGGTCAGGTTTCACGATGGAAGCGAAGTGACGCCGGAGGACGTGCGCTACTCGCTGCTTCGTTTCATGATCACGGATCGCTCCGGGGGGCCCTCGGCGCTGTTGCTCGAGCCGATCGCGGGCGCGCCCAGCACCCGCAACTCCTCGGGAGCGATCACGCTCGACTTCGCCGCGCTCTCGCAGGCGGTGCGCATCGAGGGGCGCGACGTGGTCGTGACTCTGCCGCGGCCCTTCGGGCCCTTCCTTTCGATCATGGCCCGCTGGTCCTACATCGTGCCCAAGGCTTGGTGCCTCGCCCACGGCGAGTGGGACGGCACGGAGGGGACCTGGAAATCATTCAACGACCCGCCGCAGGATCGATCCTACCTGCATCAAAACGCCAACGGCGCGGGGCCCTTCAAGCTGGAGCGCTGGGACAGGACGGCGCGCTACGTGCTGCTGGAAAGGCACGAGGCCTATTTTCGCGGCCCGGCCCGGCTCAAGCGGGTGCTGATCAAGTCCGTTCCTGAATTCAACACCCGCAAGCTCATGCTCCAAGCCGGGGACGCGGACCTTATCGAGACGCCTCGTCCCTACGCGTCCCAGCTCGCAGGGATCGACGGGGTCGTCCTGCTTGACGGCTTGCGCCGGCTCCAAACGGATCCGGCGCTGTTTTTCACGTTCAAGATCAATCCCGTCGCCAATCCCGACATCGGCTCGGGCCGCCTCGACGGGGAGGGCATCCCTCCCGATTTCTTCTCCGACGACGACGTGCGCAAGGGCTTTTCGTACGCCTTCGACTACGATGCGATCCTGCGCGACACGTTCAAGGGAGCTGCCGTGCGCGCGTTGGGGCCGATTCCGCCCAGCGTGCCCGGCCACGACCCCTCCCAGCCTCGGTACGCGTACGACCTGAAAAAAGCCGAGGAGCATTTGCGCAAGGCGCGGGGGGGGCTGGTTTGGAGCAAGGGTTTTAGGTTCACCCTCACCTACAACACCGGCGCCGAGAACAGGGAGGCCGCGGCCCAGATCTTGCGCAAAAATCTCGAATCGCTCAACCCGCGCTTTCGCGTCGATTTGCGCGGGGTGGATTGGGCCAGCTTTCTGGACAAGGCCCAAAGGCAATTGATGCCGCTGTTCGCGAGGGGCTGGCTTGCCGACTATCCCGATGCGCACAATTTCGTTTACGCCTTTTATCATTCCGCGGGCCGCTATCCCTCGGCTCAAGGATACACCAACGCGGAACTCGATGCCCTCATTGAAATGGCCGCGGCGCAGCCCGCGCCGTCGGTCCGCGCGTCCCTGTATAAAAAGATTCTTGCCAAAGGCTACGACCAAGCGAGCGCGATTTTCACCGTTCACCCCGCGGGAGTCTACGGCATGAGAACCTGGGTGCGCGGGCTCGTCGACAACCCGGTCAACCTCGGGCTTTACTACTATCCCATCGACAAGAAATGAGCGTTCGCGCCGAGAGAGCGGAAAAGATTTTAGCCGGCCTCAAGACGCTGTATCCGGACGCGCATTGCGAGTTGAATTACGGCGACGCTTGGGAGCTTCTCGTGGCGGTGATTCTTTCGGCGCAATGCACCGACGTGCGCGTCAACGCCGCGACGCGCGCGCTCTTTAAGCGCTACAAGGGTGTGGCCGCCTATGCCGAGGCCGACCCCGTGCAGCTCGAAGCCCTCGTCCGGTCGTGCGGCTTCTACCGCATGAAGGCGCGCGCGATCATCGAGAGCGCCCGGGCCGTTCGGGATCGTTTCGGCGGGCGGGTTCCCGGACGCATGGAGGATTTGCTTACGTTGCGCGGCGTGGCGAGAAAAACGGCCAACGTCATCCTGTCCGAGGTCTTCGGAAAAGCCGAGGGGGTGGTCGTCGACACTCACATGAGGAGGCTGTGCACCCGTTTTGGACTGACCGATGAGATCGATCCGGTCAAAATCGAACGCGACCTCATGGAGATCGTGCCCCCCCGCGAGTGGGGTTTCTGGTCGCACTCGGTCATCTGGCACGGCCGGCGCGTGTGCAAGGCCGCTCGGCCCGCCTGCCAGGACTGCGCGCTGCGCCGCCACTGTCCCCAGCGCGGCGTCGACGCGGATTAGACCTTCTCTCGGGGCTTGCTCAGGGCCAAGAGAAACCGCTTGATTGCGGCTCCGTAGGCCGGGCCCGTTTCCAGGAACCCTTCGTTATGAGTGCCCTTGAGCTCGACGAGTGTTTTTTGGGCGGCGCCCGAGGCGGCGAAGTTGAGCCGAGCCATGCCGAAGGGAATGACATCGTCCTGCGGGCTGTGGAGGATCAAGGTCGGGCAGGCGATGGAGGGGAGTTTGGCCAGGTTGTCAAAACGCGTCTTGACCAGGCGCGCGGGAAACCAGGGAAGGAGCAGGCCGGCCATGTCCCGGATGGAGGTGAAGGTGCTGTCGAGGATGAGCCCCGAGGGGAACGCGCGAAGGGCGAGCGCTGCGGCCGGGCCGCCGCCCAACGATTCGCCGTAAACCACGAGTCGGGCCGGAGGGATGTTTTTGACCGAGGTCAGCCACGTCCAGGCGGCTTGAGCGTCGATGTGAAGGCCCCTCTCGCTGGGGCTTCCGCCGCTTTCGCCGTATCCCCGCCAGTCGATCCAGAGCTGGGCCGCGCCGCCGTCGTGGAAAATTCTCATCTTGTCCGTGCGCGTGGAGATATTGCCCGCGTTGCCGTGAAGACAGAGCATCACGGGGGAGTCGGCCCGGGGCCCCGGCAGCCACCAGGCCCTCAGCCGAGTCCCATCTTCGGCCGTGAGCCACAGGGATTCGTAGGTGAGGCCCACGGTGCCGGGATGGGCGTACAGCGATTTCATAGGGGAGAACACCATCGCCCGTTCGAACCAGCGCAGGCCGACCCAGAGCGCGACCGCCGTCAGCGCGAGCCAGGCGGCCGCAGGAAGCCTTACTTCCACTTGATCGTGCAGCCGATCGCGTGGGTGTCCGCCAGACGGACTTGCCTGCCGGCGATCAAATCGTCGAGAGCGTCTCGGAGGTAGAACTTTTCGGCTTTCTTGCGGTTCTTATAGCTGCTGTCGTCGTCGATCGCTCCGGTGTAGGCCAGGCGCAGTTGCGCGTCGAAGACGAAGAGATGCGGCGTGTGCGTGGCGCCGTAGGCCCTGGCGACGGATTGGGTTTCGTCGCGCAGGTAGGGGAAGGGAAATTTTTTTTCGCGGGCCCGGGCGACCATGGCTTCGAAGGAATCTTCCGGGTAGCGCTGCGCGTCGTTGGAATTGATCGCGGCCATGCCCACGCCCTTGTCGCGGGTGTCGAGGCATGCGGCGATGAGCCGGTCCTCGTTCAAGACGACATAGGGGCAATGATTGCAGGAGAAGACGATGATGGTCGCTTTGTTTCCCTTGACGGAATCGAGGGAGTGCTCGCGCCCGTCGACTCCCTTGAGGAGGAACGCCGGAGCCGTGTCTGTGAGGTTCATGATGTTTTCTGGAAGGCCGTGATGTCCTGGAACGTGATCCCCGCCCCGACGATTTGGCCGCGGGGGTCTTGGATGAGCAATGTCGAGTAGCCGAGCACCCGATGTTCGCCTCGATGCTTCCAGGGCAGGTCGCGGCGCTTGACCGTTTCCTTTTTCACCAAGGTGTCCATCAATATGTCCGCCATCGCGGGGAGGGCCATGAGCGTTTGATCGGCGGGGTCATTGAGCGGCATGGTCTCGGGAAGGTTCAGGATCTTTCTCGCCGCGGGGTTGCACAGCATGATGCGGCCGTGGGTGTCGACCGCGATGAAGCCTCCGCCCAGGTTTTCCAGAATGCTGGCGTTGTGAGCCGTGACCTTGTCCACGGTCGATTCCAGCCGCTGGCCGCGCAGAGCGAGGATCGCGCATTGGCAGACGGCCTGGACGCAGGCGAGATCGTCGGAGGTGAAGGGACCCGTCCGTTTGTTGAGCAGCTCGATGACCCCGACGAGTTCGAGGCGGTCAAGCAGGGGAACGGCGAGCACCGTTTTGGTCAGGTAACCGCTGGCCGCGTCGATGTCCTTTAAAAAGCGAGAATCCGAGTACGCGTCGGCGATGAGCAGCGGCTCCCGGAACTTCGCCACCCAGCCGCAAAGACCCTTGCCCATTTCGATGCGGCTGGAGACGAGGCTCTGGCCGGCTCCGCCGACGACCGAACGCGCGACGAGTTGGGCCGGTTTGGGCAAGTGGACGAAATGGGAGCCGGCATCGGCGTCCAAAGCGGCGGCGAGCTTCTCGAGCACTCGCCCCCAGACGCGGTCCTCGTCGATGTCCCTGATCGTGGACAGGAACGCGATCAAATCGATGAGCGCGGGCAGGGCGCCGCAGCCGGGGGCGATCATCGTCGTTTGGCGTATCCGGCGAGGAACGATTTGACGCCGCGGGTGATCGCCGTGGCCAACTCCTCGCGAAAGGCGGAGTCGTTGAGAAGCGCCTCCTGCTCGGGGAATATCATGTAGGCGTTTTCCACGAGGATGGAGGGCATCGCGCTTTGACGGGCGACGAGCAGATTGCCCCAGCGCAGGCCTTCATCGGGGAGCCGGATGCTCTCCTTGAAGGCGGCGTGAACCGCCCGCCCCAGTTCGAAGCTGTGAGGATGGTAATAAAACACGGAAAAGCCGCGCGGCTTGGCGAAAGGATTTTCGCCATCGGGCAAGGAATTGTTGTGGAGACTGACGAAAAGATCCGCCTCCTGCTCAAGGGCCAGCCGGGGCCTCTCGACAAGGGAGACTTCGTGACCGGGGTCGTTGCGCGTCATGAGCACGACGGCTCCTTCGCGCTCGAGACGGGCTTTGGCGGCCAAGGCGATGGCGTAATTGGCGTCCATTTCCGTGGTGCCCAAAGGCCCGAAGGCGCCGGTGGCCGACGGCATGTGGCCGGGGTCGAGCATGACCCTGATCTGCGAGAGAGGATTTTTCAATGAAACCGTCGGCGCCTGGCGAAGATCGATTTTCAGAGATCCGCCCTCGAAGCTGGGCCACCAGCCCCAGAGCGTCGCTCCGGGCCGAAGGAGGATCGTGACGTCGACGGTGTCCCAGGCGTTTTGACGCCAGCGGACCTCCTTGACGAAATCCTGAGCTTCGTTGACGATCCAGTTCGTGTGGCCGATCGCGTGGTAGAGGCGGACGTTCAAAGCGTCCATCGCCTTCGAGGGCTCGATGGTGAAAGCGGCCTTGTCGGTCAGTCCGATCAAAACGGTGGCACCGCTGGTCGACTTGACGACGGAAATGCTTCCGGTGACGGCGCGCACCGGAGCGGCCGAAGACAGCCTCACGTCCTTGGCTTCGATCCACCCGGACAGGGTGTCGGAGAGCTGAACGCGCAGCGAGCCGTTGTCGCGGCCCGTGACGGGCAAGCGGGTTCCGGGCAGGGGAAAGGACAGAAAGCCGTTGGCCGGTCCGGTTTTGATGTTGACGAATCCCGCCGTGCTCGCCTTGACCGAGGCCGTGGCGATGATTCTGGAGGAGGCGCTGACGCGGCCGTTGGACGCCTTGACGGCGGAGCTCCAGCCCTGGACGATCTTGTATTCCACCGGAGCGGCCTCGAATTCCTCGAGCGGGGTGATTTGCCTGAGTTCCTCGTAGAGGCCTAGAGCGGGATTGGCCTCCCGCAAATCCCGCCATGGCCCCTTGCCGATGCGATAACGCGCGGTTTTTCCCGGAGTCGCCTTCATGCGGACCAGAAGCCAATCGCCAGGACGCAGATCGAGATCGGTTTTGGGGAGCAGCGAGCCCGCATCGATCTCCAGCGTGTCCGCCGGCAGCGGCATCGGCGCCGAGTGCGTGGGAACAATGATCGTTCGTTCGGCGACCGCCGTCCCGGAGGACAGCGCGAGTTCGCCCCGGAACGTGAAGGTTCCCGGGGCGATCGGCAGCCAAGCGAGGAAGCCGCCGTCTTTATGGACGGAGATTGTCGTACCGTTGATGGCGAATGGGGCCGAGGCCGCGACGACGGAGCCAAAGACAAACTCGCCCGCGCTCGAGACGACCATGCCTTCCGTCGGCCAGATGAAGACGATGGGCTCGGTCGAGCGCGCCGGGTAGAGGGGGGGAGCCGGGGGAACTGCGACCGCTTTGGGGGCCGGTTTCGCCTTGAACGGGGGCCGCGCCTTGGGGGTCGCGGCCGAGGCGCACAGGGCCACGGCCGTCATGAGCAGGGCCGCCACGCGAAGGTTCATGGCCGGGATTCTACTAAAGTTTCTTTTCCTAGAAGTAAGAGCCGAAAAAGATGCGGCGGCGGCGAGGCTTGGAAAAAGAGAAATCGTTGACCACGTCCCCGGATTCGATGGAGGTCAAGGGAGAGGCGAAACGCTCGAGAAAAGTGGTCCGCAGGACGCGGCCCGACGATTTGCGGCTTTCAATGAGTCCGTCGCCCCCGGTGAAGATCATGACGTGCGTGACCAGGTCCTCGCGCTCGTCGTCGGTCAGAAATACGAGATCTCCGCTTTGGAGCTGCGCTCCTCGCACGGGGCGGCTGTCCAATTTCTGTTCATGGGAGTCGCGCGGCACGTCGCGGCCGTGAATGCGGTAAGCGAGGCTGATGAGTCCGGAGCAATCGACGCCGATCTTTAGGTCGGGCTGGACGCCCGAGCGTCCGCCCCAATAATAGCTTGTGCCCAGAAACAGCTCCGCGGTGCGTATGATCTCCGCGCGGGAGGCGGCCGTGGGTATCGACGGGGCCGAGTAGAGCGCGTCGGAGTTAATCTCGGCGAGAGTTCCATCCAACAGGCGCACGCGCACGGCTCCCATCGATTCCGAAACCCGGGTTAATCGGGTGCCGACCGACAACGTGATCAGGTCGTCTCCGCGGTGGAGAAGCGCCTGGCGTACGCGCACGACCGAGTCGGTGCGCGTCGCGGCCGCCGAGACGAGGCTGTCGGCGCGAAGCCAACCCGGATAGCCCTGCCACGCGGCGTTGGGAAGGAAGCTGCGCTGCTCCTCCGCCGTCACTTTCACCCAGTCCCTGTTGGCCTCAAGCGCGGTGACCGCCTCGCCGTAGAGAAGCTGGGAGAGGTGCGTCTCGTCGTCGAGCTTGATGTCGGCGCGGCGCGGGGGCTCGGACCAAAGATCGGCGACCGGAACGCCCACGCTCAATCTCCGGGGAAACGTGGGGGCGATGAGATAGCTCAGGCCGCGTTTGTTGACGCGCCAGACTTTATGGAAATCGGCGCGGGGATAGACGCGCCGAACGTGCTCGCGATTTTTCCCCGCCGGGTCGTAGGCGATGACGTCTCCCTGAGGGGTGAAGCCTGCGACGACCATGATATGGCCTTTGGTTTGTTTGATCGGGGCCGAGGGAAGCTCGTTGGGTCCGAAAGTGACGCTGACGATGACGGGTCGGCCTTGAGCGATTTCCTGCTCCAGGTCGGTCAGCGACTCGAGCCTGGCGACGTGTCCTTCGAGTCCTTGGGCGCCGGCGTAGGCCACGTTGGCGGGCCAGTTGCCGAAGAGTTGCGAGCTCCGATCTCTCACGGCCAGGGCGACTTCCTCGGTCGCTCGTTTGACTCCCCAAAATTCCAAGACCATGGCCAGGGACGTGGGAGAGCAGATGTCGTCGCGATACGTCTCTTGCGTCTGCATCTGGGAGCGGGGGAAAATCCCTAAGTCTTTGACCCAGGGGCCGTGCACGAAGGGAGCCGGGGCGGCGGGGGCGTTGGAGTCCGACACCGTGACCGCGACCGAACGCAGCAGCAGGGCCTGCTTGGGGGCTTTGAACTTGAGGCGGTAGCGAAAGGCGTCGGCCGTCTTCTTGAGCTTGAGGGTGTCGACGTCCACGTTCGCGCCGTCGCTGGACGCGGGCGCGGGGCTGTTCCAGCCGTCCGGGCTCAACGTTCCCATGTCGAGCCAGTCCGTCCAGCCGGTCTCGACGCGCGCTTTAATCGAAAGCTGGATCTGTCCCGCCAAGGGGAGGTCGGCGACGAAAGACGCCACGAGGTCGTCGAAGGGCATCGGAGACGGAAGCTCCCGCGACTCCAACACGGCCTGCGCCGCCTTGGTGCGAAACAGCCCTTGAGCGAGAGGAAGGCGATCAAGTCCCGAAAGGCGAGACGCAGCGACGTCAAGCGGCGTGCGGTGCAAGACGGTGTAGTTCATGGAAGCGTTTCGCCCGACGACAAAACAAAAGGACCGGGCGACCACGGCGGCCGCCCGGTCTTTTGCATCAAGAGCGAGTTACTTGACGAGCTTGTTGGTCGGCTTGCGCGGAGGGTCGTTGGGGGGGCGCGGCGTGACTTTAGGATTGTCCTTGAACGTCGGCGTGAGTTCGGCGTTGATCTTGGCCCAGGCCGGGTCCTCGTCGACCGAGCCCTTGATGGCGCCGATGGGGCATTCGGGCAGGCAGACTCCGCAGTCGATGCAGACCTCGGGATTGATGATCATGAACGACTCACCCTTGTATTGACCGGGGTGAATGCACTCCACCGGACAGACATCCACGCACGCGGCGTAGACTTCTCCCAGACACCCCTCGACGATCACATGAGACATTGAGCTTCCCCCTTTTGAACCTGTGGCGCGCGGTTAAAAAACGCGTTATACTAGCGCCGTGGTCCATCGTACATCTTCGGTCGTTTGTTGTCAAATTTCGCTCGT
>JBBTHA010000143.1:0-5847 GCA_038060535.1 Elusimicrobiota bacterium | reverse complement strand
GCCGTTCGCCCCTCGCGGCTGCGCTCGCGCCCACTTCAATCCGCTGATCTATTACCCCGGGACAACGCTTCTAGGCCTCATGCTAGCGGTGACCCAGGTCCAAAGGCCCATCCAGGGGGCCTGATGACGTGTTATATACAAGAGATTGGGATACCTAAGAACATCCGTCCTTTTGCTCACGCTCCTTCAACTCGCGCCCGTCGCTCAGGCGCAGGGCGGAGCGGCTTCTCCCGCTGATTCGCGGCCGAGCCTCAGCGGCCGTTGGTTGATCCAAGAAGAAAAATGGATGTACGAAGCCGTGCTCGGAGAAGACGGCACCGGCCCCTACCAGCGCGAATGCGGGCGCATCACCCAGAGCACCTTGGAGGGCCGGATTTGGACCGGACACTGGATTCAGGAGGGCAACGACCGCGAAGGGGATTTTTCCATTGAACTGTCTACGGACGCCCAAAGCGCCGACGGCCGCTGGTGGTACACCCGCATCGGCAACAACGACAGTATTCCGCCCGGCGAATATGGGGGTTCTTATCGTTGGCAGCGTTTGCTTTCGCCGCCGGCCCAATCCCCTGCTCCTGCGGAGCAAACATATCCCGAAGGGAAAAAGGACGAGCTCTCTGGCCTCATGGATGAGACGGCGCGCAATCTCAACTTCGATCCCGGCAACCCCGGACAGCCCGGAGGCCACGACGTCGTCTCCCCTTCTTCTCTCGGCGGCGTTACGAGCCTCGCCGCCTGCCCCACCGGCACTCGGCGGCCGATGCCCCCCCCTCCCCAGGAAGGCGAACCCGGCTACGTGTGGGACCCGTGGGAGGCGTTCAATCGATTCTTCTTCGCCGTCAATCTTCATATCGATAATTACCTCATGCAGCCTGTCATCAAGCACGTCATCAACCCTTTGTTTCCCGAGCCGGTGCGCAAAGCGATCGTCAATATGTTCCAGAATTTAGACGGTCCCGAATCGGCCCTCTCCTTGGCGTTGATGGGAGATTTCGGCGGTGCCGCAAAAGCCGTGGCTCGGTTTCTCATCAACACCACGCTGGGGCTGCTCGGCGCGTTCGACGTGGCCAAATCTCAATTTTCCTTGGAGCCGATCAAAGCCAATCTGGAAAAAGTCGCCGAAACCTGGGGAGTGCCCCGCGGCCCCTACCTCGTCATGCCTTTCGCACGCCCGTCGAATTTGCGAGACACCATCATCTGGGCGGCCAAGCAATACCTTTCTCCGTGGGCGGTTTTCATGTCCTTGCCGGGACGGCTCATCCTCGAAGCGTCCAGCCGCGTCGCCGGCCGCAGCCTCGATCCCCTCGGCCACCATGATCCCGACGAGCTCTATGATCCCGTTCGCCGACAATCGATCTCCGGGCCGGACGAACGATCAGACGATCAATCAGTGGTTCCCCTGACGGTCCCCGAAGGCCCCCTGCCCTAATCCGCGCCCGACGCCGGCGCAATATCGATTGTGCTAGACTGTCCTCCATGCGCCCCCCGCTGCTGATCAAAAATGCGCTGCGCATCGCGACGATGGACGACGCCGGAACGGAACTCGCCGACGCCGACATCCTCATCCGCGGCCATGTCATCGAAGCCGCGGGAAAGAATCTCGACTGCGACGGCGCCGAGCGCCTGGATGCGAGCGGCTGCGTGGTGATTCCGGGCATGATCAACACGCACCACCATCTGTGCCAATCCTTGACGCGCGCGACTCCGGCCGCCCAGAATGAAGGCCTGTTCCGCTGGCTGACGACCCACTACGAAATCTGGCGGCATCTCACCGAACCTTACGCCGCCTTGGGCGCCAGCGTGGGCCTGGGCGAACTTCTTCTGACGGGCTGCACGACTTCCGCCGACCACACCTATCTGTATCCTCGAGGCCAAACCAGACTCATCGACGCCCAAATCGAAGCGGCTCGAACTCTCGGAATCCGCTTTCATCCCACCCGCGGCTCGATGTCTTTGGGCGTCTCCCAGGGAGGCCTGCCCCCGGACGATTGCACCCAAAGCGAAGAGGAGATTCTCCGCGACGGGGAGCGCCTGATCAAGGAATACCATGACCCCGGCCCCTACTCCATGCTTCGAATCGGCCTGGCTCCGTGCGCGCCGTTCTCGGTTTCGCCCCAGGCGATGAAGCAGACGGCGGCCCAAGCCAAACGCTGGGGCGTGCGCATGCACACCCATTTGTGCGAAACAACGGATGAGCAGGAGTATTGCCTTAAACGCTACAAGCTTCGCCCCGTTGATTTCCTCGAGTCGATGGGGTGGCTTGCCGACAACGTCTGGCTGGCCCATATGGTTCACGTCGACGACGCGGAGATCTCGCGCTTGGCCGCGGCTCATGTCGGCATCGCCCACTGCCCGTCTTCCAATCTGCGACTGGGTTCGGGCACGCCGCCCGTGCGCCGCTACCTGGACGCGGGAGTGGCCGTGGGTCTGGCCGTCGACGGTTCGGCCTCCAACGACACCTCCGACATGCTGGCCGAGGCCCGGCAAGCGATGCTCGTCCACCGCGTCAAATCCGGCGTCGGCTCGATGAGCGCGCGCGCGGCCCTGCGCATGGCCACGCGCGCAGGCGCGGCCGTGCTGGGCCGAGACGACATCGGCATGATCGCGCCGGGAAAGGCCGCCGACCTCGCGATTTTCGACGTCGACCGCATCGATTACGCCGGCTCGGCGGGCGATCCCGTGGCCTCCCTCTTATTTTGCGGGGCCAGCCACCGCACGAAATGGACCATCGTCAACGGACGCGTGGTGGTGGAAAACGGCCTGCTCAAAAACGTCGACGAACGCGCGCTCGCGCGCCAAGCCAACGCGGCCTGCCTCGATCTGCTCTCCCGGGCGGGCGTGACCGCCTAAGGGCATGAAAGACGTGCGCGTGTCGGCCTCCCGATTTCGAGCCATGGCGGAAGCGGAGCTGGCCGCCATTCCCGCGCAGGTGCGCGCTCTTCTCGACAACGTCACCATAGAAATCCGCAAGAGCCCCGGTCCCGAGGCCGAAGGGCTCGAGGACCCCGAAGAGCTTCTGGGCCTCTACGTCGGAGCGTCGCGCGCGGAATTTCGCGATGGCTCGGCAAGCGGCTGCCTTCCCGCCAAGGTGTACCTCTATCAATGGAACTTGGAGGACACGGTCGACGGCCTCGATGAGCTGCGGCGCGAAATCCGAATCACGCTGCGCCATGAACTCGCCCATCATTTCGGCTTCGATGACGAACAGCTCGAGCACGTCTGGCCCGAAGGCGCGTAAAGTTGTATTCTGAGCGCCGACGCCGATCACCGCCCCGGAGGGATTCAACCATGGCCACCCCCAGCACGCCGACGCTCCCGTCTCAAGTCAAGCCCGGCCTCGAAGGAGTCGTCGCGACGCAAACCAAGCTCAGCATGGTCGACGGGCAGAACGGAGTGCTGATCATCGCCGGCTACCCTATCGAGAAATTCGCGGGGAAAATCTCGATCGAAGAGGCCGCGATGCTGCTGTGGAGCGCAAGCCTGCCGTCCGAAGAAGAGGCTCCCGGCCTTCAGCGCGAACTCGCGGGCTACCGCGCTCTGCGCCCGGAAACCATCGACATCATCAAGACCGCTCGCAACGCCCCTCCCATAGACGCGCTGCGCATGGCCTGCGCCACCCTCTCGCTGGACGTCTCCAATCCCAACGACATCTCTCCGGCGGGGGATTTGGCGCTGGCCAAGCGCTTGCTCTCCCGCTTTCCCACGGTCATCGCCGCCCACTCGCGCCTGCGCTCGGGACTCGAGCCCATCGCCCCGCGCTCAGACTTGAGCCTCGCCGCCAATTTCCTGTACATGACCTTCGGCGTCGAGCCCGATCCCCTCGCCGCCAAGGCGTTGGAAACCTATTGGGTCACCGTCTGCGACCACGGGATGAACGCCTCGACGTTCGCCGCGCGCGTCATCGCCTCGACCCGTTCCGACATGGTCAGCGCGGTGACCGGCGCGGTCGGGGCGCTCAAAGGCCCGCTCCACGGCGGCGCTCCCGGCCCGGTGCTCGACATGCTCGTCGACATCAAAACCGCCGACAACACCGAGGCGTGGCTGCGCGCCGAGATCGCGGCGGGACGACGCATCATGGGTTTCGGCCATCGCGTGTATAAAGTCCGCGACCCGCGCGCCGAGGTCCTCGCCAAAACCGCCCAGGAGATGGCGGGCGCCCATCTGCAAAACGCGAAGCTCTACGATTTGGCTCGCAACGTCGAAAAGATCGCGGTCCGCGTTCTCGAAGAGCTGAAGCCGGGGCGCAACCTCAAGACCAACGTGGAGTTCTACACCGCGCTGGTGCTGCAGTCGATAGGACTGCAGCCCGACCAATTCGTGTCCATGTTCGCCTGCGGGCGCGTCGCGGGCTGGTGCGGACACGTCATGGAGCAGCACGCCCAGGATCGCCTGATCCGGCCGCAATCCGAATACACCGGCCCCCGAAACCTCAAACTCTCCCGCTGAGGCGGGGGGCCGACCTCACGCCGCCGTTTTCGACGTCCTTGCGGCTCGGTGTCCGGACGCCGCCTTCTGTACGGCTTTCAGGCTCGACTCGAGATCCCGGATGATGTCCACGGGGCTTTCCAGGCCGATCGACAGGCGAATGCCTCGATCCTCTCTCATGGGCCCTGCGCCCGCGTAGGCGCTGTGCGTCATCGCCGAGGGCATCTCGATGAGCGTTTTCGTGTGTCCGAGACTCACGGCGAGCGTGACGCAGTAGGCGTTCTGCGCGACATGATCGATGAACCTGGTTCCGTCGACCTTGCGCTCGTCAAGACGGAAATAAATCATGTTTCCGGGGGCGAAGCCGCCGTCGAAATCGCGCATCTGGCGCAAGGCCAGGCCTCTCTGGGGAAAGGTGTCCAAACCGGGATAGCGGACCTCGGCGATCAACGGATGATTGGACAAGAATTGCGCCACCTGCAGCGCGGTGTATTGCTGCCGTTTGATGCGCAGGGGAATCGTCGGCACGCCGTAAACGAGGATGTTCCAAGCGGCCTTGGGCGAGAGCACGCCGCCGAAATCCTTGCGGTATCCCATGAGAGCCGGGAAAATCCCCTTGGAACAGCACGCCGCGCCTCCGATTTCGGTGCCGAAGCCGCCGATGTTTTTCGTCAGAGAGTGCACCACGATATCCGCGCCGTGTTCGATGGGACGCTGGCCGAACGGAGTGGCGAACGTGTTGTCGATGATCGACAACACCGGACGCTTGCGTCCTTTAGACGCCGAGCGCGCGATCTCGGAGATCGACCGGATGTCGACGAGATCGAGCGTCGGGTTGACCGGAGACTCGAAGTAAAGCGCGCGCGTCCTCGAATTGACGGCGGCCGATACGGCCTTTGGATCGCGAAAATCGACGCGCTTGACCTTGACGCCGAGCTTGGGATACCAATTCTCGAATAAAGAATGGGTGCAGCCGTAGAGCAGGGTATGAGCGACGATCTCATCGCCGGTTTGCAGCAGGCAGCCCAGGGCCGCGGAAATCGCCGCCATGCCCGAGGCGAACGTCAGGCAGGCGTCGGCCCCTTCCAGCGCGGCGATTTGGTTTTCCAGCAGGCCTCGCGTCGGCTCGTCGAGACGATCATAAATGTAGACCGGAGCGGAGGACTCATCGCGGTCGAAGCGTCCGAACTCGGTGAATCCGCGCGCTCCGCGCTTGACCGTCTCCAGGCGAAACGTCGTGGACGCGGTCAGCGGAGGAACGACATGGTGGGAGTAGTCCCAGCGCGACGTTTTCGCCGCGCCGTGGACGATGCGGGTGGTTTTCTTATAGCCCTGTGTCGGATTGGTCATGACGCCTCCTGAACGTGGCGATGATACTAATTCGCTGGGCCCAACGGCCCGGACCGAACGCGCCTTGTACCTATC
>JBBTHA010000142.1:0-18357 GCA_038060535.1 Elusimicrobiota bacterium | reverse complement strand
ATCCTTTGTCTACCGAATATAAAATTGACCTTGAGGATAATTCGGCCTCGCCGACAAAAATCATCCAATCCCGGGTGACGACTTTGCCGGCGATTTCTGTCGGGATAGCGGGGATACGGACGGCATATCTGTCCGGGGTGCAGTATTCATGGAGCGCGCAAGTCAACAACAATGCCACCTATCCCGTTTACAAAACAAAGATACATGTGTATAAGCGCTCCGCTGGCAACAGTTGGGTTTTGGCGGGCGAGTTGACCAACCTGCAGACTTTGAATCCGGGGGCGAATTTGTTTAGCGGGGTGTGGAACGCCAACGGCGCACAAGAGTTTAAATTGGCCGTTTCCGGCCGGGATGACGACAGCTATAACGCAAATTTCGTGCTCTTGGGCAGTGCTCAGGCCGCTTATAGGCGTGTACATACGAATGCGGATGAGCAAACGGACACCAACAATCAGGCGGGTGCCCAGGCTGCGGCCGCGGCCCAGGCTGCGGCTGATCTGGCCCGGGCTCGGCAGATGACGATCGTGGGGCAGCCGACCGTTGATTGTCAGGATTGTACATACCAGACGACGTTGGTCGTGCGGAACCCAACCGGCGAAGCGTTTACCCCGGATATAATCGCTCAGGTGGACCAGCGCAGAGAATTCGGTGCGGATGGTGTTTGGTGGAGCGGCGGGGGAAAAACGATTTCACCTTTGGCGAACGGCGATAATCAGGTCACCGTGGGTTGGACCAGAGAATTGGATGGATTGGACGCCCGCGTCCAGGTCACTTACCAAGGGGAGGTCATCGCCGAAGAGACGATTACGACACCCCGGATTACAGTCGTGATAGAAGACATCCGGTTCACGCAACAGCAAGGGGATACATGGCATTGGGAAGCGACAATCCGCAATAATACGCAGTATTCCCTTTGCTACGCCAAGATTAAGGTTTACAAAAAAACCGATTCTTGGAGCGAAGTCGCCAACAATGTGGCGGAGTTCCGGTTGAGCGGTTCCGGCACGCAGAAGGTCGAAGGAGATTTCGTCCGAGGAGGCGCCGCCGGTTTTAGGGTGGAAGTGCTGGCGAAAAAACGTGAGCGTTACGCGGGATATGAGAAGATCGCCGAGTCTGTGGCTGATATTACGAGGTAGGAATTTTTAGGGCGCACTGCGCTTGAAAGCCGCCGCATCCGGTGAGTGTAGCCCCCTTCCCCGCCCTTGCCTGTAGGCCTAGCGGTTGGCCGCGTATTCGAGAAGTTCAACGATCTTGGTGTGGCCCCTAGCAGACGCGCGCATAAGCGCCGTCGAACCATCCGCATCTTGAGCGTCGGGCTTTGCGCCCTTGGAGAGCAGAATATTGACGACGTAGTAGTCGCCGATGTCGGCGGCTGCGACCAAAACGGGAGTTCCTTTATGAGACAAGTTAGCATCAGCGCCGCCTATCAAGGCTTCCTCGACTTCGCGAACCCCTTTGCTTCCTTGAATCGCATTCCAAAGCCTTGTATTGGCGTGCTCCACCTCAAGGCGACGTCGTTCTTCCAACTGCTTGCGCTTCCCCTCCGCGCGTGCCTGCTTCTCTTCTGGTGTCATCTCCCGCATGTATTTAAGGACTCCCATGTGGTCGCGATCGCAAAGAACGACCCAGCCGTTGTCCCTCGCTTGTTCGCAAGCGCTCGTCTCTGGATCGTGAAATTGAGCTTGGGAAAAACCGCACAACTGCGCAACTAAAACGAATCCCAGACTGACCGTCCCCGATAGCCGTTTCATGCTTTTAGTCCTCCTTACGGTGCGCCTACTTAACTGTAACGCGGGCGCGCTTTAACCGCAGGGGCCATTCAGGGAAAAATTATATAGGCCCTAAACCACCGATGGTCCGGGCCCTTCGACTCAGTCGAAGATGGGGAGACCCCCCTTGACTACAAACCCAAAGCCTTGTTGACAACCAGTTGAATATCCGAAACGTTGCATACCCCGTCCTTGTTGACGTCTCCCGAGCCGCAGGCGGACGCTCCGGAAGCTTGGTTGACCGCAATCTGCACGTCGGCCACGTTGGTGATCCCGTCCCCGTTCAAGTCGGTCCCGTTGCCGGCTTTCGTCACGGTGAGATTAGGGCTTAGCGCCAAGCGGGTCCCGGCGCCGGTGTTGGCGAAGAATCGAAGATTGTACACCCCGACGTCCGTGGGCGCTGCAAACGTGAGCTGCACGGGAGTCGGAACGGCGGCCGCGGGCGCGGTTTGGGTCCCGTTCAAGTACTTCCAGTTGCTCTTGTAGCTGTAGGCCGAGTCGGGTGCGGTGGCTAGGTACACGCCCACCCATTGCGTAGCGCTTCCCGAGCCGCCGTTGACGGTCGCGGTGAAAGCCGCTCCGGGGGCGGCCTGCGCGGCGCTGAGTGTTAAGGAATGCGTCGACGTCTGGACCGCGTTCACGGTCAAGGTGAAGGCGGAAGTCCGGGTCATTCCCCCGCCCGCAGCCGTCACCGTCACCGAGGCCGTCCCTAAGGCCGCCGCAGTCGAAGCCGAGAGGGTCAATGTCGAAGAGCAGTTGGGCGTGCAGGAGGTGGGCGAGAAGCGTCCCGTGACACCCGAGGGCAGGCCTGAGAAAGACAAGGACACGGCCTGGGCCGTGCCCGAGACCAAGGAGGCCGTCAGGCTGTTGGTCACCGAGCCGCCTCGGGTCACAGTCTTGTTGCCGCCGTTGGCGAGGGCGAAGTCAAAGGACGGCGGAGGGGGAGCCGTCCCGCCGTACTCGTAGGCCCCGATTTCGAAGGGCCCGGTGAGCGGCCGGGCCACACCCGCGAAATCCTTGGTGACGCCCGCGCTAAAAAGATTCGCCCCCGCGTTGATGGCAGGTGAGCCTTCGCGAAGACGAAAATCGAGTCGAGCCCGGTCAGCGAATAGCGGGTCTTTATCGACCGAGTGCTTTCCTTGACCCGATCGAGCGACGTACTGCGCGAGACTCAGTGGTTCGGTGATCCACAGAATCGGCGTGCCAGCGGTCACGTAGAAAAGGTTGTGGTCGGTGGTGACGCTGCGCCGTTCGATATTGAGGCTTCCTATCCGCAACCCATTCAAAGACTGGGACCCGGTCTGATAGATGATGTTGTTGAAGACGGAGGTGTCGAAGACACCAGAGTCGGCGTCGCCACAGGGGCCGCTACACTCGCCAGTATGGCGAACGGAAATCCCCTCCGCGTTTTCATAGAAGGTGTTGTTGTAGATCTTCACATCTCGCGCGCCGTTGGAGAGAATCGCGCCCCAGTGACACCGTGCGAGCACGTTGTTGTACAACTGAAATCCCTGAACGCCCGGCGCGTGATACTGGTGGACGCATCCGCCAAAAGCCTTAGCCAGATAGCTGTTTCGAATCGTGAGATTCCGCACTCCATAAGAGACATAGACGACGTGAGCGTGCGCATTGCTGCCGCAGTTCTCGGCGCGAATGTTCTGAAACGTCACATTGTCGGCGGGGTCGGTGCCTTTGCCTTCATCGGAATAACCGATCCAGAAGCACCCGGCGGCTGAGTCTCCGGTGGTGCCTGTCCCATAGTTACGAACGTGGATTCCGTCGATGGTGAGCCAGTCCGCAGATCGAATGTACATGAAGACGTGCGCGCCGTTTCCTCCCTCGAAGATAGGCTGCTCTCCGGGAAAGTTTCGAATGATGATGGGAGCGGCTGCAGTTCCTGACTTTCTCCAAATGACCGGACGTTGATTGTTGGTGTAAGTCCCGCCGTGGATGAACACTGTGTCTCCCGGTCGGACGCGTGTCTCCGCGTGGCTGAGCGTTTCCCACGGGCGGGCCTTGGTTCCGTCGTTGTTGGTGTCGTTGCCGCCGACCGCGATGTGGTATTCCGCACCTTGCGCAACCGCCCCTGATATCGCGAACAGGAAAGCCGCGAACAAATAGGTGGGCAGTGTCCCAAAAGCTGTGGAAATTGTCGTAGCCTTTGGTTTGAGTCTTGATCCTATCTGATGATCTGGCACGTTGGAAGTATAGGTCGTCGGCATCGGTAATGCCAGTAATTTATTGGCAAAAAATGGTTCAGGGCATAGTTTCTCCTGTTTAATCGTCCCCGAGGCCACCAGCCCGAACAACAGCACCAGAACCGAGGATTGTGTCGGATGTAGCGAACGTCCTGCCGGGAGGCGGTGGATGATACGACATCGGTAAAATTTCCAAGGACTGCTATTTTGATACACTGCCGAATGAAAAAATACCTGACGCTGTCCTTCACACTGCTCTTCCCCGCTCTCGCGAGCGCGACCGGCGACCCCCCGATGATCCTGCAGGAGATGCTCGGCCAGGCGATGAGTCGCGGCATGGTCACTTATCCGCTTTACAAGGGCCAGCTCCAGCTCAAGGTGGCTCCCGGCTACATCGTCGCCAAAGATTCCCGCTCAGGCTTATCGAACAATCTTAAAGGAGGCGCGCTGACCGCAGCCGTGACCTACGGTCTCAGCGAGCATTGGTCGCTCGCCTGGATGATGGGCTACGCAAAGGAGTCGGGATCGGGCGTGTTCGGACTCGCCGCGTCGGGCCAACCCGGCCAGCAAATGCAGTCGCTCAATGTCGGAGCCAAGGCCAACGGCTCCTTCGCTGGAGACGACGAGGGGAGAGGCTTCGTGACCTCCGTCAATGCGGTCTGGGATCACTGGACCGGCGACAACTTCCGCCTGCCGGTCTACATGGGCATCGGGTACCTGAGCCTCGAGGAGAAAGTCCAGAACGCCACGCTCGGGCTCAGGCGCAAGGGCAGCGTGAGCAGCCCCGCCGCCTCCGTGGGCGTCGTGCCAGGAGTCAACCTCGGGAAGCTGTTCCGCTTCACAGGCTTTCTCCTGATGACCACGCCCTTCGACGCCGGCAAGGGAGAGGTCGTCGACGAGACACCCCTCGTCGGAGTCACAGGCGCCCATCGGCTGGACTACAAACGCCCGGGCGGCTTCGAGGCCACGGTGCCTATCATGGGCGTCGAGCTGACGTATCGCCCGTGGGGTCTCAGCTTCGGCTATACCCCGGCCATCGAAGGCGCCACTTCGTACAGCCTCCAGTTGACTCGCCGCTGGGGACCGAAGACAGCGGCGGAAGTCGCAAAAGACGACGCGGGCTGACCGCCCGGCCGGTGAAGACGAAGAGAGAAACCGCGACTCCCCGGGGAGGCCGATTTTCTCTAATTAGGGAGAGCCCATCCCTCCCCGCGAAGCCTTGATTGGCCAAGGTCCACCGTTGGTTTTACTCACTTGATATCTGACCCTGCCCATTTTCAGAATCGCTCCGACCGTCTTGGCGGCCGGACCCGCGCCCCAAGGGGTAGAAAAACAGCAGTGTGGCGCCGATGAGCATCGCCGTGCCGGGCACCGGTCCAACCAACGCGCGGATGACGTTGCCCGCATCGGCCGGCTGAGATGCGAACGCCCCGGCAAGCTGCTTGGCGTGGGGTATGAAGCCTGCCCGCTCCAAACAACCGGCGATCAGCGCCAACGCCAAAGACTGGGCCGGTTTGGTCAACAGCGCGTTGGCCCCGAAGAACGAGCCCTCTCGCCGCATGCCGCTGCGGCGTTCGTCGTCGTCGGCGACCTGGCCGAAAAGCACGTTTGTCAGCGCCAGCGGGCCGGCCAACCCTATCCCGCCTATCGACAACCCCAGCAAAGTCCAGTGAAGCGGAAGCCAAAGAATGCTCCAAAGCCCGAGGCCGCCGACGGCCAAAAACACCTGTTGCGCGCCAACGAGCCCCAGCCGCCGACGAGCAGCGCCGGCGAGTGGAATTCCGATCATCAGAGCGCCGAAAAGCGCCAACAGCGGCAGCAGTGTTGGACCTTTCAGTACATAATCGGCGAGGTAGAACAGACAGCCGGTCAGCAAGGCCTGCGTTAATATCGACATGAAATTCTGCGCGGATAACACGAGGAAGGGCCGGCTGCTGAAGGTGAAGCGAAGCGCTTTCCAGGGGCCACACCGCGGGTACGCCGCCGATTTGGGCCGCTCATGGAACACTTGAGAGAGATGGAAAATCAGGAGGGCCGCTCCGATTCCCATAACGGCCGAAGTCGCGCGCAGCGGCATGAGCGAGTCACCGGCGATCCGGGGCCGCACCATGTTCGGAATCATGAAACCGGCCATCAGTCCCGCCAGCGAGAACGCCGCGCCCCAAGCCTGCAGCTCGGCGCGCGCGTCCTCGCTTTCGGCAACCTCCGGAAGCAGAGCCGAGTCAGCCAGCGAGACCATGGTATAGAATGTATCGAAGAGTAGCATCGCGAACAGCATCCACCAAAATTGTATCCATGGATCCGCCGAGGCAGGCGCGAGCCAGACCAGGAAAAAGGCCAGGCCCAGCGCGGGGCCGCCGAAGCGCAGGTAGGGCATGCGCCGTCCCCAGCGCGAACGCGTATTGTCGGTCAAGTAGCCGAACAACGGATCATTGATGGCGTTCCATGCCGCGTAGATGGCCGCGGCAACGGCGATCCAACGCGCCGGCAAGCCTAGGGTGTCATGATAAAAGAGCGCAAGCAATGCCCCATAGGAGCCGGAGAGCAGCGCGGTCGCAAACGCCGCGCCGCCCCAGGCCAGCTTTTGACGCACGCTGAAAGCGGAGGTCACGCTATCCCCTAAGGAACAATTTTCAGATCGTATCGACAGTGCCATGCAGGAGAATCGTCAAGGCGGCAAAGTGCTTCAGATAACAAAGATCAGTTTTGGAAAATCCGATGCCCAAAGTGATTCCGCGTCGTTTCGCATAGGCGATCGCCAAGCGCTCAAGAAAAAAAGAGCGTCCCAGGGATTTATTTTTTCCGATCTCACGGTTTTTACAATGCAAACAAGGAAACGGCGAACGGAGGTATGCGGCGCATTTGGAGAGTCTAACAGAAAACCGGGCTCCGGACTTCCGCAGAGGCTCCAAAAATGCGCTCGTTCTCGCTGGCTGAAATCCTCCCCACGCTCGGCACTGCCGCCAGGCGCACCCGGCCCCGCCTTGCCTCAGCGCGCGGCGCGGCGCTCGATACGCTCTCCGTGGCGCTCCAGGCGCTCTCCGCGACGCTTGCGGCGTTCACCCCAGCGCTCCAGGCGTTCCCCCCGGCGCTCGAGCCTATCGGAGCGATGATCGACACGGGCGGCGGCCCGGTCCCTGCCCGCGTCGGCGAGCGCGTCGGCCTTCTCTTCGAGCCTGTCGGCGCGGTCCTGCATGCGCTCTCCTATGTTCTCCATCCGCTCGCCTTGGTTCTGGAGCTTCTCGCCCCGGTGCTGAAGGGCCTTGGCGAAGCGCTCGCGGAAATGCGGATGCTTCTCAAGGAACTTGCGCTTGTCTTCCGGGCTCATGTTCTGGAAGCGGTTATAACTCTGCCGGAAGTTGGGCCCGTCGTTCTGTCCCTCCGCCGAGGCCCGGGGCGCGTCTTCCTTGGCCGAAACGGCGGGGGCGAGGCTGAGCATGAAGGCGAACATCAGAAGGCTTTTCATTTTGGGTGGTCTCCTTTGCTACCTTACCCCCCATGACGCCTCAGCCTTCCACGGGGTTTAGTGGCTTCGGGACGACTAAACCCCCATGCCTCCTAAACCGTCTGATATAGGGATGGAGGATCGAGACCTCAGCCTGTTGAAGGCCGTCGCCCAAGGCGACGAAACCGCCCTCGAAGAACTCATGAAAGCCCACATGCCGTCGGTTCACGCGGTCGCGCGTCGCCTTCTCGGAGACGACGCTTCCGCCGACGACGCGGCTCAGGAAACCTTCCTGGCCGTGTGGCGCTGCGCGAAGAGCTTCCGCGGCGATGCCCCGGGCAGAGCCTGGATATTAAGGATCGCGCTCAACAAGGCTCGTTCGGCCGGACGCTGGCGCGCCGTGCGGCGCTGGCTCAGCCTCGACCACGTCATCAGCGGGGAGCCCGACGCGCCGACCCTCGGCTCGGCCGTCGCCGACCCCTCGCCCGAGGCCGATCCGGCCGGGACGCGGGAGCGCGGCGACCGCGCCGAGCGCCTGCGCGCCGCCGTGGCAAACCTTCCTCCCCGCCAGAAGGAGATGATCCTGCTGCGCCTGGAAGGTCTCGAGATCAACGAAATCGCCGCCGCCCTCGGCGCGGCCGAAGGCACGGTCAAAGCGACCTTGCATCAGGCACGGGCGCGGCTTGAGCCGGTCCTGAAGGAGGCACCGTGAGCGACCCTTTCTGGGACGATTTGGACAAGGCCCTGCCCCGCGCACGCCGCGGCGAACCCGGCTGGGAGCATCAGCGCGGCAAGGTCCTGGCCCTGCTGCGCGGCCAAGCGCGCGCGCCCCGGCGCCTGGCGGGCCTGCTCGCCGCCGGCACCGTGACCGTCGCCCTTGCCTTCGTGCTGCGCGACAAACCGGCTCCCGATGCGCCGCCGACTGCGGCGATGCCGTCCGACGAGCTCGACTTTCTGGAAGAGACGCCGCTGCTCGAGCATCTCGACCAACTTCAAGACGCCCCGGAGCTGGATCACACATGACCTATCTCGAACTGCTGTTGATGACGCCCCTCTTCGCCGCTAGCCTAGTCGCGGGCCGCGAGGCGTTGGCCCATCCGCCCGCGGAGATGCTTGAGAACATCGACTTCCTCGACGACCTGCCCCTTATCGAGGGCGACTCGCAGGCCCCATGAAATACCTCCACCTGGTCCTGCTTCTGACCGTCTGCGCCGCCTCGGCGCACGCCGACGACGGCCCCCGCTCGCGCTGGGAGGCGATGACGCCCGCCGAGAAGGCGCGAGTCGTCGAAAACTACCGGCGTTGGCAAGCCATGCCCGAGGAGCGCCGCGCCGAGCTCAAGCAGCGCCACGAGCGCTTCTTGGCCCTGTCGGCGGATGAAAAGAAGGCCCTGCGCGAGCGCTGGAGGCGCTTTCAAAGCCTCACACCCGAGCAGCGCCAGCGCCTGCGCGAGCGTTTCCGCAGGCTTGAAAAGATGACGCCCGAAAGACGCGAGAAATTCCTGAGGGAGAGGCAGGAGCGAATGGAGCGGCGGCGGGAGAATCGCCAGCAGCGCAGAGAACGGCGGGAGCAGCGCCGGGAACAGCTGCGCGACCGCCCGGCCCGCTGACTCTAGCGGCGGCCGTGCTTGCGGCCGGAGGATCTTCGGGCGGTGACCAATGGCGAACGGCAAGGCCGCCTGTTCAGTGTCAGCTTAAATGGCACACTTCGCCTAAGCGCGCCTAAGGCAAGGTAAGCGTGAATTCAGAAGAAGACTGATTGCAGCCGATGCGCATGCCCCAAGGCATGTTTGTCATGACATTCCCTTGATAACGCTCGAGAACCCCGTCGAGGGTTTTCGAAACCAGTACTTTTTTATGAGCGGCGCGGCAGATCTGGTTGCCCTCGCGCCAGGTTTCATCGCACAGTTCTTGGGTTTGATAAAGCGGGCTCGGCTCCATGGGAACCTTCAGCTCGAATTCCAACATCGGGATCGCGACTCCCCCGGCGTGCTGAGTGAATATGCGGTCGAATTCCCCATTTTCAAGTTCTTGAAAATAGCGTGCGGAAAACACCTGACGCCTGTTAAGGTTGGTGATCCACAGCTTGCATTCCTCGAGATTCCCCCGGCAGAGATCGGTTTTATTCAGGATTTGCTCAAGGGTTTCTCCGGCGGCCTTCACATAGTTTTGAGAATTTTGCCCATTTTTTTGAGTGATCCGATCCCTTCGAGGCCGCATGCCGATCCGCTCCAAATCATCAAGCATCGCTTTAAAACCGCTGAATTCTTGATTGGCTTCCTTGGACAATTCGACGTTCCAGGGCTGAATCCAGGTGATTTGAAGTTCTTCTTCCATGACCGGAGCCTTGTCATTGATCGTGCAGGCAGGTTTCCAATTCGAGGCGACCACTTCACTGATGAGGATAGAATTCAACATGAGTGCAATGAAAATATTCATGCTTGAAGTGTAGTAAGCGGTCGGGGGGAAACACATGGGCCAAAAGGGTGATTTTGCAGGGGCTAACCGTCCTAGAACATCCGTTCCCGTTCCCGTTCCCGTTCCCGTTCCAATAAGATGTAATCGTGGCAGAGCCTTTGAACTCATGTGACGACCTGAAGCTGGGCCCTCACGAGATGAGATTTTTTAGCGCGCACCTAGCTTGAAAGACGCCGCCCCCCTTCGCCTCAGCGGGACCAGCACCTGTCCTGGGTGAACGGAAATGAGATGTAGTGGTGCCGATAGTCGGTCTCCGCGGTGTCCACACCCCAATTGATGCGGACCACATCGGCGCTGACGTCCATGTTCTCCTGATGTTCGAGGCTCGTCGAGATGCCGAAAGTCCTCAAGCCCGAGTCCGCCGGCTGTTCGATCTTGCCGGCGCCGCGGCACTGGAGGAGAAAATTCTTCCCGGTCTTGCACTGCGTCTTTTCCCAGGAGGCCACGACGACGTCGACGTCGAAGACTTTCAAGTCGAGCAGGGACGCCTCGATCATATTCATCGTGCGGGGCGTGAGCGTTCCGGAAAAGATCGGGAAATTGCTGAATCCCGCCGGGTTCTCAAGGCGGAAATAAACTCTCTCGCCGTCGGTGTAGATATTGATCCCGACCTCCTGCGTGCCGCAGCCGAAATGTATGTCCGTATCGGCGGCGTGTCCGCAGACCGCAAGGATCAAAATCACGGCAAGCGAGGAGATGACTTTTCTCATAAATTTTTCCCGAGTGTGAACCAACGACGAACTAATGATATTTGAACGTCAACCGGTCAGTCGGGGCTGAAAGTCCCATGAGAACGTCGGCAATAGTCCCATCGAATCACCCACCGACCGTCCGTGGGACCAAAGTCTGCGCGACGTAGGCCTTTTTGCTTACGCTGGCGGCCGAGCGCGCATTTATAATATGTTCAATGAACAGACAATGCCTGCTTCTCCTCGCTTTTCCCGTTTCGGCCGTCGCAGGCGTCGTCAGCGCACCGCGCCTGCAGATCCCGGCGCGCCTCGGGACACCCGCCTTCGCTCCGACACCGCGCGCTCTCGCCCTTCCCGGACCGATCGCCCCGGCCGCTTCGATGATTAAAATCCCGCTGCCGATCGCTTTGACCCCGGCCCTTCGGCCGCTGGCCGCCGCCGCGATCCCGTTCGACGCGGACATTCCCGACACCCTGGCCAAGGCCGCCGCAGGCGAAGCCTTCGACGCCTCGGAGCTGCGTCCAACGCCGTCCGAGCCCGTCGCCGGCTCCCTCAGCCGGACGCCGGCCCTGGACGCGAGCGTTGCGCCGGAACTCAAGCGAGACGGCGTCAAGCCCCCGAAACCCTCTCCCGACGGCAAGACTCCCTTTTTCCTCGGCCGCTACGGCCTTGCGCGCATGATCTTGCGCCCGCTGGTGCGCCTTTTCTACAGGGCCGAGATTTCGGGGCTTGAGAACTTGCCCTCAGGCCCGGTCATCATCGTCCCCAATCATATTTCCTACGTGGACGCGATCCTGGTCTCCTTCGCCGCCGACCGGCCCATGCGCTTCATGCTCAAGCACGAAATCTACAGCCGCGCCCCGAGCCTCTTCGGCGCGCTGGGAGCCATCCCGGTCTCGGGCAAGGCGGGTCCCAAGGCGATCGCGGCCGCCCTCGAGACCGCGCGCGAGGCGGTGCGCTCCGGTCAAAGCGTGGTGATCTTCCCCGAGGGACAGCTCACCTTGACCGGCGCGATGACGGGATTTAAGCGGGGCTTTGAAACCATCGCGGCTGACTCGCCGGCGCCGGTGATCCCGGCCTATCTCGACGGCCTCTGGGGTTCGGTGTTCTCGATGCAGGAGGGCCCGTCGCTGTGGAGCCGTCTCAAGGAGCTGCCGCGACCCGTCTCCGTTCGCTTTGGCCCGGCCTTGGCGCAGCCCACCGCCCAGAACGCGCGCCTGGCCGTCTCCGAGCTCGGCGCCTTGGCGATGGAGGCGCGCGTGCGTTCCAGACGCCGGCCTCTCGCGCGGGAATTTTTCGCCGCCGCTGGAAAATCCTGGAACAAGCCGGCGATCGCCGACTCGACCGGCGCCGACCTGAGCTACGGCCGGGCCCTGACGGCCGCGCTGCTCTTGGGACGAGAGTTGGACGCGCTCCTGGGGGAGGAAAAAAATCCCGCCGTGCTCCTGCCGCCGTCGAGCGCGGGAGCCCTGGCCAACCTCGCGCTCGCTTCCGTCGGACGCGTGCCCATCAATCTCAACTACACCGCCAGCCTCGAGGCTCTCTCCCACACGCTCAAAACCGCCGACGCGCGCACGGTCGTCACCTCGCGCCGCGTGCTCGAGGCCCTGAAAAGCGAGCGCGGCTTCGAGCTCCCCGCGCACGCCAAGCTCGTGCTCCTGGAGGACGTCGCGCCGAAAATCCCGGCCTGGAAGAAGACCGCCCTTTATCTCGCCCTCAAGGTTCTGCCCTCATCCTGGGCGCAGGCGATGTTTCTCTCCAAGGCGGCGACCAGCCTTGACGACCCCGCGACGATTCTTTTTACAAGCGGCTCAAGCGCTTTGCCCAAGGGCGTGGTTCTGACCCACGCCAACATTCTCTCGAACATCGAAATGGTGCGCGAGCTCATCCCGTGGGCCTCGCGCGAAGCGGTGTTGGGCGTGCTGCCCTTCTTCCACTCTTTCGGCTATACGCTCACCCTGTGGATGCCCCTCGTCTCCGGGATGTCGGCGGCCTACCATTCCAACCCGACGCAGGCCGGGGCGATCTCCAAGCTCTCGGCCAAGACGCGCGCGACGATTCTTTTGGCCACCCCCGCCTTCCTGCAGCTCTACTCCAGGAAAGTTCCCGCCTCCTCTTTCTCCAGCCTGCGGCTGGTGATCGCCGGCGCCGAGAAGCTGCGCGACTCCTTGGCCAAGGAGTTCCAGGATAAGTTCGGTCTCAAGCCTTACGAAGGCTACGGCGCGACGGAATTGTCGCCCGTGGCCACTGTCGGAGTCCCCGACGCGGGCAACCAAAAGGGCTCCAAGCCCGGCTCGGCGGGCCGCGCCTTGCCCGGCGCAGTGGTCAAGGCCGTCGACCCCGCCACCGGCGCGTTGATGAGCGAGGGCAAGGACGGCATGCTCCTGTTCAAGGGCCCCAACGTCATGAAGGGCTACCTGGGCGAACCCGCCAAGACGGCGGAGGTTCTCAAGGACGGCTGGTACGTCACCGGAGACATCGGCTCCGTCGACGCGGACGGTTTTACGACGATCACAGGGCGCCTGTCGCGCTTCTCCAAGCCCGGGGGAGGGGAGATGGTCTCGCACACCGCCGTCGAGGAGGCGCTGCACCAGGCCGCGGGTCTGACCGAGCTGACCTTCGTCGTCACCGGCGTCAAGGACGAGAAGCGCGGCGAGCGGCTCGTCGTGCTCTACAAGGATTGGAACGGCGACGTGGGCGCCGTGCTCGCCAAGATGCGGGACAACGGCGTGCCCAATCTCTGGATCCCAGACCGCCGGTCGTTTTATAAAGTCGAGAATATTCCGATGCTCGGCAGCGGCAAGCTCGACCTCAAGACGGTCAACGAACTGGCGGCCAGGCTCGCCGCCTCGGACGCGCGGGAGTAGTCGGGGACTACGGGCCGGAAGAAGCGCACGCCGGCACAGGAGCGCCCGGAACCCGAGTCAGGCGATACCAACCGCCGCGTTCCCGCGGCTTGAAACGGTAATTCGGCGCCACGAAAAGATACCACCAATCTCCGACGGCTTTTTCGGTTTCTTTGAAAACAACGCTGAACTCGCCGTTTCTCTCGCTTCCGGTTTTCACGCCGGTCTGAGTCCAGGCGCCCTCCCACGCCCCGCCCTCTCGCTTGACGGTCCGAATCATTCCCCCGTCGTGGTCATAGCAGCCGTTTCCAGATGAATCCAGATAAGCCCTGTACTCCTTGCCTTGCTCCTCGATGCGCCACACTCCGCTCAAATCAGAGGTCCCCGGCTCGACTCGACGAGACTGCTCGGACGACTCGACGGGCTCGACGAGGCTGATGATGGGCTGGGCGCTGCTGTTTCGGTAATACTCATGCCACATGACCACGGCCCATTCTCCGTCCCGCCGCTGCAAAACGCCCGTCTCGCGCAGAGGAAAAACGTGCTTTTCCAACCCCTCCTCCTTGCGCAGGTAGCGAATGTAATCGAGCTCGACGGAAAACCAGGCCGTGTCGCCGTTTTCCTCAACCGAGAGCCGGTAAATCGGAATCTCGATTTTCTCCGTCTCGCGAAATTCCTGTTCCATGTCCAGCGATAACGAAGCCCAACCCGTGTAGGAGCGGCCTTCGATGGTGTGCAGCTCCATGTCCGGGTGGCGGCTCATCAACTCCTCCATCACGGCCAAATCCTTATCCGCGTTGGCTTTGATCACCGCCCGCACGATCTCCTCGGGCGACAACCCCCGCGGCGCGGCGAAGGAATCGGCGCCGACCGTCGCGAAGGCTATGAGACACATCAACCTCATCAAACGAAGTCTGCCGTTTTTCATGGATGCACCGTTCCTGCGGCCAGAACACGGCCGCCGATGTCATACTAGCACCAAGGTCTCGGCGCGCCGTAGGCCTCCCGGGGCCTGGCCGAGCCGTCAAGAGGCCCAGACGCGCGGCGGTCGTTAGGCCCATGGTATAATGGCCGTGACATGGGGCCACCCTTGAAAATCGCCGTGTGCGGGTCTTCCGGGCGCACCGGCTCGCGCGTGGCCGCCTTGGCGGCCCTAGACTCCCGCTTTCACCTTGTCGCGCGCATCGAGCGGCCTCACGCCGAGGGCTTTCTTGAAGACATGCCCGCCTGCCGCGCGGTCATCGACTTCACGGCGCCCGAGGCGACGGTCAAGTTCGCGGCCGCCTGCGCGCGCACCAAGACGGCCCTCATCACCGGAACGACGGGCCTCAGCGAGATCCAACGCTCTCAAGTCGCCTCGGCGGCGCGCAAAACGGCCGTCTTCATGACGCCCAACTTCAGCCGCAGCGTGAACCTTCTTCTGTATTTTGCAGCCGAGGCCGGGCGGCGCCTGCCTGATTACGACGCCGCGATCGTCGAAACGCATCATAAAGGAAAAAAAGACTCTCCCTCGGGAACCGCCCTGCGGCTGTCTCAAGCCGTCGCCGAGGGCCGCGGCGCCAATCACGCCATCGTGACGTCCTCGCTGCGCATCGGGGGTGTGGTCGGGGATCACAGCCTGACGCTGGCCGGGCCCTTCGATCGATTGACCCTCACGCATCAAGCGCAGTCGCGCGACGCGTTCGCTCTGGGCGCCCTGGAAGCCGCGCTGTGGAGCGCCCGCAAGCGTCCGGGGCTCTACGACATGCTCGATCTAATGGGACTGCGATGACGCCGGCAGATCTCTGGAAGCGCTGGGTCGAATTCTTCGACGAGGAGCCCGCCGACGAGCCGCGCTTCGACCCGGTCCACCTGGCGACGGTCCTTGTCGCGGGGATGGCGGCGGTCGGCGTTTTATTCTGGCTCTTGTGGGGGGTGCTGGTCTATGAAGGCGGCCTCGGCTCCAAAGAAGGCTGGCAGGTCAACGTCGGCGCGCTCGTGGCACTCATCGCCATCATAGAGGCGCTGCGCCGCGCCGACCGATCGCCCACCCGGTCCCGCTAGTGCCGCCTCGACGCCGCGCCTTGCTTCTTCTGGGCTCCAATCTCGGCTCCCGCGCGCGGATATTGCGCCGGGCGATCGCCGCGCTTGATCGTCTCGAGGGCTGCCGGGTCAAGACGATCTCTCGCCTCTACGAAACCGCCCCCATCGGCCCCAGCTGCAAGCCCTTCCTCAACGTCGCCCTCAGCCTGGAAACGAGCCGGACCTCCATGGGGCTGCTCATCGAAGCCAAGCGATTGGAAGCCGCAGCCGGACGGCGGCCCGGCCTGCGCTGGGGAGCGCGCCCTTTGGACATCGATCTCATCGATGTGGGCGCGCAGCGCGCTCGCACGCCGTGGCTGAACCTCCCCCACCCGCGAACGGCCTCACGCGCCTTCGCCCTGGCGCCGCTCAACGAGATCGCCCCCGCTTGGAAGCCGCGCGGACGCCGCGACGTTTCCGCCCTGCTCGCGTCTATGAAGCCAGGGCCTCGAATTGTTAAACTCTGCTCCCATGGCCGATAAGACCAAAATCCCCTCCCCTGCCGCGGCCCCCAAACCCGTCACCGTCGCCACTCTGCTCGACATGAAGAGAAAAGGCGTTAAAATCGCGATGCTGACGGCGTACGACTGTCCGACCGCGCGCCTGGCCGAAGACGCCGGAGTCGACGTCATTCTCGTCGGAGATTCCGTGGGGATGACCAAGCTGGGTTATGAGAGCACTCTGCCCGTGACGGTCGAGGAGATGCTCCACCACACCAAAGCCGTCAAACGGGGCGTCTGCCGAGCGCTGATCGTCGCCGACATGCCCTATCTCAGCTATGAGATCGATTCCAAAGACGCCCTGCGCCACGCGGGCCGCCTCTTGAAGGAAGGAGGCGCGCACGCGGTCAAGGTCGAGGGCGGCATGGAGATCGCCTCGACCGTCAAGGAACTTCTCAAGATCAACATCCCCGTCTTCGGGCATCTCGGCCTGACGCCCCAGGCGATCAACCGGCTGGGCGGATATCGGGTCCAAGGCCGGCGGCCCGAGGATGCCGAGCGCATCCTGACCGAGGCGCGCGTGCTGGAGGGTGCGGGCGTCTGCGCCGTCGTGTTGGAATGCGTTCCGGCCGACTTGGCCAAAGAAGTGACCAAACGCCTGCGCGTTCCCACCATCGGCATCGGCGCGGGTCCCCATTGCGACGGCCAGGTCCTCGTCAGCGATGACATGCTCGGATTCTCGCAGGCCGGACCGACCAAATTCGTCAAACGCTACGCCGATCTTCGTTCCGCCGCGCTCAAGGCCGTCGGGGACTATTGCCGCGATGTCCGCGATGGATCCTTTCCCGGCCCGGAACATTCTTTCACCTCGCAGGCATGATCGTTTGGGCCGGGGCGATCCTGCTGCTGGTCGCCGTCATGCTCGCCGTTTGTTGGTGGGGATCGGGGATCATATTGCATCCCCCGAAAATGTCTCCGATGGCGGTGTTCCCCGAGCAGTTCGGACTTCGCTACGAGCGGTTTACCTGCACGACCGCCGACGGCCTGACGCTCAAAGGCTGGTTCATCCCTTCCAAGACCGGAGACAAGCGGACCGTGCTCATGTGCCACGGCTGGGGGGACAACAAGGGAGAACTTCTCAAACAAACGCATTTTCTCAACGAAACCGGGGGCTTCAATCTCGTCTATTTCGACTTCAGGTCCCATGGCGAAAGCCAAGGAAACATCACGACGATCGGCGGGCAAGAGACGATCGATTTCAACGCGGCCGTGTCGTGGCTCAAGAACAGCAAGCCGGAGTATTCCAAGGCGATCGGCGTCTTCGGCCTTTCCATGGGAGCGGCGGTGACCTGCGTGTCGATGCCCAAGCACCCGGAACTGCGCTGCGCGGTCGTTGAAAGCCCTTTTTCCCATTACCAGGATTTGGTCCGGCGCTGGGCCTGGGAAGAGCTGCATGTCCCCTATTTCCCGATGATCGCCATCACGCTCTTGTTCCTGCGCCTGCGCGTCGGCGACCCCCTGGTCGATTCCTTCCACCCCGTCGAATCGGTCGCCCATATCGCGCCGCGGCCTTTGTTGATCATCGCCGGCTCCATGGACAAGCTCATGCCGCCTCACGACGTGCGTCGGGTCCATAACGCCGCCGGCCGACCCAAACAGCTTTGGATGATCGAGGGCGCGCCACACGCCAAGTGCCACGAGACCGCGGGCTTGGAATACGAGACGCGCGTCACCGACTTCTTCCAGCACAATTTATGAGGGCCGCCGCCCTGATTCGCGCGCGCTCGGAGCTCCAACGCGTCGTGTCGGGCTGGAAGCGCCGCCGCTTGACGACGGGCTTGGTGCCGACGATGGGGGCCCTTCATGCCGGACACGCCGCCCTGATCCGCCGCGCCGCCCGCGAATGCGACCGCGTGATCGTCTCGGTCTTCGTCAACCCGCTGCAATTCTCACCCGGAGAAGATTTGCGACGATATCCGCGAACGCTCGGAGCCGACCGCCGTCTGGCCGCCGCCGCGGGAGCCGACGCCGTCTACGCGCCGTCGATGGCCGGGATGTATCCCGAGGATTTCAAAACCCATGTCGAGGTCGAGGGGCTTAGCGACCTCTACTGCGGCAAATACCGCCCGGGGCATTTTCGCGGCGTCGCCACGGTCGTCCTCAAGCTCTTCAACCACGCTCGTCCCGACCGCGCCTATTTCGGCGAGAAAGACTACCAACAGGTCCTCATCATCGAAGCGATGGTCCGGGATTTGGACGTCCCGGTGCGCGTCGTGCGCGTGCCGACCGTTCGCGCGCGCGACGGCCTGGCTCTGTCGAGCCGAAACGCCTACCTGAGCGCCGCCGAACGCGCCGCCGCTCCGGCTCTGCGCGCGGCGCTTCTCGAAGGTCGCCGCGCGGCCCGCGCAGGCGCGAAGGCGGCGGCGGTCGTC
>JBBTHA010000141.1:0-5822 GCA_038060535.1 Elusimicrobiota bacterium | reverse complement strand
GGGCGAGGGAGACGATCTTGAGGAATTCCTTGTCGCGCAGCTCACGCGCCACGGGGCCGAAAACGCGGGTCCCGCGAGGCTCGTTCTTATCATCAACGAGACAGGCCGCGTTTTCGTCAAAAGAGACGTAAGAGCCGTCGGGGCGGCGCAAATTGCGCTTAACGCGGACCACAACCGCCCGAACGACCGTCCCCTTCTTGATCGCCCCATTGGGAAGAGCGTCGATCACCGAGCAAACAATAATGTCGCCCAACGACGCATACCGGCGATAGGAGCCGCCCATCACATGGAAGCACTGCAATCGCCGCGCGCCGGAGTTGTCGGCGACATTAAGCATCGTGCGCAGTTGAATCATGTCACTTCACCTCAGCCGGGCCCTTCGGGGCCGCCTTGACAACGCGCACGATGCGCCAGCGCTTGAGTTTCGAAAGCGGGCGGGTTCCGGCGATCTCGACGACATCCCCCTCACGAGTCTCGTTGTTCTCATCGTGAGCATGAAAATTTTTCGACTTCTTCATAACCTTCTCGTAGAAGGGATGCTTGACGGTCCGGGACACGCGGACAACGCGAGTCTTGTCCATCTTATCGGAAACAACGACGCCTTCAAGAGACTTGCGGTGGCCTCGGTCGAGAACAGCTTCAGCGGCAGGCTTCATTTCGCGGCCTCCTTAATGGAGATACGGGTCTTCAGGCGCGCGATCTCACGTCGAAGATGGCGCAATTCCATGGGGTTCTTCAGCGGGGTCACCTTATGTTGAAACGCCAGCTTGGCGCGTTTTTCCAGAGCGAGCCGCAGTCCGGTCTTAAGCTCGGCGGGACTGAGAGGGGCGCTCTCTTGAATCTTGTTTTTCTTGTCTGCCATCTTAGATGTGCTCCCGTTCGACAAACTTCGTAAGGATGGGCAGCTTGTAAGACGCCATCCTGAGCGCCTTCTTGGCTTCGTCTTGCGTCAATCCCTGGACCTCGAAAAGAATCCGTCCGGGACGAATGACCGCGGCCCAATGGTCCGGGGCGCCTTTGCCCTTGCCCATGCGGGTTTCGGCGGGGTGCTTCGTAATCGCCTTGTCGGGGAAGACTCGAACCCACATCTTCCCCCCTTTCTTCAAGTGGCGACTGATGGTCACGCGGCACGATTCGATTTGACGCGCGGTCACCCACTTCGGCTCCAAAGCTTTTAGCCCGAACTCGCCAAAGGACAAGGAAACTCCGCGTTTGGCCGGCCCCTTGATGCGGGGGTGGCTGTGCGGCTTGCGATACTTGACGCGCTTGGGCATCAGCATTTCAGCGCCCTCCCTCGGTCGCCGTCGGAGCCGCCGGCGACTCGCCGCTTTCAATGGCCATTGCCGCGGCGACCAGCGCCGCTTCCTTCTTGGCCATCTGTTGAAGTTCCTTGAGCGATTTCACGAAGTGCTGTTTCTTGAAAATCCATACTTTCACGCCGATCAAACCCGCGCTCGTCAACGCCTCGGCCGTTCCGTAGTCGACGTCGGCGGCGAACGTGTGAAGAGGAACGCGCCCCTCGCGCTGCCATTCGCGGCGCGAAATCTCGGCGCCGTTGATACGTCCCGACACCATCACTTTAATGCCAAGGGCCCCGGACTGGATCGTGCGCTCCATGGCGCGGCGCATCGCTCGGCGATGCGCGATGCGCTTTTCCAGCTGAACCGCGATGGACTCGGCGACCAGGCGACTGTCAAGCTCCGGATCCTTGATTTCCATGACATTGACGTAGGTTTTGCGCGAGGTCATGGTCTCGACGTTCTTGCGAAGCGCTTCAATGTCAGCCCCTTTCTTGCCGATCACCACTCCGGGGCGGGCCGTGTGAATGTTGACTCGCAGATAGGATCCGGCGCGTTCGATGCCGACCCAGCTGACGGCCGCCGATTTAAACGCATTGCGGACCAAATTGCGGATCTTAAAGTCTTCGCCGATCAGCGCGGGAGCATCCTTTGTGGAAAACCACTTGGACTGCCAATCATGAATATAGCCGAGCCGGAGCGCGTTTGGATGTGTTTTATTGCCCATTGGATGACTTCCCCTTCTTCTTGCTGATGACGCGCTCGTCGCTGACGACGACGGTCAGATGACAGACTTTTCGTTTGAACGTGTACGCGCGACCTTGTGGAGCGGGTAACATTCGCTTCATGTTTCCCATCGGCCCCATCGTCGACCAGCATGATTTGATGTACACCTTGACCGGGTCGACCGTGTGTCCGTTTCGCGCGGCCTGGTTGACCAGGTTGGCGGCGGCGGAACGCACGGCCTTGCCGACCATCGTCGAGCAAATGCGCGGCAGCATCGGGATGATCCGCTCGGCCTCCAGGACGGACTTGCCGCGAATCTCCCGAAGAACCTGCGCGACCTTGCGCGTTCCGTACCTTTGAAACCGTGAGTGGGCTGTGGCTTCCATTTCGTTTCTCGTTATCCCTTACGATATCATCAAGTCTTGGCGTCGGCTTCCTTGTGAGTTCCGCCGTGCGCCTTGAAAAAGCGGGTGAAGGAAAACTCTCCCAGCTTATGTCCAACCATCTGCTCCGTGATATAAACCGGCAGGAACTTGCGGCCATTATGAACGGAGAACGTGTGCCCGAGAAAATCCGGCGTGATCGTACAATGACGCGCCCAGGTTTTAATCGGTTTTTTCTCACCCAAGGAGTTCATCTTCTGGACTTTTTTAAGCAACTTCGGCTCGACGAACGGGCCCTTCTTCGTGGATCGGCTCATGTCATTTCCTCAATCAGCCCGCGATCTGCTTCGAACGACGCCGGTCTGAGACGATCATCCATCCCCAAACCTTCTTCTTATTGCGGGTCTTAAAACCTTTGCTCAACTGATTCCAGGGAGACCGCGGATGGTTATTCCCCTTTGATTTGCCGCGGCCGCCGCCGAGCGGATGATCCGTCGCGTTCATCGCACCGCCACGCACGGTCGGGCGGATGCCCAAGTGACGGTTGCGCCCAGCCTTGCCCAAGGTAATCGTGTTATGGTCCGTATTGCCCACCTGGCCGATGGTGGCGGCGCATGAGTCGGGCACCATGCGCACCTCGCCGGAAGGCATCTTGATTTGCGCATAACCGCCGTCCTTGGCCATCAACTGGGCCTGGGCGCCGGCCGAGCGCATCATCTGCGCCCCCTTGCCAGGGTTCAACTCGACGCAATGAATGAATGTTCCCTCGGGAATCTTGATCAGGGGCAAGGCGTTGCCGATCTTGATTTCGGACTCCGGGCCGCTGATGATCGTGTCGCCAACCTTCAAACCGACGGGATGAACGATGTAGCGCTTCTCGCCGTCGGCGTAGTTGACAAGGCAAATACGAGCCGAGCGATTCGGATCGTATTCGATCGTGGCGATCTTTCCGGGAATTCCGATCTTGTCCCTCTTGAAATCAATCATCCGGTAGGCCCGCTTATGGCCGCCGCCCTGGTGCCGGACCATAATCATTCCCGTGTTGTTCCGCCCGCCCTTGCGGCTAAGCTTGGACACCAGGCTTTTCTCCGGCTTGACGCTGGTCAGCTCGGTATAGTCGGCCGACGTCATTCCTCGTCGAGACGGAGTGTACGGCTTATAGGATTTAATCGCCATAGGGGGACCTCAAGAAGCGCTCGGCTGCGCGAAATCGATTTTTTGGCCGGCGACGACCGTGACGATCGCCTTTTTCCAGTCAGGGCGCATGCCGCCGCCTCGACCGAACCGGCGAAATTTTCCGGGAACGATCATTGTGCGAATCTTCTCCACTTCAACCTTGAACAGGGACTCGACGGCGCGCTTGATATCCGCCTTCGTCGCATCTGTAGACGCCTCGAAAAGATACTGATTGTGCTTGGCCTGGACATTCGTTCCCCGCTCCGTCAAGAGCGGCCTGACCAGAATTTCATGAAGAGATTTTTCAGCCATCATCGACTCCCTAATTCCAGCGCGCGCCGATCTTTTCGAGCGCGGGTTGCGTGATCACGAGTTTTTTACAGTGCAAGACTTCATACGCGTTGATATCAGAGGCCAAACGCACGAGCACCGAGGAAATATTGCGACTTGCGCGCATCAAGACTTCATTCGGGGCGTCAATAACGAGCAGGACTCTTCCCGCGCAGCCTAACTTCGCCAGCGCGGTCGCCACGAGTTTTGTTTTAGGCTCCTTAATGCTGAAGTCCTTGACGCAAATAAGGCTGCCTTCCTGGACGCGCGCGGACAAGGCCTGGGCCAGGGCCAGCTTGGCCTTGCGCCGGGGATAGTCCAGCCGGGATCCCCGCCCCATGCGCGGCCCATGAATGATGGCTCCGTGACGCCACAAGCCGGAGCGGGTAGAGCCCGCGCGAGCACGTCCGGTCCCCTTCTGTTTCCAGGGCTTGCGTCCGCCGCCGGCCACCTCGGTGCGACTCTTGGTGTTGGACGTCCAAGCGCGCTGGTTGGCAAGGTAAACCGTGACAAACTCGTGAAGAAACCGCTTCGAAGGCTTGTGCCCGAAGATCTGCTCGGACAGGGCGATCGCTCCGACTTCTTTGCCGTCGACGTCGATAACTTTGGCTTCCATGAGATTGTCTCCGGCTTATTTCTTGGCGCCGGGTTTGGCGGCGGCCTTGATAATATTTCCCATCTTGTCCTTCTTCACGGCCGAGCGAACCGTTTCGACGCGGAACTTCTTGCTCTTGATGGTTTCAAAAATCGTCACAAGCCCCCCGCGGGGACCAGGGACCGCGCCTCCCAAATAAATCAAGTTGTTCTCCAAATCAATCTGAACAACTTCGATTTTCATCGAGGAAGTCGTGGTATTTCCAAGGCGCCCGGCCATACGCTGCCCCGGCATCACACGGCCGAGCGAGCGCCGCGAGGCCAGGGAACCGGGAGACCGTTGCTTATCCGAGGCCCCGTGAGAGGCGGGCAATCCCCTAAAGTTATGGCGCTTCATGACGCCGGCAAACCCCTTGCCCTTGCAAAGGCCCTGCACGTCGACGTAATCGCCGATCTTAAACGTCGTTTCCAGTGAGACGACTTGCCCCGCTTCCAAACCCTTGGGGTCGGCGATTCGAATCTCGCGAACATGCTTGGCGGGAGAAATGCCCGCCGCTTTGAACTGCCCAAGCTCGGACTTGGCGCAGGATTTCTCCCTGCGGTCTCCAAAACCGAGCTGGACGGCGTTATAGCCGTCCTTGGAGTCCGCGGTCTTGACGCGAAGAATCGGGCACGGACCGGCCTTGACGATGGTGACATCGTAAAGGTTTTGATCTTTGGGGTGAAAAACCTGGGTCATGCCGACTTTTTCGCCAAGAATGGCACGGAACGTGGCCGGAGCCTTTTTAGGCCCGTCCTGCGCCGCCGTCGCTTCGCTCGTCTGCTGCTCGCTCATAATTCCTTCCTAAAAATAAAACATCCTACAGCGGGAAGCCCTCGTAAGGCCGTCCGCCAAGCTCTTTAGAGCTTGATTTCAACGTCGACGCCGGCCGGCAAATCAAGCTTCATCAGCTCGTCCACCGTTTTAGAAGTCGTCGAGTTCAGCTCAATAAGGCGCTTATGAACGCGCATTTCAAACTGCTCACGGGACTTCTTATCGACGTGCGGAGACCGTAGCACAGTGTACTTCTTGATGTGCGTGGGCAACAGGACGGGGCCGGAAACGACAGCACCTGTACGCTGGGCCGTCTCAACTATCTTGCCGACGCTGGCGTCGAGAACGCGGTGGTCGTAAGCGCGGAGCCGGATGCGAATTCTCTGCTGCGGATTGTTAGTCTCAGCCATATTATACCCTAATTCCTTGATGAATTCCTAGTCTAAAATGTCGGCCACGACGCCGGCGCCGACGGTATGGCCGCCTTCGCGCACGGCGAAG
>JBBTHA010000140.1:0-5203 GCA_038060535.1 Elusimicrobiota bacterium | reverse complement strand
CTAACGTAAATAGATCTTAGGAAGGAGAAAGTTTCACGGCAAAGCGATTATTACACCGCCTGCAATGGGGAATGGGGCGCCGAGACGTTCTTGGTCCAGTTCCGCTGAATGGCTGGAGCCTTCGCACGAACACGGGGGATTGGGACCCCTTCAAAACAAAAGGACCGGAATGATGGGCCGGTCCGCATAGGAGACAAATAGACCAGAAAACCGCCGAGAAGCCGTCGAGTGAGACGCCGAAGGAACGCTGGAACCAAATCGCAGAGATGCTGGCGAAGGGCAACAGTCGGGATTTGAGCGAGAAGAGGTTTATGGATGTGGAAGAGCTGTCGGGGTACCTGGGCATATCAAAATGGCTCGTCTATAAATTCGTGAAGGACCGGGAAATTCCGTTCATCCCATTCGGACGGCTGGTCCGGTTCGACCGGATCGCGGTCGAGAAGTGGGCGGAGAAGCGCATGGTCCGCGGCTTCAAGACGCGCGCATTATGATCGGCTTCTTGGACACGTTTAGGTCAAACTGGTAGAATCAGGAGGTTACTATGGGTATTTTCAGGCGCGGAGATTCGCCGTTCTGGTGGTATCGCGTTCAGCTCGACGACCGCGTGGCCACGGGCAGCACGAACACTGCCGACAAGAAGCTGGCCGATCGCATCTACATGGAGAAGCACCACCAGTTCACCGCGGAGCACCACCTGCCCAACCAGCGCGGTAGGACCACATCCTTCTTCTGGATGTGCGAACAGTACCTGGAGAAGCACGCCAAGGTCAACAAGAAGTCTTGGAAGCAGGACTTCATCATCATCAAGAAGCTCAAGGCCCACTTCGGCGACGTGGCGCTCATGAACATCCAACCCGAGGGACTTGAAGGCTTCAAGGCTCACCGCAAGAACTTCGTCAAAGATGCGACGATCAACCGCGAGCTGGCGGTATTGAAAACCATCTTCACCAAAGCGATTAAATGGGGCTATGCCTCCAGGAATCCGGTCAAGGAAGTTAGCCTCTTCAAGGAGGAGCGAACCCCAATTCGGATTCTGACCATCGAGGAGCGCGCCCGGCTGCTGAGCGCGAGCCACGAGCTGTTGCGGCCGATCCTGCTCATGGCCTTGAAGACCGGCATGCGCCAAGGCGAGATACTCAACCTCCAATGGAAGAACGTGGACCTGGAGAGCGAAACGATCAGCATCACGCAGACGAAGGCGATGAAGCTCCGCCAGATTCCGATTCATCCCGAGTTGAAGGAGTTCCTGGCCAAGCTGCCGCGGCCGACGCCATTCGTCTTCGCTAATAAGTTCGGCACGAAGTACCATCCGTATGGGATGATCCGGGAGTGGTTCGTGAAGCTCAGGGTCAAGCTCGGCATGCCCGACCTGACCTTCCACATGCTCCGGCACAATTTCGCCTCGGAGCTGATCGCGAAGGGCGCCGACGTGCGCACCGTCCAGGAGTACATGGGCCACAGCTCGCTGCGGATGCTCCAGCGCTACGCCCACGTCAACAAGGGAATCTGGCGCTCGACGATCCACCTCCTGGGCCGCGATCAGGCGGCTTCCCGAGTCGCAGAGGCGGTTCTCGTATGAAGGACCTGATCGAGGCCGAGGGCATCAAGGATCTCATTTTCGTCATCCGGGGCCACCGGGTGCTCCTGGACAGGCACCTAGCCGAGCTCTATGACGTCGAGACCGGCGCGTTGAACCGCGCCGTCAAACGCAACAAGGGCCGGTTCCCCGCCGACTTCATGTTCGAGCTGACTGCCTCGGAGTGGAAAAACTTGAAATGCCAAATTGGCACTTCAAGATGGGGCGGCACCCGGGCTCTTCCTCACGCGTTCACTGAGCAGGGGGTGGCCATGCTTTCCGGCGTCCTGAGCAGTCAACGAGCGGTTCAGGTCAACATCGCCATCATGCGCACGTTCGTCAAGGTGCGCGGGCTGCTGTCGGCCCACAAGGACCTCGCCGCCAGGCTGGACGACCTGGAACGCCGCTTCGCCGACCACGACGGCCATATCACGTCGCTTTTCGATGCGATCCGGGAACTGATGGCCCCGCCGGTCAAGGCCGCTCCGAAGATCGGGTTCAAGGTCAAAGATCGCGCTGAAAACACTACGTTGGCACTACGCACTAAAAAGAACGCCCTCACAGAAGTATCTGGAGTATAACAATTAGCCATATTTTTTAATAGTAAATCAATTTACGGAAGGGTGACCGAGCGGTTGAAGGTAGCAGTCTCGAAAACTGCCAGGGATGCAAGTCCCTCGAGGGTTCGAATCCCTCCCCTTCCGCCGATTTTCGCTTGAGGAAGGTTCGCTAACATGTCCTGGTTTAAGAATCCGTTCAAGAAAGAAGCCCCCCCACCGGCCGCGCCGGCGCCGCCCGGCGCCATGCCCCAGCTTCCCCCGGAACTGGCCAACGACCCCAAGATGAAGGGGATGATGGGGACCTTCTTTCGCAAATGGAAGGACCCCGCGTTTCTCAAGCAATTGCGCGTGCTGGCCGGCCACATGCAGCGCGAGGGCATCGACGTCAAGGATATGAAAGCCGTTCAGGCGTGGCTGGAGAAGAACAAGGAGCGGTTGGAAAAGGGCGAGTTCAACGAAGAAGCCGCCAAACCGGGCGAGACGTTCGTCAAAACCGGGCCCGAGGTGGGCCGCAACGACCCCTGCCATTGCGGCTCAGGCAAGAAGTTCAAAAAGTGCCACGGCGCCTAGCGCCTAAACGCCCAGGATTTCCAGCTGGAGGCGGCGGTTGAGGGCTTCAGCGCCCTCCTTAATGTGGTCGAGTTCGGTTTCCAATGTGCGCTCGAGCCAGCGCCGGATCAAAGTCCGGCAGGGGCGCAGGAAAAAGGGCAGGACGTATTCCTCGTCGTGATCGAGCAGCGTGCCCCCGTTGACGGGACGAAGCGCGATGCGACACTCCATGTGCCGAAGAGGGCCGGAGGTCATCACGCCCTGGTAGCCCCCGTCGCGGCCGAAGACAAAACGGAAAGTCCCCCGCCAGGGCATCCCCCAAAAACGCCCCGCGGCCGTGGCCTCGCCGGAAGGATCGACCGTGATCGAATCGACCTTGGGCTCGTACTCGGCGATCTGATTCAAGTCCCCTAGAAAGCGCCGCACGGAGTCGTGGGGAGCGCTAATCAAAATACGCCGGTTGACGGTCAACATAGGGGAACGGAAGTATTATACCACGCCAGGGGGCTCTCTCGAGCAGCCGCACCGCCAGCGGGGCGCCTGATGGAGCGCCGCCGAGGGTTCAAATGAGGGAATTCTTATAGGTCCTTTGCGTTCGCGCAGATGGGCTCATTGACCCATCTGCCGATTACCATCCCTGTGTAGAATCGGAGCACCGACTATGAAACACTCTCGCTCGCCGTTCGTCTTGCTTCTGTGCGCGTCGATGTGCCTCGCCGCGATCCTCCCCGCGGTCGACGCTCGCGCTCAGACGACCTCCGCGATGACACCCGCCGCGCGCGGCGCCTGGACCTCGGCCGTAAGCGTCCTGATGGTGACTTTGGACGCCCACCCCGAGATGGCGCAGCACAACCCCAGCCTGGGATCCGTTCTTGACCGTCTCAGACTTGAGCTGCGCTATCACCCATCCTCCGAGCCCGCTTTGGCGTTCGTGGCGCGTTTGCCCTCCGCAGCGGCCGATCCGAAGGCCTTCAACGCCCTGCCCCTTGCCGAAAAAATCAAGCTTGTCGACGCCGCGGTGACGGGGGTCTCAAACGCATACCAGTCTCGAGCCGACTCGCTTCTGGGGCGCCTGCCCGAGGGCGCGGGGCAACTCTCAACCGGCGACGACCTCCGCGAGCTGGACGCCGTCGCGGCGCATTGGTTTTTCCTCAAGCCGGAAACCGCCGAGAAGGTCAAAGTCGTCCTGGCCGCCCATCGCGGCGCCAAAGCCGCGAGCCTAGGCCGATCGATCGCCACGACATTGCAGGAAGAGCGCCCGATGATGATGCCCAAGGTGGCGGTCAACGCGGAGCTCTCCCGACTCCTTGCGGGAGCTGCCGCGCTCACGCGCGAGGCCGTCGAGCAGGGCAGGGAAGGCCGGTTGGTGCCGACCGTGCTGGCCCCATACGCCGAGCGGGCCCTTGCCGAGGCCGAGAGCCGAGCCGAGGAGTATGGAGCTAAAAAGGGAGCCGTGTCGGGCGCGATCATCAACAATCACCTTGACCTGTTCGGCCGCTTCGCCGATCGCGGCATGTTTAAAACCCTGCGCGCGCGCGGGGAGTGGACCGAGTTCGTCGCCGCTCTCAGTTTGAGCGCCGCGCAGCGCGTCGCCCAGACCGGAGAAGAAGGGCGAAACTTGCTCGCCACGGCGGCCGAGGGCGACGACCTGCGCATCGCCATTCCGGACTGGCACCCGCAATTTGGAAAATTCGCCAGCATCTCCGAGTGGCTGACGACGGCGCACGGAAAGCCGGACGACTCAAAGCAGTTGACGGGGACTCGAGTGATGACCGCCTGGGGCATCCCGGTCCTGCTCGAGCACAGTTTTTGGCCGGCTCTGTTTCTAGGAGCGCTGCAATTTATGGGAATGTTCGCGCCTCACCTGCCCATCTTCGGCCCCGTCGGCGTTTACGCCGAGGCCCTGGCCGTCACCGTCCTGCTTTACGCGTCGGTGCTGGGGCACGAATTCGGCCACGCCCTGACCGCCAAGCTGTTCGGCATCCGCACGCGCAAGATCGTCTTGAATCTCTTGGGCGGAGGCGCCGACATCGTGCGCGGCCTGCGTCAAGCCCTTCCCGAATTCGTCATCGCCGCCGCCGGGCCGCTGGTCAGCGCCTTGCTCGGCGCCGCCCTGCTGCTCTTGGCCGGCGTCGTCGCCCACCCCATCCTCGCGCCGATCCTGGCCATTACGGGTAAACTCAACCTGCTATTGGCGGTCTTTAACTTATTCCCCCTGTTCCCGATGGACGGCGCGCGCGTCCTGCGCGCCGCCTTGACGAAATTCTTCGGGGATTATCGGGCCACCAAGATCACCGCCGTGATTTCCGCCCTAGGCAGCGTGGCCGCGATGGCCCGAGGCGTCTATTTGCTGTCGCAGGGGACCCTCTTCATGGGCCTTGCGACGGTGGCGATGGGGCTGTTGTTCCTGTATGTCACTTGGCGGATGTCCATACATCCCGGCACCAAGCTCGTCAACTAGACGGGAATCTTCAGCTGACTCTCTGCGGATGAGAGAGCTGCGTTAGGGTAGCCCCAT
>JBBTHA010000139.1:0-7654 GCA_038060535.1 Elusimicrobiota bacterium | reverse complement strand
ATCAAGTCGGGAGAGACGCTGACTCTCGTGGATGTGCGCGAGGATAATGAGTGGGACAAGGGCCGCATCGCCGGCGCGATTCATATCGGCAAGGGCGTCATCGAGCGAGACATCGAAGCTCTGATCCCCGATAAAAAGTCCGAGATCATCCTTTACTGCGGAGGGGGATTTCGTTCGGCGCTGTCGGCCGACAATCTGGGCAAGATGGGCTATCAGGCCGTCGTGTCCATGGACGGCGGTTGGCGCGACTGGTGCGAGGCCGGCGGCCCCATCGTGGCATAATGCGGGTCTTACCCGCGTTGATCCTCGCCTTCATGACCGGCTGCGCCGCTCTGGGTTTGGAGCCCGCGGGCGTTCCCGCCCCGCCTCCCGCACGACCCAGCCTGGCGCCGGCGCGGGAGGCCTCGGCCACGTTCAGCGCGAGTCTGATCGGACGGCGCAAGGTCGACGGGCTGCGCGTCGAGGTCTTCGTCATCGGCGAGGGCCGAGTCAACGGGAATCTCTTGTCCGAGCTGAAAAGCCCCGAGTCGCGCCTGAGGCCGCCCTTGATGTCCGTGCTCATACGCCACCCCAAGCAAGGCGCCGTTCTCTTCGGCGCGGGACTTCCCGAGGATATGGGGGGTCTTGGGGAAAGAAAAGCAAAAGGTTCTGCGTTGTCTCCTTTTACCACGGCTCCGGGTCGAGATATTCTCTCTCGTCTCAACGCGGCTGGAGTCAGGGTCGAAGACGTGCGCTGGGTGATACTGCCCGATCTGGCTCCGGAGTGGGCCGGGCGGGCGGGGGCTTTTCCGAACGCGACGGTGGTCGTTTCCTCGCGGGCCTGGACCAATCCGCGGCGGCGCGCGCTCGAACGAGACATGCCCGATTCGAGAGCGTTCGTTCCGGAAGAGCGGTTGGCGCTGCAGGATTTTTCAACACGCCCCGCCTACGGCACGTTTGAGCGCGGCATCGATTTCTTTGGGGATGGCACCATGGAACTTCTGGATTTGGACGGGGGCGCGGCGGGCGGCATGGGGGTTTGGGTGAATCTCGATTCCGGCCCCCTCTTGCTGACCGGACCGGCTGCCTTTGTCTACGACAACATTTTCGATTCCGCGCTGCCGGACGCCGCGTTCGTCGTCGATTTGTCCAGCTTCGCTTGGAACGCCAGGGCTATGCGCATGGCCAAGGAAGCGATTCCCCGACTGGTGATTTTACCCGCGTACGATGTATCGACTTTGAAAATGTCTCCGCGGCCGGATATCAAGCTGGTTCATTGACAACAGCCGGCATCCGTGTTATAAACGCCTGAAGTCTGGAGGAAAATGGTGAGGGCGGAGCGCGCCGCAATTCGACTGGGAGCCTGGAGCTTGACGGCGTTTTTCCCGGCTTTCTTGGTTGCGCTGGCCGTCGCGCCGCGCGTTCTCGCCGCGGCTCCCACTTGGGATTATGTCTACTTCCCAGACACCTTGCCCGAGAGCGCCCCGGCCGGGGCCTGGGGAACCGATCATGATCCGGGCCAGGATCCTACCGTCGCGGGGGGGGCTGTCGTTTAACCTGAGCTTCGCGACCAAGTTCTATTTCCGCGACGAAACTCTCGACCCTGTTTTCCCCGCGTCCGCGCTGACTTTCGAGTGGCGGGCCGAAACCCTCAGCGCCGGGTATTTCGACATGGGCATCTACGACTTGGCGGGGGAGAGCAGCGACCTGATCTTCGACGGCTTCGTGCCCCGTTCCGGACCTCCGGTCCTGGAGTTTTTCACATTCAACCACTCGGGCAGCGTGGAGCTTTCCCCCGCGCTCGGCAAGGGGCCGCGCACGTTTCGCATCGTGAGAAGGTCGGATCGAAGCGATCTGTACGTGGACGGGGTTCTGGAGGCGATGCTCCCGGCAGGCGTGACGCCCATTACGGAGGCGTACCTGCACGTGGGCTCATTTTCGGAGCAGCCGCCCAACTACACAGCAATCTGGAAGCATGTGGCCTATGCGCGCGGGGCTTACACGCCCGAGGAGCTTCCCAGCCCGAGCCGGGGCGACGTGACGTCGCCTTCGGCGATCGCTGATCTGCGCGCGACGGCGGCATCGACGCGCTCGGTGACGCTGGCCTGGACCGCTCCGGGCGATGACGCCGAGCTCGGGGCCGCGTCCGTCTACGACCTGCGCTACACGACGTCCGGGCCGATCGTCGGCGAGGCCGAGTTCGCCGCGGCGTCGCAGGCTTCAGGCGAGCCCTCTCCCGGGGCGGCGGGGAGCGCCGAGACTTTCACGGTGATGGGGTTGTTTCCCGCGGCGACTTATTATTTCGCGCTCAAGGCCGTCGATGAGGCCGGCAACGCGGGGGCTTTGTCCAACACGCCGGTGATGGCGACGCTGGGGGCGGGGTGGACCTTGACGATCGTCAGGGGGGATGGGCAAGTTGGGACCGTGACCAAGGCCGCGGCCATAACGTTGACGGTCCAGGTCGCCGACGCCTCGGGGATGGCCGTGGCCGGGGCGAGCGTGACGTTTTCGACGAGCGCCGCGCCCGCGGGGGCGGCGGGCCACCGTCTTTCCGTGCTCAGCACGACTACGGCATCAAACGGGGCGGCGGCGAGCGTGCTGACGTTCGGCGACCATATAGGGACCTACACGGTCAGGGCGGCGTGCGCGGGCTACGCGCCTTCCTCCGTGAACTTCACCGTTGCGGCTGAGCTGAGGCTCGTGGTTTCCCTGAGCCCGAGCTCCATAAGGCCCCTTGGAACGGAAACCTCGAGTGAACCGGCCCGGACGACCATTTTGGTGACCGCCGCCGGGGTCAGCGTTCCGGACGATCGGGTAGCGAACTACCCGGTCGTCCTGGTCTCGACACCGGCGGCATACTCGGGCGGGCATCACCATGACGACCATCGGCCTACGGGACGCTTCGAGGTGCCGGGCAATCCGTCAGTTTATGAGGCGAACACGGGGATCGATGGCTCGTATTTCTTGTCCTATGTGTCTACGTGGACGGGCGGGCGGGAGATGATCACGGCGAAATCGGGCATCGATGCGGGCGTGCGGGTCGCGACGAGGATTGTGACCGTGGAGGTGGCGGGGCTCGTCCTTTTGCCGACCACGACCTTTTACACCAAGGTCGGCGGGACCTCGCTTCATCAAGGTCCTCCGGCCGGCGCAATCGATGATAACCATTATGGGACCGCGGAGTTCAACGCGATCATCTCAAGCGTGTCCGCGCAGTTCAAGGCGAAGTTTCCGAACCGGACAGTGCGAATCAATGATATGAGCCTGCCCTCCGGGGGACTGTTCGATATCGGGCCGACGGGATCCTGCTTTTCTGATTTTCCCGCCAACACGAAGCCTTGCAAAGTCTGGAGCAAGCCCCATGCTTATCACCGTCTTGGAACAAGCTGCGATTTTAATTTGGATATTGGTCTTCCAACCCAAGGGCAGAATGATACTTCTGAAAGCATCTACATTAGAGATGCGTTAAAACTGCGCGGCATAAAAATATGGCCAGAAGGTGATCACTGGCATGTTTATCTGGTAGGAGGTGGGCCATGAGAATTGTATTGACTGCTCTTATTATGTGGACATGCAGCACCGCTATGGGAGAACAGGTATTTGAGCCCGCAACAAAGATATCGTATTCGCTCCACCCGACAGTTGTTGCTAACTCAGTCACCGCCAGTCAGGCACATTACAAGTACAGTTACGAACTAAATAGCGGTCTCAGCAGTATCCAGAACATTTGGAGGTTTGATATTCGAATCACGAGCAATTCTGTGTTTGGAATGGATGCTCCATTGGGATGGTCTGTCGGCGTATCGGCTATCGGCACGATTGCATGGGGAGGAATTGAGATGGAGAGACAAATTCCTCCGGGGAAACGTCTATCGGGATTTTCATTTATCTCTCCCAATCTGCCAGGTATTGTGGAGGTATTTGCCCAGGGATATGTCCCGCTGCCTAAGGCGGTACAATTTGTGGATGAAACAACGCCTGCGCCGCCAGATCGAGAGCAAGATAGTGTTCGTGCAATGACCGTGGGCCCCAGCACTCTTACTTTTACAACTCCTGCTGAAGTGGTTGTCCGTCTAATCGGCCTCAAGCACCAGTCCGCCTCCTTGGGCTGGCTCGGCGACGCGAAGTTCGTGCTCAAGCTTGACAAGCGTCTCGACCAGGCCAAGGCCGCCCTGGCGCGCGATAAAAAGAAGCTGGCCCGCGTGCGGCTGTCGCAGTTCGCGCATGAGCTGGCTAAAGCCCATGACGAGAATAAGACGGAGCGCGGAAAAAACAAGAACGATCCCAAGGACAAGACGTTCGTCAGCGACGAAGCGTTTCAGCTTCTGAAGATCAACGCCGACTTCATCATCGCCAAGCTCCCGTCCAAGGGCAAGGACAAGGCTGAAGACGATGAGTGCCGCCGGGCGGAGGCGGAGAAAGATGATTAAGCCTCGGGCGGCGATGGCGGCGGTCTTGATCGCCGGTTTTGGCGTCATCGCCCCGGCGGCGGAGCCCGGCCAGGCTCCCTCCGCGATTCCCGCGCAAATCCGTTCGGAGGCCATGAGTCGGATTGCGTCCCGACGCGCCCGGCTGCGCGAGCGCATCGCGGCGCGGCGGGCCTCGCGTGGGCGAGCCAAGACCGCCTCTGACGCGGCCCCGGCGCCGCGGGCTCCCAGCGGATTAAGAGAGCGGCAGAATCCTTGATACTCAATCGCCGTCCCTGGCGAGGGCAAGGATGAAATTATTTTGTTCTTTTAGCCTGTTCCCAGGGAATCAAATCCGGGAATAGCTTGACGACATGGGACATGCGCAGATGTCCCAGGAGATTGGTATAGAGGAGAACCGTCACATATGTCTTATTGTCGGCGCCTATGCAGAAAACCCCGCCTCCTGAGTCGCCATGTTCGCCGTTTTCGATTTGGACTGATTTGCCGTATTCATTGAACCGGGCTTTCTCGATTTTTTCAGGGAGATAAAACCCTCGAGAGAATCCCGACAGGTAGCATCGGCCGGACCGCAGCAGACGATCCTCCTGCGCCTCGTTCCAGGAAAATATATTCTGATTGGCGCCGGCCGCATGACCCTGATTTTGAACGATGGCGACATCCAATTCATCTACGGGGAAGCGGCTGTATTTTGAGGCGGTGTCCGTCTTTGCAAAGTAGTCGCGGTGGACGAGCACTCTCTTGTAATCCGTCAGCACCTCCGCCGTATTCGCCAGCGCTTTTCCCGAATGGGCGGCGATTCGGCACTCCGCGTAGATCTTGACTCCCCGAGGCTGGTGCATGTCCATGTCGTTCGGGTCGCGTTCAAAGAGGCAGTGGGCCGCCGTGATGATGTTGCTGCCGTTCCATAAATGTCCTGAACAATGGGCCACTGGCTCATTTTTCGAGTTCACGGGAATGACTTCGCAGGCGCTCGGAAGAAGATCCGGATCAAGCCCGGCGCCCCCATCGCTTTCCCAGGCCCCGGCCGGCAGCGATAGAATGATCGACAAAAGGGGAATGACAAACGATGTCGACCTCATGATGGCCTTATTATGGAAGGAAGAAGACGGTTTTTCCAGGGCCGTCATATGGGCGAGCCTCTCTGTTAGCGTGAGACTATGAAAGGCAGTCCCCACCAAAGAAGGAAAAACCCGAAAATATCCAATGCCAAGCCGAATCGGATCATATCCCGAAGGCGGACTTTTCCGGTTCCGTAGACGATGGCGTTCGGGGCGGTGGAACTCGGAAGGATGAAGCCGAAGCTGGACGCCAGGGTCGCGGCCAAAGCGGGCAAAGCGGAGGAGACGCCGGCCGATTTGGCGAGAGCGATCGCCGAGGGGACTCCGATATTGGCCGAAGCCGTGTTGTTGGCGAGCTCGCTGGTGATCAGGGCGATGAAGGCGGAAATTCCCGTGATTCCGAACGCGGATCTGATGCCGAGGGTTTGGACCAAAGTTGCCCCGGCCCATTCGGCAAGCTTTGTTTCGAAGAGGAGATTCCCGAGGCTCAGGCCTCCTCCGAAGAGAAGAAGCACTCCCCAATCGATGCGCACGGCCTCATCCCACGGCAGGGTGGGCTCCCCCTTGGAGTCGGGAAGCAGGAACAAGAGGCCCGCGGCCATGATCGCGGAGATTCCCTCGGGCCACATTTTCGTCACTCCCAACCAAAGAGCGGCCGCCACGGCTAGGGCGAAAGCCGTATTGAGCTCTCCCCGGCTCCACTTCCCCAAGCTTGATCGCTGCGCTTCCAGATATTTCTTAAGCGAGGAGGTTCCGTGATCGTCGGATGAAAGACCGCGCGAAAGAAGCCAAACGATGAAAGCCAGGCTGGCGATCGTGGCCGGCAAGGCCATCTTGACCCAATCGAGGAACCCCAAATCCACGCCAGCCAAGGAAGACAGCAATCCCCGGCCGATCAGATTGGGCGGAGTGCCGATGGGCGTGGCCAAGCCGCCTATGGAAGCCCCGAAGGTCAGCATGAGCAGAGTCCGAGACTCCAAATCGCGGCTTTTGGATCGACCGGGAAACGACGCCAACAGACCCAAGACGATCGGAAGCAGCATCGCGGTCGCGGCCGTGTTTGAGATCCACATGGAAATAAAACCGGAAACCAATCCCACTCCGATGATCATCTGACGCGGCCCGCTGGAGATCCAGGGGATCGACAGTATTGAAAGCGCGATGCGCCGATCCAGACCGTGCAGAGACATGGCGCTTGCCAGCCAAAACGAGCCCATGAAGAGGAAGATGACGGGATCCGCATAGGGCGCGAGCACGACTTTCGCCGGGGCGATCTTGAGCGCCACACAGGCCGTGCCGGCCAGAAGGGCTCCGATGCCCAAAGGCATGCATTCCGTCATCCACCAGACTATGGTGCAGGCGAGGACGGCGGCCAAGCGTTTCGCCGGATGCGGCAAGGAAGAGGATTCCAGCGCGAGAAATAATATGAGCCCCGCGGCGGGCCCCAAAAGAATCGACCATCGGCGCGACATCTTCGGATTGTATTTAATATCGATCACGCATGGACACACGCGGCGATTGAGCCGCGCGACTTTTTGGTCTCGGAATCGATTTTTCCGTCGGAAAAAATAATTTAAAATAATTGTTGACATCGCCACGGAGTTGTGGTAATATTTCACCACTTAGGCCGCATTACAAACGCGGCCCAGTGGCAAAGTAAATTTGCCCCCGGCTTCTTGGGAAGTGGACAAGAGGCCAGGACAAATTTTTTGTTCTTTGACAATTCGGATTTTGCAAGCGAATGGGCGCCCTGCTTTTCCCCCCGGAAGAGAGGGCGTAAGGAATTATTAGGTGTGTGTTTTAGAATGAAGCCGGTGTTGAAGCCGGTGACATTCGAGAAACAACAAGAGCAAAGAAGAGTCAATTCTTCTTCATTTTAGGTGCAAGCGGAAGTAGCCGGGTCTTACCCCGGCAAAAACGCCCAAATTTAAATGGAGAGTTTGATCCTGGCTCAGAATTAACGCTGGCAGAGTGCATAACACATGCAAGTCGAGCGGAACTATTTGAGATTATATCAATGATAGTTTAGCGGCAGACGAGTGAGTAACACGTAAGCAATCTACCCTTGAATGGCGAACAACCAGCCGAAAGGCTGGCTAATACGCCGTACTCTCTTTTGGAGGCATCTTCAGAGGAGGAGAGATCCGCAAGGATCGTTCTTGGAGGAGCTTGCGGCCCATCAGCTAG
>JBBTHA010000138.1:0-9480 GCA_038060535.1 Elusimicrobiota bacterium | reverse complement strand
AAGTGGTGCGCCCGATAGGAATCGAACCTATACTTACAGCTTCGGAGGCTGTCGTGATATCCATTTCACCACGGGCGCTCATGACCGAGTGCACGGGTATTATAGAACATGACGCCCCACGGCGGCGCCGGAAAGTCGACGAGAAAGACCCGCTATTGCACGGCGTGGTGGCGGATGTCCTTGCCGAGCGTCATGAAAATCACGTCTTCCGCGATGTTGGTGGCGTGATCGGCGATCCGCTCGAGGTTCCGGGCGATCAATATCAGTCCAAGCGCCCGTTGAATCGTGGACGCATCGGATTGCATCAGGTGCATCAACTCGTTGAATGCCTGGCTTTTGAGCTTGTCTTCCTCCTCATCCCGGGCGATGACGGTTCGGGCAAGGGCGACGTCCCTTCTCACGAAGGCGTCGAGGCTGTCCTTGAGCATCCCTTGCGCCAACTCGGCCATGCGCGGGATATCCAACAACTTCCTCTCCAACTGGGGCATATCCAACAAGAGCGCCGTCGTCTCGGAGATGTTGACCGCCTGGTCGCCGATGCGCTCCAGATCGGAGTTGATCTTGATCGCCGCGATGATGAACCGCAAATCCGTGGCGGTCGGTTGGTGCAGCGCGATGAGGTTGACGCTGCGGCTGTCGACGTCGATGTGCAGCCGGTTGACCTGTTCCTCGTTCCGAGTCACCTTCCCCAAAGGCTCCCGGCTTCGCTCGGAAAGTCCCTGAATGGCCGAATGGATCATCTCTTCGGCAAGGCTTCCCATCGCCACGATTTGATTTTTCAGCTCCGCTTCGGCTTCCTCAAATTGTCTGCGCATGCATTCCCCCCTTATCCAAATCTGCCCGTGACGTAATCTTGCGTCTTCTGATGCTGCGGGTTCGTGAAAATGGCGCTCGTCGAATCAAACTCCAGCATCTCCCCCAGCAGCATAAAAGCCGTAAAGTTCGAGATACGGGCGGCCTGCTGCATATTGTGGGTCACGATGACGATGGTGTACTTCTGCCTCAACTCCAGCATCAACTCCTCGATCTTGGCCGTGGCGATCGGGTCGAGCGCGGAGCAAGGCTCATCCATCAGGAGCACTTCCGGCTCGGTTGCCAGCAAACGGGAAATGCACAGCCTTTGCCGCTGCTCCGGCGACAATGACAGGGCGGAATCGCTGAGTCGGTCTTTGAGCTCATCCCACAGCCCGCTTTTTTTTAGGCTGTTCTCGACTATTTCCGGGAGTTCCCGCTCGCTGGCAAGATCGTGGATCTTGGGCCCATAGGCCACGTTCTCAAAAATCGAGAACGGAAAGGGATTTGGCCTTTGGAAAACCATCCCGACTCTCTTGCGCAGAACGGCGGTGTCCATGTGTTTGGAATAGATGTTGTGGCCATGCATCAACACCTGGCCCGTGATGCGGACGCCGGGGATGAGGTCGTTCATCCTGTTGAAGATTCGCAGAAGCGTGGACTTGCCGCAGCCCGATGGCCCGATGATGGAGGTGATGGATTTCTCCGGAATTCTGACCGTGACATCTTTTATCGCATGGAAATTGCCGTAGAAGAGGTTGAGTTTTCGGCTCTCCAAGGAGGCCAAGGAGGTGTTGTCCATCATCCGAACCTCCCCGTGACGTAATCCTCCGTCCGCTTATCCTTGGGCGTGGTGAAAATCTCTTGTGTGGGGGCGGACTCGACTAGCTCACCCAGGAGCAGGAAGGCCGTCTTATCGGCGACGCGCGAGGCCTGCATGACGTTGTTGGTGACCAGGATGATGGCCATGTCGTTCTTGAGGACTTTGAGGGCTTCCTCGATCTGCGCGGTTGAAATCGGGTCAAGACCGGAGCAAGGCTCGTCTAGAAGCAGGACTTCGGGCTCCAACATCAGCGTTCGGGCCAGGCAGAGACGCTGTTGTTGGCCGCCGGATAGGTTTGCGGCAGGTTCGCTCAGGCGGTCTTTGACCTCATCCCACAGGTATGCGGATTTGAGGCTGGCTTCCATCCTTGGCCTCAGTTCCGCGATCTTCGTTGCGCCGTTGAGTCTGGGCCCGAAAGCGAGGTTGTCAAAGATCGACATCGGCAGGGGTGTCGGGACCGAAAAGACCAGGCCGATCTTTCTGCGGACGTCGACTTCATCGGCTCCCTTGTCAAGGATGGACAGGCCGTTTAATCGGATGTCGCCGGACACCACCAGTCCCTCATCGAGATCGAGGAGTCGGTTGAGCGCCCGCAGAAGCGTCGTTTTCCCGCTGCCGGCCGGGCCGATGATGCCGAGTATCTCTCCCCGACTCACCTCCAGGGAAACGGAACGCAAAATATCCTGCTTGCCGGCTCGGATGTCCAGACGATCGATTTGCAGCCTATTGTGTTCCTTCATTTCGCCATCCGCAGCTTTCGGCGGAATCTGGATCTGACCCAGATGGCCGTGAAATTCAGCGCGAACGTCAACGCCAACAGGACGAAAACCGTCGAATAAAGGATGGGTTTTGTCTTCTCGACGTCCGGCGACTGGGTGGCCAGGACGTAGATGTGGTAGCCGAGCTCCATGAACTGGTCGTTGAGCTTCTTGGGCAAATACGGCAAGAAATAGGCCGCCCCCGTAAAGAGGATGGGCGCGACTTCTCCCGCGCCGCGGCTGATGGCGAGGATGCCGCCCGTCAGAATGCCGCCTATCGCCTGCGGAAGAACGACCCAACGCACCATCTGAAGACGCGTGGCTCCCAATGAGTAGGCCACCTCTCGGTGAGAGGCCGGTATGGCCCGGAGCGCCTCTTCGGTCGCCACAACGACGGTCGGCAGGGTGAGAAGAGCCAGGGTCAACGCCGCCCAGATGATGGCAGGTTGTCCGAAGGTCAGCTGGCCATTCAGGAAGACGCGGTCCATGCCCCGGCCCACGAATTCGATAAAGAAACCCAACCCGAAAAGCCCGAAGACAATGGCCGGGACACCGGCGAGGTTCTCTATGGCCAGCCTGATCCAGCGGACCAAGAACGAATTCCTTGGGGCGTATTCATGAAGATAAATGGCGGTCATGACGCCCAGGGGAATGACCGCGATGGTCATGAGCAGGACCAGGAAAAACGTCCCGAAGATGGCCGGGAAGATGCCCCCTTCGGCCATGCCTTGCTCCGGCGAGGTCATCAAAAATTGCAGGCTCAGTCGTTCCCATCCGAAGTAGGCGATATCCCCGAGTATGGCCGCCACCAATGCCACGATAGTCAGGCAGCACAACCCGGTCAACGCGACGAAGAGCTTGCCGATCATGTCATCCCCAACACCCTCTTCTGCAGCCGGGTGACGAACCAATGCGCGAACATATTCAGGACGAACGTGAAAATGAAGAGGGAAATGCCGATGAAGAAAAGGACGTGGTAGTGCGCGCTGCCCACGACGACCTCGCCCAACTCGGCCGCGATGGTCGCAGGCAGACTGCGGACCGGTTTGGCCAACGCCCAGGACATGATCGGGGCATTGCCCGACGCCATGAGGACGATCATGGTCTCTCCGATGGCCCGTCCAAAACCTAAGACGCAGGCGGCCAGAACGCCTGGTAACGCCGCGGGAAACACAACCCGCCAGGCGGTCTGCCATGAGGAAGCGCCCATGGCGATGGACGCTTCCCGATAACTTTTTGGGACGGCCGTCAGGGCGTCGTCGGCGACCGTATAGACGATGGGTATCACCGCCAGCCCTAAGGCTATTCCCGCATTGATGGCGTTGAGGCGATAGACGATTCCAAATAACTCCTGCACATGACTCGCCATGACCATGAGCGCGAAGAACCCCAACACCACTGAAGGGATGCCCGCCAGGAGTTCAATCACCGGCTTGATGAATTCCCTGAGCCAGTCGGGAGAAAATTCGGAGGTGAAAAGAGCCGCTCCCAAGGCCAGGGGGATGGCGAATAGAATCGCGACGAACGTGACCTTGAGCGTGCCCATGAACAGAGGAAGGATGGAGTACTTCGGAATCTCCGAAACGGGCTGCCAGGAGTAAGGATGGAGCTGTTCCTGGGGCAGGAACAACTTGGAGATGTTGGCTTCTTGGCGCACCTGCGCTGAGGTGAAGATGGGCAGCGATTCTTTCCCGATGAACACGAAGATGAGAAAAAGTCCGATGATGGCGGAATAAGCGCTTCCGCGGATGCATCCTTCTATGACCCTCTCCACAATGCGCCGGCGCGATCGCCCCCGGCCCGAAACCGGCAAGGCCCTAGGCGGACCCTCCGGTCCGGACGTTTCAACAGGCACGACTTCCGTGTTTTTCACGCCTTTTTATTTGCGGGTTTTTTAGCCTGCTTGAGCGGATAGTACCCGACCTGGTCGCATATTTTCTGCCCCTCCGGTCCGAGGACCCAATCGATGAAGAGCTTCTTCTCTCCTTCGGGTTTTCCCGCCGTGTAGAAGTACAAAGCGCGGGAGACAGGATAGGAACCGTCAAGCACGTTCGCCTGGGTCGGGGCGACGGCCGGGCTTTTCTCATCCTTGCTGACGCTGAGCGCCCGTATCCCTTTTCCATAGGCGATGCCGCCGTAGCCGATTGCATTCTTGTCCTTGCTGATCGCGTTGATGACCGCGGCCGTGCCGGGCAGACTGAGCACCTCAGGCGCGAAGTCTTGATTTTCCAGCACATGCTCCTTAAAGTAGGCGTAGGTCCCGGAGTTGTTTTCGCGGCCGTAAACAATAATCTGTCCGAGCGGCACCCCGAGCTCCTCCCATTGCGTCGTCTTACCCGTATAGACGGCCTTGGTTCTGGTCAGGGTGATGCTCTTAAGAGGGTTTGACTGGTGGACGTAAAGCGCCACGCCATCCTGGGCCACGGGGATTTCCTCGACGTCCTTGCCGCGCTTTGCCTTCACCGATGCCTTTTCCTCGGGTTTCATGGGCCTGGAGGCCTCGGCGATGTCCGTGGAGCCGTTGATCAGAGACGCGATACCGGTGCCCGACCCGCCCCCCGTGACCTGGATGATCGCGCCCGGATGCGTTTTCATGTATTCTTCCGCCCAGCGTTGGCCCAGGATGACCATCGTATCGGAGCCTTTGATCGTCACGGTCCTTCCGGCGGCGCAGGTCGTTCCGGCGATAAAACCGGCGTTCAGAAGGATCGTCGCCGCTCGTATTGCTTTCGCCTTCATCAATTCCCCCCCATCCTCATTTGTGATTACAGTCTACCGATTGCGGTCGGCAGGCTCCATAGAAGCGGGCTCTACTCTAGATGACAGTTGGATGACGGCTCGCGGCTTTTATTGCGCGGCGGGCAGGGTGAAGCGAAACGTCGAGCCTCGGTCCGGGGCGCTCTCGACGCTCATGAGGCCTCCGTGGGCGTCGACAATGTGTTTGACGATGGCCAAGCCCAGGCCGGTGCCGCCGAGTTCTCGGGAGCGGGCCTTGTCCACGCGGTAGAAGCGCTCGAAGAGTCGCGGCAGATTCTCCGCCGGGATTCCCGAGCCGGTGTCCTGGACGGCGACGGTAACGATGTGCCGCTCGGCGGATGCCGTGACGGTGACGCGGCCTTCGTCTTTGTTGAACTTGATGGCGTTATCGAGCAGATTGGTGAGGACCTGCCGCAATTGGCCTTTGTCGGCGCGGACAGGAGGCAGGTCCTCCGGAATCCGAATGTCGACATGCACTCGCTTGCGGTCGGCAAGAGGCGCAAGGCTGGCGGCCACTCCCCGAGCGGTTGGGGCCAGGGCCAGAGGCTCGAAATTGGGCGCTCTTCGGCCCGATTCGATGGAGGCAAGCTCGAGCAGGTCGTCGACAAGCCGCGTCAGCCTATCCACGTCTTTCTCGATGATCTCCAGGAATTCCTCGCGGTTGGCGGGATCGTCGTTGGCCCCGGCGCGCAGCGTCTGTGTGAACGCTTTTATGGAGGCCAGCGGGGTCTTGATCTCATGGGACACGTTGGCCACGAACTCCTTGCGGACCTGCTCGAGTTGGCGCAAGCGCGTGATGTCGTGCAAGACGAGAAGAGCGCCGATACAGCGTCCCTCCAAGAGCAGGGGAACGGCCTGGGCCTCAAAAACCGCCTCTTCGGGAGCCAAGACCTTCACCTCATCGCGCTGTCGGGCGGAACCCTTTATGACCGCGTTCAACAGGGCGCTCAGACTGTTGTTGCGAATCACCTCCAGGAAGGGCTTGCCGACGCTGTCCTGCGGCTGGATTGCGAATAATCGCGTCAGCGCGGGGTTGACCGCGAGCACGCGCCCGGTTTCATCGACGGCGACCACCGCCTCGGTCATGTTGGAAAGAATGGCGGAAAGATGGGTTTTTTCCTGGGAGAGGGACTCGATGGACGCTTGAATCTTTTCCGCGAGAAGATTCAACGTGGCCCCCAATTGGCCGTGTTCATCGGAAAGTCTGGAACGAACCCTCGCGCTGTAATCCCCTTGCGCGAGTTTTTCCGCAATGCGGGACATCTCCGCCAGGGGCTGACTGATCGAGCTCGAGATCCAGAGGGAAACCAGTATCGCGGCAAGGATCATGACGACCGTGATCGTCGCGATCGTGCCGCGCAATCCCGCGATTTTCCTCTCGACTTGAGCCAGCGATATGGACACGCGAACCGCCCCGCGCACCGAACCATCGAAACGCAAGGGGGTCGCGGCGTAGAGCATGCCCTGGTGAATCGTTTCGCTGTGTCGGATGGATTGCCCGGCCTGGCCCGCGAGCGCCGAGATGATTTCCGGCCGGTCCTTATGGTTTTCCATCCGGACGATCTCTCCATCAGGCTGGCTGGAATCGGCGACGACCGTGCCGTCTTCACGAACGAAGGTGATGCGGCAATTGCAGACTCGCCCGTATTGACGAGCCAGGCGTTGAAGCTGGTCCCCTGTCGGCTTGATGAAGGCCGCCACCGTCAGCTGCGTCTCGATCATGCCTGCCTGAGTGATCAGGTTTGAGGTCACCTCATCGATGAATTGCCTTCGCAATGCCCGAGTCAACAGGAGGTCGGCCAGAGCCATGGAGCAGACGAGGATGAGGCAGAACGACAGGAATAGCTTCCGAGAAAATCTGCTGAGGACCCAGGGCGCCACAATCAATCCGTATTCAAGCGATAGCCGACGTTCTTGACGGTCACGATGCGGCCAGACTCCGCGCCCAGCTTGCCCCTGAGCCTGGCGATGTGTTGATCGATGGTGGTGGTGTCAATGTCCATCGATTGATCATAGCCCCAGACTTTTTCAAGGAGCTGTTCCCTCGTCAAGGCCCGGCCATCGGCCTGCAGCAGACACCTCAGGAAGTCAAACTCTTTCGGACTCAATGAGACCGGCTCACCCTTCACGCGGACGATGTACCGTTCCAAGTCGACCTCCAGCTCGCCGGCACGGAACAATGGCTTGCCGCCGCCCTCGTCCGAGGCGCGTCGCAGTATCGCTTTGATTCTGGCCATGACCTCCCGAACGCCGAAGGGTTTGGTCACATAGTCATCTGCGCCGAGTTCCAGCCCCAACACCTTGTCGACTTCGGATGTCTTGGCGGTCAGCATGAGAATAGGCGTCCTTGAGGACCGCCGGACCACCTTGCAAAACTCAAAGCCGTCCAGCTTGGGGAGCATGACGTCGAGAATCACCAGATCCGGTTTCTCGTTGCGGCACGAGGCCAACCCGGCTTCCCCGTCGCCGGCGATCACAACCCGGTAGCCTTCTTTTTCCAGGTTGTATTTGAGGACTTTAGCGAGATGTTTTTCATCCTCCACCACAAGGATCTTCTCACCGGCCATGCGTCCGTATTATGGCAATTTCCGACGTCTCTATCTTGCCGGTTCATGGCGCCAGGAGCGCCGCGCAGCCCCTCAGCGACAGGAGGCCAAGGCGTCTCTCGCGCCGCTGACGCCGCGCAAAGCCGCGGCCTCAAGGGCGGCGCGGACGTCGGCTTGGCGGCACAGAGGCGCCAAGGCCTCCGCGGCCGAAGAACTGGCCAAGCCGGAACTCACCCACCAGCTGTCGTCGTAGCTTAGAATGCGCAGCACCGCGGCGCGAATGGCCGCGTCCTTGGAAACGACCTGCGCTCTCGTCACCGTGATCACCGCCTGATCGACGAGCGTCAAATCATCCTCGTCGCGGATGGGACCGCGCAGCAGGCTCAAAACCTTGTCGCGTATCGTTGGGTCCGTCGCCAGCCACGGCCACAGGACCTCCATCGCAGAAAAATTGATGGAAATTTCCTCGTTGGCCGCAAACAGCTTTACGATCGCGGCCCGCGCGTTCAGGTCTTTCTCCAGCACGGGGCCGAGCGTGACCACCGCCAACGAGCGGATTTCATAGGCGGGATCGGATAAGCAAGCGATGACGCGCTCACGGACTTTTCTCTCGGCCACATGATCGGCCAGGCCCTGAAGCGCGAGCAAACGGACCATGGGATCGGCGCTGTCTAAATCCCGCAACAGCTGCTGGTGGGGGAGACTCGTCGCGGCGCGCGCTTGCGGCGCGGGCGCAAGAAGCAGAAAGGCGAAAAGGAGGGTCGATGTCATCGGCTATATCCCGAGTACGCCGAAACGAACGCCGGCGCTCTCGGCGTCATTGTAACATACTCCCGTTCTTTCGCCTGCGCGAGGCGCTACCTGGGACGGGTGCCGACGGCCCGTCCAAGATGGGCGAAAAGACCGGCCGCGGCGGTCTTGAGTTTCGCCTCGTCGATTCCCGGATCGGAGCCCGCGGATTTAAAGGCCGACACCAGCGCCTCCGTGGCCACGTTGCCGGAGGCGCCGGGCGCGAAAGGACAGCCGCCGACGCCGCCCGTGGAGGAATCGAATCCCGAGATGCCGAAGGTCTTCCAGGCCACGATCGCGTTGGCGACCGCGCGGCCGTAGGTGTTGTGGAAATGCAGGAACACCCGGTCTTTGGAAACGGTTTTCAGGAGCAGGAACAGCAAGCGGCGGACATCGTCGACCGAGGCCTTGCCGATCGTGTCCCCGATGGAAAACTCGCCGACGCCGATGCCAGAGAGCCTCTTGACCATCTCAACGACGGCCTCCGGGCTGACCTTTCCCTCGTAAGGGCACCAGAAGGCGGTCGACACGTAGCCTCTCACGGGCAGCCGCGCGGCGCGGCTGCGCGCGACCACGGGGCGCAGACGCTCGATCGATTCCTTGGTCGAGGCCTTGATGTTCTTCTGATTGAAGGTCTCCGAGGCCGCGGTGAAAACCGAGATTTTATCCGCCTTGACGGCCAAAGCCAAGTCCAAGCCGATCTCGTTGGGCACGAGCGCCGAATAGATCACGCCGGGCTTGCGTCGAATGCGCGCGAACACCCGCTCGGAGTCGGCCATTTGCGGAACGGCCTTCGGGTTGACGAAGGCCCCTGCCTCGATCTCCTTGAGGCCCGTCTCGGACAAGGCGTCGATGAAGGCGACCTTGGCCTCGAGCGCGACGGGCGTCTTCTCGCTTTGCAGGCCGTCGCGGGGACCGACCTCCACCAAACGCGGAGTCGGACGCGGCTTTACCGGATCCACGAGGGCGCTCGTTTCTCGAGGAAAGCGGCGAGGCCTTCCTGGCCTTCGGCGCT
>JBBTHA010000137.1:0-22509 GCA_038060535.1 Elusimicrobiota bacterium | reverse complement strand
TTGCACAAAATAATCCACGCGTTCTCATTGCTGATGATTTCAAACTGAAGAATTCTGGCTAGTCGGTGTCGTGGTGCCGCGTGGCGAACCCCGCTTTCTTGACCAGAGCCTCGCGTTTGGCCAAAGCCAGGTCCTCGCGGGCCATTTCGCGCACCAGCGTGTCGAAGCTGACTCGGGGCTGCCAGCCCAATTCTTCGCGCGCCTTGGCGGCGTTTCCGAGAAGAGTGTCGACCTCGGTGGGGCGAAGATAGCGAGGGTCCAAGGCGACGATCGTTTTTCCGGAGCGCTGATCCACGCCCTTTTCGGAGCGTCCGCGGCCTTTCCAGACGAGATCAAAACCCAATTCGGAGGCGGCCGCCTCGACGAATTCGCGAACGGAGTGCTGGCGGCCCGTGGCGGCCACATAATCGCGGGGCTGCGGCTGTTGAAGCATGAGCCACATCATCTCCACGAAATCTTTGGCATGTCCCCAATCCCTCTTCGCGTCCAAGTTCCCCAGCCAAATGGTCTTGTCGAGCCCCAGTCGTATGCGGGCCAAGCCCCGGGTGATCTTGCGAGTCACGAAGGTTTCGCCGCGCCGAGGCGACTCATGATTAAACAGAACGCCGTTGCAGGCGTAGAGGCCGTAAGCCTCCCGGTAGTTGACGGTGATCCAGTAACCGTAGAGTTTGGCCGCGGCGTAGGGGGAGCGCGGATAAAACGGCGTGGTTTCCGTTTGGGGGGTTTCGCGCACCTTGCCGAAGAGTTCGGAAGTGGACGCCTGGTAGAAACGAGTCGATTTCGCCATGCCCAGCGAGTGAATGCCTTCCAAGAGCCGCAAGGTTCCCAGGGCGTCGGCGTTGGCCGTGTATTCGGGTTCCTGAAAGCTGACGGCGACATGGCTTTGAGCGGCGAGGTTGTACACTTCATCGGGCCTGACTTTTTGAAGCACGCGCACCAGGCTTGATGAGTCGGTCATGTCGCCGTAATGCAGGATGAAGCGCAGACGTTTTTCATGGGGATCCTGAAAAAGATGGTCGATGCGATCGGTGTTGAAAAGGGAGGTGCGGCGCTTGATGCCGTGAACCTCGTAGCCTTTCTTAAGGAGGAACTCGGCGAGATAGGAGCCGTCTTGTCCCGTGATACCCGTGATGAGAGCCTTTTTCATGACGCTATTTAAGCATAACGGGTCTGCGCGAGCGAGTGCGGGCGCGCAGACCTTAGGGGGCTTGAGGCAAGACGAAGCGAGCCCCCGGTGCGAGCTTGACGGGCGCGGTTGCGGCGGGCGCGATCGTGACCTGTCCCGTGGAGACATCGATGGAGGCGAGGGCGGCGGTGGAGACGGAAAACCGGAAGACGGAGCCTTCCGAGGCGGAAATCTTCGTGTCCCCGTTCATGAAGTCGGCCGAGCCCTCAAGCAAAGCGATCTCGGAGTCGGAAGGGATAGGCGGTCGGGGAGACCGGGAGTTGGCGCGCACGCGGGTCTGCCAGCCGGAAAGCTCCAAGGTGCCTTCAAGGCGAGTGACGCACAGAGTGCGCGTGCACGGCCGGCGCGCAGCGCAGGCGGTCATCAGCAATAAAAGAATCGGTGTCAGGCGCATGTCAATACATTCCCCCGCTCAAAGCGACGGTCTCCCTGTAGTCGGGCAACTCCATTCTAATATTTACGGGACGGCGCAAGTCGGTGATTTTTGAGCGATAGAACAAAGCCACGCGGCGAAGGTAGGCGCGGGTGGATTCGTGCAGATCGCGGCGAACCAGGAATTTGGGGCCGGCATGGTAGGCGGCGATGATGCGTTGGACGATCCATTCCGGGGCGTCGGTGTAGCGCACTCCTCGAAGATGATAGATCTGCCATGCGCTCCGGAATAGGCCGTGCAGATACCGCGCGCCGGCTCTGACGCCGGCCAGGGGCTCATGAAGTCGGGACGCCGAGACGCCCACCAGTTCGGACGTCGCCGGCATCACCTGCATCAGTCCTATGGCGCCGGATTGAGAGACGGCCCTCGGATTGAACTCCGATTCGGCGGCCACTATGGATTTCAATAAACGGGAATCGAGTCGATAGATCCGGGAATAGCGCAGGATCATTTCATCGTATTGATCGGTTGCGGAGGGGTTGGCGAGCATCTTGTTCATGAGGCGCCTATAGGCCGGGGTGTCGCTGGGATTGGGCACGAAGAATTCCTGCGGAAGTTGAGCCGCAGGAAGGCGACGGTGCGAAGGCCGCGCGACCCGCATTCCGAAGGGCTGCACGAAAGCGCGGGCGTGGGTGGGAGGCTGAGGGACGGTCGGTTCGGGTTTGAGAGTCGACGCATCGTACAGGGCGTCGAGCTGGTGGGTATTGATCTTGGCGTTGGGCAGGGGCAGCGAAGACTTCGCCCGGCGCTGCTCAGGGCGCCGGCGGGGCATTTGAGCGGCGGTCGACGACGCGAGCGCGATCAGCGCGCACGCCGAAACCAAACCGTGAACGACGAGCCGTCGTCTGTTGATGCGACAGTATAACAGAGACGAGAGGTTATGCCTGGGTCCTATGTTCCATCCGGCGGTCCGGGAGACCTAGGCGTGAAATTTCAATATTTGCTAGAATAAAACGGTGAAAATTAATCCTAAATCCTCCCGGGTGCTCGTCATCGGAGGCACCGGTTTGGTCGGTAACGCCCTGGTGCGCGCCTGGCTGTCTCGAGGGGCTCAGGTATCGGCGGCCACCTATCACTGTCACGCCTCCGGCGGCTTTCTTCAGTTGGACATGCAAGATGAGGCCAAGGTCAGAGCGCTGCTGCGGGACAAAGAGGCCGAGGTCGTCGCGGTGCCCGCGGCCAATCCGTTCGTCGATTATTGCGAGCTTCATCCCCAGGAAACTTGGCGAGTCAACGTCGAGGGAACATTAAACGTGGCGCGGGCGTGCCGGGACATCGGAGCCCGCATGATATTCTACTCATCCGATTATGTATTCGATGGGGTCAAGGGCGTCTACAGCGAGGACGATGTTCCCTGTCCTATTAATGAGTATGGGCGTCAGAAGGCCGAAGCCGAACGCGGCGTTTTGGCCTGCGACCCTCGCAACCTCGTCATTCGAACTTCGGGCGCCTACGGCTGGCAGTGGGAGTCCAAAAACTTCGTTCTTCAAATCATCAAGAATCTTTCCGAGGGGAAGATGATGAGGGTGGCGGATGATTTGCGTTATAACCCGACCTATGTCGAGAATCTGGCCGAAATCACCACGGAGTTGATTTCGGAGGGCGCACGCGGCATCTTTCATGTCGTCGGCGCCGAGGAAATCGTGCGCTACGAGTTCGCCGTGCGGGCGGCTCGGACCTTCGATTTGGACGCGTCGTTGATCAGGCCCGTGCCCGTCAGAGAACTTCACTCCCCCACCCCGCGCCCCAAGGAGAGTAGTTTGCGCCTTGACAAAGTCCGCGCGGCCGTCTGCGTCGCGCCTATAGGGGTGGCCGAAGGGTTGAAGCGAATGCACGCCATGGAAGGCTTCTGGCGGGAGTACGCCCGCACCTTGCCGGACCCCGCGGCGAAAACCTCTCCGACGAACGCTGGTTAATTCGCCGGATATTTGCTAGCATTTCCCGTCAGACTAATCCCGGAGGATAGAATCCGCTCATGATCAACGTTTCGATGAAAGCCATGCTCGAGGCCGGAGTCCATTTCGGCCATCAGACTCGCCGCTGGAATCCCAAGATGTCCCGATTTATTTTCGGGGAACGCAACAGCATCCACATAATTGATCTCCAGAAGACCGTCAAGGAGATTAAGAAAGTAGGTCAATGGGTCCAAGACCAGGCGACGGTGGGCAAAAAGTTCCTTTTCGTGGGGACGAAGAAACAGGCGCAAGACATTCTGCGCGCCGAGGCCGAGCGTTGCGGCGCCTCTTACGTCTGCGAGAAGTGGCTGGGCGGCACGCTCACCAACTTCGCGACCTTGCGCAAGTCCGTCAAGCGCCTCGAGGAGATCGAGAAGTGGCAGACCGACGGGATTTTTGCCGTCTTGCCCAAGAAGGAAGTCTCCCGCCTCAATAAGGAGATGTCCAAACTTAAGAAAAACCTCTCGGGTTTGCGCGGTCTGGACACTTTGCCCGACGTGGTCTTCGTCGTCGATCCGATCGAGGAGGATCTGTCCGTCCAGGAGGCGCGCAAGCTGGGGATTCCGATCGTCGCCGTCTGCGACACCGACTGCGATCCCGATATGATCGATCATCCCATCCCCGGAAACGACGATGCCGCTCGGTCCATCAAGTTGTTCTGCGGCTTGATCGCCGATGCGGTTCTGGAGGGCAAGACCGCCTACGACGCTTCGCTCAACGCCCAGTCGGTGGCCGGGGCGGAGCAGGAGATGCTCGCCGGGGGGGCCGTCGTGGAGACCGCCGACATCGAGCAGACCGCAGACGTGATCTATGCCGCGGCGGAAGAACCGACCGTCCAGGAGGCTTGAACCAATGCCGACCGTCGATTCCACCCAGTTGATCAAGGACCTGCGCGAAAAAACGGGCGCGGGAATGATGGACTGCAAGCGCGCGCTGGACGAGGCGAAAGGCGATTTCAGCGCGGCGTTGACCGTTTTGCGGAAAAAAGGGATGGCCGACGCGGCCAAGAAATCCGCGCGGGCGACCAAGGAGGGGGCGGTCGCTTTCAAGGTGTCGGGCTCGACCGGAGCCATTATCGAAATCAACAGCGAGACCGATTTCGTGGCCAAGGGCGCGGATTTTCAGGACATGGTCAAGTCCTTGGTGGAGAAAGCCGCTTGCGGGGAAATCAAGAGCTTGGAATCGGCCAACGAGCAGTGGGTCAAACCTCTCATTGGTAAACTTGGAGAGAACATGGCCTTGCGTCGTTTTGACCGCTTCGAGCTGAAGGGGCATGGCTTGGTCGCCGGCTACGCGCACCAAACCGATCCCGCAGTTCCCGCCAAGAAGGGAGCTCTTATCGAGATCTCGACGACCAGCGCGGACGCGGCACAATCGCCCGAAGTCGCCCAGTTGGCCAAGGAGCTGCTGCTTCAAATCGTCGGCTTCTCCCCCAAATATCTGAGCCGCGCGGAAGTCCCCGCGGCGGACATCGAGAAGGAGAAGGAAATCCACGCCGACATTTTGCGCAAGGAAGGCAAGCCCGAGGCCTCCATTCCGAAAATCATCGAGGGAAAGATCAACAAGCTTTTCTATCAACAATGGTGTCTGCTTGATCAGCTGTCGGTGCGCGACAACAAGACGCCTATTGCCGAGTTCCTGAAGGCCGCCGGCGCAAAGCTGGGCGGTCCGGTGACGGTGACCCGGTTCGTGCGTTACCAGTTGGGCGAGTAACACTCGGGATGGCCGCCGCCAAGAAATTCAAGCGGGTTCTTCTCAAGCTCTCCGGCGAGTCGTTGTGCGGAGAGAGCTCCCACGGCATTCGTCCCGAGGCGCTTTCGTCGATCGGATCCGAGATCAAGCTGGCTTGCGACTCCGGCTTGCAGATGGGCATTGTCGTCGGCGGAGGCAATATCTGGCGCGGTGAGCAGGACCGCGGCGAGGCCATCGGGCGCGTGACCGCCGATTACATGGGAATGCTCGCGACCCTGATCAACGCCCTGGCCCTTCAGGACGCCTTGGAACAGTTGGGCGTGCCTACGCGCGTTCAAACGGCCGTTGAGATCAACAAACTGGCGGAATCCTATATTCGCCGCCGCGCCATCCGCCACCTTGAAAAAGGACGCGTGGTGATCTTCGCGGCCGGCACCGGCAATCCTTACTTCACGACCGATACCGCCGCGGCTTTGAGAGCCGTGGAAATCGAGGCGGAAGTGGTGCTGAAGGCGACCAAAGTCGACGGCGTCTACAGCGCTGATCCCAAGAAAGATAAGCGCGCCAAGAAATTCGAGAAGCTCACCTTTATGGACAGCATCAATCAACGTCTGAGGGTCATGGATACGACCGCTTTGACGTTGTGTATGGAGAATCACATGCCCGTCGTCGTCTTCGACCTCGCCGTCAAAGGCAATATCGCACGCGCCGTCGGCGGCCAGAAGGTCGGCACCCTTATTACCACGGAGTGACACTATGGCCGTGACCGCCGCCGTCAACGCCGTCGTTGCGAAAATGGAAGAGGCGATGAAGGACCGTATGGTCCGCATGGCCAAGGATTTTGCCGTCATGCGCACCGGGCGGGCCAATCCCCTGATGCTCGACGCCGTCAAGGTCGAGGCCTACGGCTCCTTGGTTCCCCTCAAGCAGGTCGCCGCCGTCTCGATTCCCGAGGCGCGCACCCTCGAGATCCGACCTTGGGATCCGTCGACGCTTCAGGATATCGAAAAGGCCCTCCAGAAGGCGGACGTCGGCGCGATGCCTCAGAGCGACGGCAAGATGCTGCGCATCAGCCTGCCCATGATGACGGAGGATCGCCGCAAGGATTTGGTTAAGATGGTCAAGAAGATAGGAGAGGAATTCCGCGTGGGAGTGCGCAACGATCGCCAGGACGGACTCATCAAGATCAAAAAGTCCTTTCAGGCCAAGGAAATCACCGAGGATGATCTTCGGGGCTTGGAGACGCGGATCCAGAAAATCACCGACTCCTTCACCAAACAGATCGAAGAGCAAGTGGCCGCTAAAGAGAAGGAAATCCTCACCATTTAAGAGTGCCGCTGCCTCCCGCTAAGCTCCCACGCCACGTCGCTATTATCATGGACGGCAACGGCCGTTGGGCGGCCGCGCGCGGCCTGCCGCGCATCGCGGGCCATAAAGCCGGGGTCGATTCCGTGCGCGCGATTGTGCGCGCCGCGGCGGAATTCGGCGTCCAAGCGCTGACGTTGTACTCGTTTTCGACAGAAAACTGGCTTCGCCCGGCTGAAGAGGTTGGCGAACTGATGAGGCTTCTATCATGGGCGCTCAATAAGGAGACGTTGGAGCTTGGAAAAAGCAACGTTCGCTTGGGTGCTATCGGCCGTCTCGACGCCATGCCCGCCTTTGTGCGCGGCGAACTCGACGCCGCGATCGAACGGCTCAAACACAACACCGGCTTGCGTCTGACGCTGGCCCTCAACTACGGCGGCCGTCAAGAAATCGTCGACGCCGTCAATAAAGCTCTTGCCGCGGGCGTCGCCAAGGTCGATGAGGAGTCCGTCGCGCGGCACTTATACACGACCGGCCTGCCCGACCTGGATCTCGTGATTCGGACCTCTGGGGAAATGCGCCTATCGAATTTCTTGCTTTGGCAGGCCGCCTATGCGGAACTCTTCGTGACGCCCGTTCTATGGCCTGATTTTCGCAAGGAGCATTTCGCCGCCGCTCTTGAGGATTTTTCGGTTCGCGAGCGTCGTTTTGGCGGATTGGGCGAAGTGTCAACCCCCGGCGAACACCCTTAGGATTCCGGGTGGTCGTCGTTGAAAGCTTTGGGCCGGGCTTTTTTGGGCGGCTTGACTTTTTGATCGGGAGCAGGGCCCTCGGGGAACTGGCCGCATTCGTCGCGGGCGACCTCTAGGCATGTTCGACAGGCTTTGGCCGTCATGGCGTAGCTGCGTCCGACATCCCAGGCCACAGGCAAGTCCACGGTGGGAAATGCGAGACCGCTGCAGGCGTAGACCCGGTCGAGTTGACGACGATTGACGGTTTCCCCGTCCGGAGCCAAGCCATTATGGCCGGCCAGGGCGGGGACGGAGGCATGGTGGAGAAATTCATGGAACAGCTTGTTTTTGTTGACCTGTCGACTGGTGTCTATGGCGATGTTCCAAGACCAGGGCTCTTTGGGGGATGAGCCGGGTTCGTTGCGCTGCCGGTGCAGGGCTTGGCCCAGTTCCCTGATGTTGATGCGGTGGCTGCCCCAAAATAAAAAGTTTTTCCTGAAATAGCGCGTTCCCAAATCGGGATCGCAGTCGATCGTCAGGGGAATCCCTTCGACGGCGCGATGAATCTTGGCGACGAGTTCCGGGTCCCAAATGTCTAATTCGTCGAGCCCCTTGCCGGCCACCTCGAAAAAGTAACGGGCCAGGCGGCCCGAGATGTCGCCGACTTGCTTGTCGGCGCGGCAGCGCGGCGAAAACCGAAGCGGGATCGCCTGCGACAGGCGCTTGGGGTGTCCGGTCAGCGGCGCCGACTCAGCGCGCGACAACGGCGTCAACAATACGAGGCAGATCCCGGCACGCAGGATGATCGGCATCAAACAAAGTGTAGCAGATGGACCCGACTTGGTTCTCGATTTTGTAGAATCACGGGATGCTTCTCCCAAGGGTGCTGACGGCGCTCGTCGGAATTCCCCTTCTTCTGAGCCTCGTGCATGCGGGAGGAATGGCCTATTCCCTGCTGATCGTGGCGGTGGCGGCCTTGTGCGCCTACGAATACGCCTTGATTCTGAAAATCGGGGGTCGTCCGGTCCAAGGGGTGAGCGTCGTGTTGATCGCCGCGACGCTGGCCGGCTGCGCATCGATCGGCGCAGCGTTGGCCCCCGCGCTGGCCCTCGGGACGGTTTTGGTCATGCTCATCGAGATGTTTTCAAAGGCCCACTCTCTTGATCGAGTGGCGTTGACCCTTTTCGGCGCGCTGTTCGCAGGTTGGCTTCCGGCGCATTTGGCGCTGATCCGAGGCATTCGGCCGCATGGCGAGTCGTTCATGTACCTGACCTTCGCCTCGGTGTGGGCGATGGATACCGCGGCTTACGCCGCGGGGCGCGCTTTCGGAAAGCGTCCGCTGGCTCCGATTCTATCGCCCAAGAAGACGTGGGAGGGTGCTGGCGCGGGCTTGGCGGCTGCGCTGTTGGTGTGCTTGGTCTTCCAAAAGTATCCTCTGCGCGACGTCCTGACTCCTTGGCAGGCCCTGGCGATAGGTCTTGTCATCGCCGTGTCGGGCCAGCTTTCGGACCTGGCGGAATCACTGGTCAAGCGCGATGCGGGCGTCAAGGAGTCCGGGCTGTTGCTCCCGGGGCACGGCGGGGTTTTAGACCGTTTTGACTCTTTCATTTTCTGCGCGCCCGCGGTCTATTACGCTTTAAGCTTGCGATGAAGAACGTCGTCATTCTAGGTTCGACCGGATCGATCGGCGTCAACGCGCTGAACGTCATTCGCGAAATGCCCGAGTCTCTCTCGGTGTTGGGTTTGTCGGCGAACTCGAATTCGGCGCTCGTGGCCGAGCAGGCCTTGGAGTTCGGCGCTCGCGTCGTGTCCATGTTCGATCCCGAGGCGGCCAAGGACTTGAAAACCCGTCTCAACGGGAACACCAAGCACCTGCCCTGCGGGGTCGAGGGCCTCTGCGAGCTGGCTTCCCACCCCGAGACGGACGTCGTGCTGACCTCGGTGGTCGGCGGGGTGGGGTTTGCCCCCCTTTTGGCCGCGATCCGCGCCGGGAAGATCATCGCGCTGGCCAACAAGGAGCCGATGGTCATGGCCGGGGCGCAATTCATGCGGGAGGCAGAGCGCTGGAACGCAAAAATCGTTCCCGTTGATTCGGAACCCTCGGCGATCTTTCAATGCGTGCAGGGCCTCAATCCCGACCCGCGGGCGGTCGCTCCGCTCAAGACCATTCGGCGCGTGATTCTCACCGCCTCGGGAGGAGCTTTCGCCAAATACGCGGGCGACCTCAGCGAAGTTTCCCCCGCCCAGGCGCTGAAACATCCGACTTGGACCATGGGAAAGAAAATCACCGTCGACTGCGCCACGCTCATGAATAAGGGCTTCGAACTCATAGAAATCATGAACCTGTTCGGTCTACGGCGCGATCAGGTGGAGATCGTGATCCATCCCCAGTCGATCTTTCATTCCGGCGTGGAGTTTTCCGACGGCTCGGTCCTGGCGCAGATGGGCGTTCCCGACATGAAGCTCCCGATTCAATACGGCATGACGTACCCGGACCGCGCCGGACGAGTGATCGAGCCCCTCGATTTAATCAAAGCGGGAACTCTGGAATTTCGTGCTCCCGATTTTTCCCGTTTCCCGTGTTTGTCCCTGGCGCGGGAGGCCGCGCACAAGGGCGGCGGGATGCCCGCCGTCCTCAGCGCGGCAGATGAAATCGCCGTCGAGGCCTTCTTGTCCGGTCGAATCAAATTCACGGATATCCCGCGCGTCATTGAGAAGACCATGGCGGCCTACTCCCCAAGCGGGGGGCTGCCGAGTTTTCAAGAGATCGTCGAAGTCGATGCCTGGGCGCGAGCCAAGGCCGAGGAGAATTGCTCATGAGCTTCGCCCTTCATTGGCTTCACACGATCGCGGCCAACGCGTTCGCGCTTGGCTTGGTGATCGTCCTGCACGAGTTCGGGCATTTTTTCGCATGCCGCCGCTTGGGAGTGCGCGTGGAAAAATTCGCCTTCGGCTTCGGACCGGAGTTGCTCGGGGTCACGGACAGCCGCGGGACGCGCTTTTCTCTCTGCGCCATTCCGTTTGGAGGATTCGTCAAACCCGCCGGAGAGGACCCCGCGACCGGCGACGGCTCCCCCCCCAAAGCCGATGAATACTTCGGTCAGAATTGGGTCGGACGGCTGATCATCGTCTACGCGGGCCCCGCGATGAATTACGTCCTGGCCGCCGCCTTGTATACCGGCTTGATTTGGGGACGAGGCCTTCCCGAGGCCTCGAAAGAGCCCGTCATCGGCAATATCGTGATCGGGCTGCCCGCCGACAAGGCTGGAATTCTAATCGACGACAAAGTCCTGGCTTTCGACGGGCGTCCGCTCGCGAGTTGGGAGGATCTGGCGCATTCGATTCATCGCTCTGCGGGCAGGGAGATTACGCTGTCCATCGAACGGGAGAGCAAGAACCTGGAAGTCAAAGTCACGCCCAAGAAAGACGACTCGGGGTCCAAAGGCATCGTGGGCATCATGCCCAAGCCCGTCTATAAACCCGTGGCCCTGCCGGCGGCGCTGGGAGAAGCGCTGCGGCTGTGCTGGCGGCAAAGCAAGGAGACGGTGACGGCGATCGCGGGAAAATTGTGGAATCATGAGCGCCCCGACCTGGCCGGCCCCGTCGGGATTTTCCAGATGGTGTCTCGCGCTTCGCGCGCCGGGTGGGAGGAGTTTATTTTCTTGATCGGCTTTATTTCCGTTGCGATCGGTTTCTTCAATCTCTTGCCCTTGCCCTTGCTCGACGGTGGACACGCCGTTTTTTACTGGTGGGAGGGCCTGCGCGGCCGGAGGGCTTCCGTGCAGACCATGGAAAGAGCCAACACGGCGGGCATCGCCTTCTTGATGTCCCTGCTCGCCTTCGCCACATACAACGACATTATCCGCATTCGGCTTGCGCGCGCCGAGCGCGCTCCCAAGACCTCCGCGGAGACCAAGAAATGAAACTTTCAAAATACCTCCTCGCGACCTTGCGCGAGGCGCCGTCGGACGCCGACAACGTCTCCGCTCAACTCATGCAGCGGGCCGGGATGATTCGCAAGGTCGCTTCCGGCATATACGACTGGCTCCCGCTGGGATTGCGCGCCCTGCGCAAAGTCGAGCGGATCGTGCGTTCGGAGATGGATGGGATCGGAGGATTGGAGGTGTCCTTGCCCGTCATCCAGCCGAGGGCTTTGTGGGAGGAAACCGGACGTTGGGGAATATACGGCAAGGAACTCCTCCGCTTGAAAGACCGCAAGGACGCGGAATTCTGCTTTTCGCCGACCGCCGAGGAGGTCGTGACCGACCTCGTGCGCCGGGAAATCCGTTCTTGGCGCCAGCTGCCGATGATGCTCTATCAGATAGGGCTGAAATTCCGCGACGAGATTCGGCCGCGATTCGGCGTGATGCGCGCGAGGGAATTCCTCATGAAGGACGCGTATTCCTTTCACGCCGACGAGGCCGATGCCTCGGCTTACTACAAGACCATCTACGAGGCCTACAAGCGGGTTTTTAAACGCTGCGGACTGCAATTCAAGCCCGTGGAGGCGCAATCGGGAGCCATAGGGGGTTCGTACTCCCACGAGTTCATGGTTCTCGCTGAAACCGGCGAGGAGACCATCGTGTCTTGCTCGCAATGTGAATATGCCGCCAACATCGAGCGAGCCGAGATCAAAGACGCCTTCAAGGCTCCCGCGGCGAGCTCATTCAAGACGCTGGTCGAATTCGACACCCAAGGCAAGACGTCTTGCGCGGATGTGGCCGCGCTCATCCATCGTCCCCTGACCGATCTCTTCAAGACCCAGGTGTACATGATCGAGGGGAAAACGCCCGTGATCGCGCTCATGCGCGCCGATTATGAATTGCATGAGGCGAAGCTGGCCGCCGCCGTCGGTTCGCCGATGCTCTATCGCGCCACTGCCGCGCAATACGAGGAGGTCATGGGCTGCAAGATGGGTTTCGGCGGGCCGCAGGGTCACCCGGGCATAGACGTCTACTGCGACTTCGCCACTCGCGCAGTGCTCAACGGAGTCAACGGGGCGAACAAAGACGGTCTGCATGTCGACAACTTCAACATCGCGCGCGATTTGCCGGGCCATAAGGGCTTTTTTGATCTGCGCACCGCCACCCTCGATGACGCTTGCCCGCGCTGCGGCGGGAAGGTCCAATTCTTCAAGGGCATCGAGGTCGGCCATACATTCAAACTCGGCACGAAGTATTCCACGGCGTTGAAGGCCGAATATCTCGATGCCCGACAGAAGCCGCAGGTCATGTTCATGGGCTGTTATGGCATCGGCGTTTCGCGGGTCGTCGCCGCGGCCATTGAGCAGGGTCACGACAAAGACGGCATCGTTTGGCCGGCGGAGATCGCTCCTTTTCATTGCGCCGTTGTCGTGCTCGATGAAGCCGATGACGTTCGCGTGCGGCCGGCCGTAGACTCGCTCGTCGCCGCCCTGGAGGCGGCCGGAGTCGAGGTCCTCGAAGACGATCGCGACGGAAAGCCCGGAGTCAAGTTCAAGGATATCGACCTCATCGGAATTCCCCACCGGTTCGTGGTGTCTAAAAAGACTCTCGATGCGGGAGAGGTGGAATACAAAAAACGCGGGACGCCGGACATTCAGAGGTGGCCCGTTGACCAAGCCGCGCCCCGTTTAAAAGCCCTGCTCCTCGCCTAATGCCGGCCGTCGCCAGCAAGCATTGACAGGGGCGACGATTTCCATGCTATAATGAAGCGGTTCGCCTCCCGGGGTTTTGGGGGGCGCATTTTCTTACGGAGTGGCTGCCGTGTTGAGCCACTTTTTTTATTGAAATATGGATGCCAAAGAAATTGAAACGCTTCTAACGCCCCTGATCGAGCAGGAGGGAGGCGAATTGGTCGACCTGCAATGGCGTCGAGAGGGTCACCGCTGGATTCTCCGGCTGTATTTGGACAAACAGGGAGGAATCACGCTGGATGATTGCGAGTATTTCTCCAACCGGGTCAGCGCGATGCTCGACGACGGCGGTCAAATCGAGCAGTCGTACGTGCTCGAAGTCTCATCGCCCGGTCTTGATCGTGTGATTAAAAAAGACAAGGATTTTGAACGCTTCGCCGGAAAGCCGGTGAAGTTGAGATTGAAGACGGCCCTGGCCGGGCAGCGGCGCTTTAGCGGCTTATTGAGAGGCTTGGCGCAGGGCAATATCGAGGTGCAAATCGGCGCGGATCTCAAGACATTCGCGCGCGAGTCGGTCGATGAGATTCGTCTCGACGATTCGGCTGCGGTGCGATTCGGGGAGGATTGATTTTATGGCGAAGTCGGAATTGATGGCGGCTTTGGAGCAGATCGCCCGGGAAAAGAATATCCCGGTCGATGAGATTCTTTCAATGATCGAGGGAGCGGTCGTCTCCTCCTTGCGCAAGCATGTGGGCAAGAACGCGGATATTCGGGCGACGATTGACCGCGAGACCGGGATCTTCTCCGCGGTCGTGGCGAAAAAGGTCGTCGAGACCGTCGTCGATCCCGAGTTGGAGATCACGGAATCCGACGCCCAGAAAATAAAGAAGGGAGCCATGGTCGGCGACGAGGTGATCTACCCGGCGCCGGCTGCGGATTTCGCCCGCATCGCGGCGCAAACCGCCAAGCAAGTCCTGACCCAACGCGTGCGTGAAGTCGAGAGAGACAAACTCTACGAAGAGTTCAAGCCCAAGGAAGGAGAGGTTGTCTCCGGTTCCGTGCATCGCTTTCTCGAGCGGAGCATTATCGTCGATTTAGGAAAAACCGAGGGAGTGCTGCCTCCCCGGGAGCAGATTCGCCGGGAGCGCTACAATATCGGATCGAACGTGAGAGCCGTTATTTTGCGCGTCGATAAGGCGCAGAGAGGTCCCGCAGTCGTGCTCTCGCGCGCGGTGGATTTGTTCCTGCAGCGATTGATGGAGCAGGAGGTTCCGGAAATCGCCGACAAAACCGTGGAGATCGTGCGCATCGTTCGCGATCCGGGCTTTCGAGCCAAGGTGATCGTCAAGTCCAACGATCCAAGAGTTGATGCGATCGGTTCCTGCGTGGGTCTGAGGGGTTCGCGCATTCGCTCGATCATGAATGAGATCGCGGGCGAGCGAATCGACTTGATCGCCTATGCCGAGGGCGTGGAGGAATCCCTGGCCGCGGCGCTGGCCCCCGCCAAGGTGACCTCCGTGCAGATCATGGATCCCGAGAAGAGAATCGCGGAGGTTCTGGTGTCCGAAGAGCAGTTGGCTCTGGCCATCGGAAAGGATGGACAAAACGTGCGATTGGCTCAAAAACTGACCGGTTGGACGCTCGAGGTCAAAGCTGAGCCCGATTCCCCGGCCAAGAGCGCTTCGCCGTTAGCCGCGATCGAGGGGGTGGGCCCTAAGACCCTGGAGCTCCTGCTCAAGGCCGGAATTAAAGACGCCCCGGCCCTGGCGGCATGCGCTGTCGATGAATTGACGGCGGCTGGGATCGGGGAAAAAACCGCGGCCAAAATCATCGCCAATGCCAAGGAGTCTGTCTCGAACCCGCAGCCTCAGGTCTAAGCTTTAAAATGCTAGAATGAAGTCGAGACTTTTGAATAATGGAAAAAAAGGCGACAAAAAAACCAGCGGTAAAAAAAGAGGACAAGCCCGCCAAAAAGGCGTCGGAGTCCAAACCTGCGGCGAAAAAAACCGGCGCCGGGAAACCGGGGAAGAGTTCTCTCAAGAACCCGCTGAGTAAATCCGAAGTCGAAGGCGTGGCCAAAACCGCCGCCGAGGTTCGGACCAAACAGGAAGAGGGCTCGATCGCGCCTCCATCATCGAGCCTCGTGTCCGCATTCGATCTGTTCAAGAGGCGCAAAGTCTCGACGGCTTCGCCCTCGGTGACGCGTTTAGCCGCGGGGTCGGCCTTGCCCAAACCTCCGGCCCCCAAGCCTCAAGCGCCTCAAGCGGCGGCCGCCTCCGCTCCCCCGCTTGCGCCGCCGCCCGCGCCGGTTCCGGTTAAACCGGCTGCGCCGCCGGCGGCGATTCCTAAGCCCGCTCCCCCGGCCGCGCCGCTCGCTCCCGCTCCGGCTCCAACGGCGTCGGCTGCGGATTCCATCGCTCCTCCATCCCCGCCCGCGCAAACCCCGTCGGCCAAGCCGTCGACGTCCGGAGCGCTGCCTCCGATTCCGTCTAAGCCCGGAACGACGGGTCCACAGAAGCCGGTGATTCTAAGGCCAGGCGCCATTACGACCCGACCTCCGACGACCCAGCGCCCTCGCGGCTTGCCTCGACCCGCGATGCCTGGACAACGCCCCGGTTCGGGACATCGTCCGGGTTCTCAGCGTCCGCAGCATCAGAACCGTCCCGTGCTTCCCGCGGCCAAGCCCGTCGAGCCCGGCGGCAAGCCGGCGCTTAAGAAGATTCAGATCTCCTCCATGATTACGGTCCGCGAGTTGTCGGAAAAAATGGAAGTCAAGACCAACGACGTGATAAAGAAACTCATGGCGCTGGGGATTTTCGCGACGATCAACCAAAGGCTGGAAACCGAGGCCGCTCAGGTCGTGGCCTCCGACTTTGGCTTCGAGTTGGAAGTCGTGGCGATGTACAAGGAGGAGGAGTTGGCGGTCGTCAAGTCCGAAAAAGAAGATCCGGCCAAACTCAAGCCTCGACCCCCGGTCATCACCATCATGGGTCACGTCGACCACGGCAAGACCAGCCTCCTCGATGCCATTCGCGAGTCCCGCGTGGCCGAAGGGGAGTCCGGAGGCATCACCCAGCATATCGGCGCCTACAAAGTTAAAGTCGACAAAGGCGAGGTCGTCTTCCTTGATACCCCCGGTCACGAGGCCTTCACGGCCATGCGCGCGCGCGGAGCCAAGGTCACGGACATCGTCGTGCTCGTGGTGTCGGCGACCGATGGGATCATGCCTCAGACCATCGAGGCCGTCGACCATGCCAAGGCCGCGGGCGTGCCGATCGTCATCGCCGTCAATAAGATCGACCTTCCGGGCGCCAACCCACAGAAGATACGACAGGATCTTTCCGTGCACGGGCTGCAGCCGGAAGAATGGGGCGGCAAAAATATCTTCGTCGATGTGTCCGCCAAGAAAAGAATCAATTTGGACAAGCTGCTTGAGAACTTGGCGCTCCAGGCGGAAATTCTTGAGTTGAAGGCCAATCCGGATCGGCCCGCTTACGGCACGGTCCTCGAGGCGCGCATGGATTCTAAGCGCGGAGCCGTCTCCACGGTTTTAGTCCAGGCCGGAACGCTGAAGCTGGGAGACTCCTTTGTCGCCGGCTTGGCCCACGGCAAGATCAAAGCTCTCGTCGACGACACCGGCGCCCGCATCACCCAGGCCGGTCCGGCGACTCCCGTCGAGATTCTAGGGATCATGGGCACCCCGCTTGCCGGCGACGCGTTCACGGTCGTCGATGACGAGAAATCCGCTCGGGACATCGCCGAGAGGCGCCGCCTGATACACCGCGAGCAGACCATGGCTCACCAAAAGCACATGACCCTCGTGGGTCTTCGTTCCGCGCTGAACACGGGTCAGTCCAAGGCCAAAGATTTGCACATTCTGCTTAAGGCCGACACCCAGGGGTCCATTCAGGCGTTGCGCGATTCCCTCGAGAACCTGTCGACGACCGAATGCCGCGTGCGCATCATCCACGCCGCCATCGGCAACGCCAACGAGTCGGATATTCTCCTGGCCTCCGCTTCGGACGCGGTGACCTTGCTTTTCCACTCGGAAGTGGAGCCGCGCGCCGCGGAATTGGCGGACCGTGAAGGCGTCGAGGTGCGCAAATACGAGGTTATTTACGAATTGATCGAGGATGTCAAAGCCGCTCTCGAGGGCCTGCTCGCGCCCGAAATCGTCGATGTGATCGCAGGCAAGGGAGAGGTCAAGACCCTTTTCAAGGTGAAGAGCGGAGTCATCGCGGGCAGCGCCATCCGCGACGGCAAGGTCACGCGGGGCGGTCACATTCGTGTCATGCGCGGCGGATCGGCCGTTTTCACCGGCAAGGTCACGACCTTGCGCCATTTCAAGGACGACGTCAAGGAAATCGAGAAGGGCCAGGAATGCGGAATCGGCATCGAGGGATTTGGGGACTTCCAGGTCGGCGACCTGCTGGAATTCTTCAACAAAGAGTCCCGAACCAGGCGTCTGAGCCAGTCGCCGCGCTAAGACGTGTACGACCGCAACGAAAGGCTTAAGGAGCTGTACAAGGAGATCCTCTCGACTCTGCTCAGGGAAGTGAAGGATCCCGGGCTCTCCGGGTTCTTAACCGTGACCGACACCGAGCTGTCCCCCGATCGAAAGACCTTGAGGGTTTATTATTCGGTCTTGGGCACCGACGTCCAGAGGCAGAGCAGCTCTCGGGCTCTCGAACGCGCTGCGCCTTACTTGCGCGAACTGCTCAAGAAGAAGGTGACCGTCAAAACGGTTCCGCAACTGCTTTTCACGTACGATGAGACCCCCAAAAAGGCCTCTCGAATCGACGAACTCCTCAATAAGATCGAGAAGGAAAAGAGGCAGTCTTGACGGCCGTCGCGGGGATGCTGCTGGTCGATAAGCCCGCCCAGTGGACTTCGCATGACTGCGTCGCGGTGCTGCGCAAGTCTCTGCCTCGGGGCACCAAGGTCGGTCATTCGGGGACCCTCGATCCTTTGGCGACGGGTTTGCTCGTCATACTTGTGGGGCCGTGCACCCGCCTGCAGGCCCGCTTGCAAGGTTTGGACAAGACCTATTCGGGCACGATTCGCCTGGGCATCAAGACCGACACCGGCGACATCACGGGGAAGATCATAGAAACCAAGAGCGTTCCGGCGTTGAGCCTCGATCGGTTGAAGACGGCGCTCGCCTCGATGGTCGGCGCCATCGAGGCGCCCGCGCCCGCCTACTCGGCGGTCAAGCATCTAGGACGTCCGTTGTATGAGTACGCTCGCGCGGGGCTTGAGATACCCCGCAAGTCGCGCACGGCGGTGGTTTCCCAATGGCTGGCGTTGGGATGGGACTGCCCCGAACTCTCTCATCGTTTGTCCTGCGCCAGCGGGACTTATGTGCGGACGTTGGCCGAGGTCTTGGGCGAACGCCTCGGCTGCTGCGCCACGGTTTCGTCGCTGCGCCGGGAAAAAGTGGGGCCGTTTCTCCTGGAGAACGCGCAGCCCCTCGATTCGCTGCGCGCCTTGAGTTCAGCCGCGTTAACGGAGCTTTTGGCGGGCTCCTTGGCGTCCCTCGAAACGGTTGTGAATTCGCGGGTATGAAGTCCGTCAGGGGACGGGTCGTGCGCGGCGACGGGAGAGGCCGCGCGTTCGGGTTCCCGACGGCCAATATCAAGCTGCGCTCGTCGGCCGGCGTGCCTCGAGGGGTCTGGAAAGTCCTGGTGCGCGGCACGACCCTCGCGGAGCGGATCGCGGCCTGCAACGTGGGCTTGCGGCCCACGGTCGGCGGGCGTCGGCTTGCAGTGGAGGTCCATGTGCCGGGCTATCGCGGCAACCTGTACGGCCGCACGCTGACCGTGACCTTTTTGTCGAAGATCCGCTCGGAACGGCGTTTTGCCTCGATGGCCGCTTTGAGGGCTCAGATCAAGCGCGATTTGGCCCGGATTCTTCGGTCTCAATAGGCGCGGCGTTGCGCTGAAACGGGCAAGCGCCTTGACAAGGCACTGGCAGGATGCTAAATCTCCCAGGTGCAACTCAATCAATATCGCTTCGCGTGCGGGTTCGTTGTCTCGTGTCTTGCGGCTCTTCTTCTCGGACATCCTGTCCTTGCCCAGGACGGGGTTTTCACCATAGATGAGGGAGACAACCATAATATCCTGTACCGCGACGGGGGGCTGGCCGCTCACGTCCTGGTCACGGGCGCCGGGAAAAAGTCGCGCGTCATTTTCAGCTTCCCGTCTGAAAACAGCGGCGTCGGAGTTTGGTTCGACGTTCATTCTTCGGAAATCCAGTTTAAAGCCAAGGGGCAGCCTTCCGTCGTTAAAATCGCGGACGGCGCTTCCCCGGCCCTGGAAATCCGCTTTGAATTGCTGTCCAAGGAATTGGGCGTGCGCAAAGTCATGCTCGACAGCGTCCGAGCGTTGCGTGAATTCAACCAGGGAGAGTTCGGACCGCGTCTTGCCGTATTGACGAACGCGTTGGAGCTTATCAAAACAGCGCCGCCCGGCCTTCGGGCCTCCGTGGAATCTCGCGCCGTGAGTCGCCAGGCTCTGGAAGCATGGCTGTCCGCCCCTTACCGCAAGCGGCCGCAGGACGGCGCGGCGGTCTTCTTTCGCGAAGCTCCCGGCTTCAAGGGCGGTTATCACCTGGAGATCGTTCCTCTTCAGGGTTCTAAACTCGTGAGAGATTCCGCAGGGCTTCTGCGGTTGATTCGGACCGGGCCCATCGCTGAATTCGCGCTGCGCGCTCGCGTCGATTTCAAGGCGTTGACGCCTCTGGATTCTCAGCGCGTTTTAAACGAGCGCGGCCATGCGTGCGTGGCGTCTAAGGGCGCCTTGCTCGAGGATTCTCGTCGGAACTTATCAAACTTGAGTTATCGCGAGAAGTTTCTCGCGGGCAGTTGGCAATACCTGACCTACTTCGGACGCGATACGCTGCTGACGCTTCGTATTCTAGCCCCCGTTTTATCGAAAGAGGCGGTCGCGATCGGACTGGCCGCCGTTCTTGACCGCGTCTCGGACCTCGGTGAAGTGGCCCATGAGGAGGATTTGGGCGATCAAGCCGTTTACCGACGAGTCGAAAACTGGGTCGGCGCCGTCAAAAAAACCGGGAATTGGGAGTCCTCGGTCAAGATGCTCGATCGCATCCGGGATCCGATCTACGATTACAAGATGATCGACGGGGAGTTGTTTTTGCCCGGTCTTGCGCGAGCTCAATTGGACTCTTTGAGTCCGGGGGAAATCAAGGTGTTCTTGTCTTCCCCCTCGCTGCGGGGCGGGACCTACGGCGACGTGCTGTCTTTGGTCTGCGGACGAGTCGCTCGGCTCTGCGAGCCCTACGCCGCGGCGCGAGAACAGGGCCAAACAGGGGCGCAGCTGGCCTCTCGCTTGATCGCCTTGAAGCCGGACCAATTGGTCGGCGATTGGAGGGATTCGGCGGAAGGCCTCGGGGGAGGCCGCTATCCCTTGTCGGTCAACGTGGGCTTGGCTTCGGACGCGCTGCGAAGCTGCGCAAGACTCAGGGAGCTCGCCGGACAAGACGGCGGCGGTCCAGACACTGCAGCCTGGGAGCGGCTGACCACGGCGTGGGAGAGCGCGCACGAGCATTTTCTCGTGTCGCTCAAGCCAGCGGAGCTGCGCGAGAGGCTCGCTCGTTTCTTCAATGAAGGGGGCCTGGGCCCCGATGAGAGCCGAGCGCTGCAGGGCGTCCGGGTCGGATCGATGACCTTGAAGGATTTCGTCGGGGGTGAGGGTATTCCCGCCCCCCTGGAGAAAGGCCTGCAATTCTGGGCGGTGGCTTTGGACGATAAAGCGGCCCCGATTCCCGTTCAAAGCTCCGATATCGCGTTTTCTCTTTTCGACGCCAAATTGGATGAGACCTCTTTGCGCGCTAGAACGGCGCTGTTTGCTCTGCCTTATCCCGTGGGTTTGGCCACTCCCGTGGGAGTCCTGGTCGCCAACGCCTCTCTGTCGAATCGGCCGGGAGATTACGCTCTGTTTTCGCGCGATAAGTACCACGGGGCCGTCATTTGGAGCTGGCCTCTGACCATCGTGCGATCGGCCCTTGAGAGGCAGTTGAGCCGGAGCGATTTGGGCCCGACGACACGCAGGACAGTTCGGGAGGCGTTGTCGGGGGTCGAAAGCGGGGAAGCCTCGGTGGGGAAATTGAGGACGTCCGAGCTTTGGAGCTGGAGGGTCTCGGGCGACGGGTTTGCTCCCGCCGCCTTCGGCGTCTCTTCCTCCGACGTCACGGAATCCAACGTGGTGCAGCTTTGGAGCAACCTCAATCTCGCCGCGGAGTGCCGGTAGTCATCGCATTGCCATCGAGACGTCCTTACTGCTAACATGTCGCGCATGCGAAACCGCTCTCTTCCGGGCTGGGCCCTCATGGCCTTGGCGTTGACGTGCGCGGCTCGCGACTACGACGCCTCCGGGGACAACCTCAGCGCGATGTCCGACCGCCGGGGCAACGTCATCGCCGTCTCCAATCGCGCGACCGCCAATTCCTCGCAAATTCGCCTGACGAGCATCAACCGATACGGCAATTTCAACTATGACGTCTATCATACCGATGCCGCCATGGAGCGGGCGACGAGTTTTTTTGTCGACGGCGCCGGGGCCCCCGTCGTGGCCGGGGTGCGCTTATGGCAGGGGTTCAACTACATCTGGGTGATGAAATATTCGACACACGGTCAATTCCTCTGGGAAAACGCCGATACGCAGGCCGGCTGCGCGGCCTTTGACATCGTCACCAATCTGACGGGAGACATTTGGGTGGCGGCTTCGTGCATCGAAGACCAGAGATTCCCTGTCAGGCTTCTCCATTACAACTACGCGGGCAATCTTGTCTGGGCTCAGAACTACAACGAGGGAGGCCGAAATTACGTGCGAAATTTGACCGTGGATTTCATGAATCGGGTCAGCTTGACCATGGAAGTCGACAACGGCTCGGGGAACCGCTACCCGCGCACGCTCGTCTTCGACCGCTACGGCACCCGTCTGGCGGCTTACTGACATGATCACGCGCTGGCTGCTTGCTTTGGCGATTCTTTCCCCCGCGTCCTTGTGTGCCCAAGTCGTCAGCACGACGACCTACGTCCATTTGACCGGTCGGCGCTGGCTGACCTTGGATCCAGCCAACGCCTCCGACGCCGTGAGCCATATCATCCAAGGGAATGTCTATGAGAGTTTGCTGACTTTCAAAAGCGTCTCGCAGGTTGATGTTTTCGAGCCTTTTCTCGCCACCCGGGTGCCCACCGTTGAAAACGGTCTGATATCCAAGGACTATCTCAGCTACACCTTGCCGATCCGCACAGGGGTGCGCTTTCACGATGGTTCGTTGTTGACGGCTGAGGACGTGCGCTATTCATTTCTGCGCTTCATGCTTCTTGATACCGAGGGAGGACCCGCCAGTTTGCTGCTGCGCCCCTTGCTGGGTGTTGCGATGACTCGCGATGAGTCGGGAAGGCGGACGATTTCGTTTAAGGACGCGGCCAAAGCGGTGGTCGTCAAAGATGGCCAAGTCGTTTTCACCCTCAAAAAACCCGACAGTTCATTCCTGAAAGTCCTCGCCTCCCTGCCCATCGTCACGTCCATGGCTTGGGCGGCCGCGCAAAAGGACTGGGACGGCAC
>JBBTHA010000136.1:0-5392 GCA_038060535.1 Elusimicrobiota bacterium | reverse complement strand
CACGCCGGGATACGCCTCGCGGGCCCGCTGACAATAAACCAGCGTCGCCCGGTCCGGCCTCAATCCGATCCGTCCGCCGGGGGAATAGGCGTCGTCGTTGCGCACCTTCTTGTTGGCCGTGTAGTGGTTGATCATCGAGTCCATGTTTCCCGCCGACACCGCGAAAAACAGGCGCGGACGCCCGAAGCGCCGCCACGGCTCGGCGCTGCGCCAATCCGGCTGCGACAAAATGGCGACGCGAAAACCCGCCTGGTCGAGCACCCGCCCCAGCAGCGCCATCGCGAACGAAGAGTGATCGACGTAGGCGTCCCCGGTGACGAACACGACGTCCACGGCGTCCCAGCCGCGCGCGTCCATCTCGGCGCGGGTCATAGGAAGCAAGCGGCTGTCGGGGCGGGGCGAGGAGGACACGGCTGGGCATATTATCGCATGTAAGCCCCGGCCCTCGACGCGAGTATTGAGGGTGGACGCAGACCCGCTCCGCACCAGAGGTCCGCAGCGTCCGGAGACGATCTTATGAACCGCATGGAATCAGTCGCCGTCGTCAGCCTCGCCGCGCTCGTCGCCCTGGGACTGGGGCACAAGTACAGGGAATTGTCGCTCTTGGCCCAGACCCCCCCTCCCTCCAAGGTCTCGCCCAAGCAGATGGGTGAAATCAGGCCGGTTCGCACCGTGGATTCGGCCATCGCCGCCTACCTCTACAACGCCGAGGTGGCCGTGGAGGGCGACAAAATCACGCGACTCGACGGCCTGCTCACCGCCTTGGAATCCCCCGAATTCGAGGGCGAAGCCATCGACTCCGTGACCGCCGAAAGCCTCGCCAAAACGATCGTCGCCATCCTCGACCCGGGCGGCGACGTCGCCGGACCCGATGCCCAGACGCGGCTGCGCGCCGCGGGCTTTCTCGCCGCAAGAGTCCCGGGCAAAACGAGCCGGGATTTCGTCCTCAAGGAGTTGGAGAGCGGGTCGAACGAGGCGCGCGCCGAAATCCTCAAGCACGTCGGCTCGCCGCTAGGCGTGCGCGGGTCCTCCGTTTACGCCAAGGTCAAGGAACTCGGCGACAAAGGCCTGGTCCCGGACGCGCTTCTTCCCGCCGCGCTGCGCCGCACCGGAGGGCTCAAGGCCAAGGAGAGCCTGATCACCCTCATGACCCAAAGCGACAACGCCCGGCTGATCAGCGGCTGCGCGATCTCGCTGCAGGACTACCGGGATCCCGAGCTCATCGGCGTCGTGCTGGAGCGCCTGGAGCAGGTCGGCATGCTCGACAGCTCGGGAAGGCTGCCGTGGATCAGCCCCGCCTTGCTCGATGCGCACCTGCAGTCCGCCGGCAAGGCCCAGTTGCGCCGCGGGATGGTGGTCCTGGCCGCCCGGCCGGCTCTGGTCAAGAAGACGTTTCCCGCCGTTGAAAAGGGCCTGCAAAGCCCGGACGCCGACACGCGCCGCTACTCGGCGATCGCCATCAAGAGGGCGGTCATCGCCAAGATCGTCGACCCCAAGAAAGGCGAGACCCTGCTCGCCGGCCGGCTGCAGGTGGAGACCGAGCCGGTGCTCAAAGCCGAGTTAACCGGAGGCTTGGAGGGAGTCCGGGGGATGATCGAGCAGTCGCCCGTCTCTCCTCAGTAAGACGCACACCCGAAATTCGGAGCCCCCCGCTCTCGGCGCGGGGGGCTCCTTATTCGTACAATGGCTCCCGACGGATGTAAGTTTTTCCCCTCAGCCGGAGTATAGAAACCAGGTGGACGCCGAGATCGACCGTCTCATCGCCCTGCACGCCGACAAGGCCTACGCCGTCGCCTTGCGCATGACGGGCAACGCCGCCGACGCGGGCGACATCGTCCAGGATGCGTTTCTTAGAGTCATGAAATACTTCAACCGCTACGACCCGACCTTACCCTTCGAGGGGTGGATGATACAGATACTCAAGAACGTCTACTTCTCGAGCCTGCGCAAGGAGGCCTCGCGGCGCTCCCTGTCCCTGTCTCATCGCCCGGACGAGGACTGCGCCCCCCTTGAGGACAGTCTTGAAGAGGCCCAGCCCGGTCCCGAGCGCATTGCCCAAGCGCACGAAGACGGCGAACGCCTGCACGCGGCTTTGGCTCGGCTCTCGCCGTCCTTGAGAATCGCCGTCATTCTCGTTGATCTGGAAGGCACGGCGCGCGAGGAGGCCGCCGCCGCGCTCGGCTGCTCGCTGTCGGCTCTCGACGTGCGCCTCCACCGGGCTCGCGCCCGACTCAAGGAGCTGCTCTCATGATCATGAACTGCCACGCCGCCCAAGCCGTGTTCGACCTCCATGCCGAAGGACGCTTGACGCCGCGCCGCGCCAAGTCCGTCGATGCGCACCTCGCCTCCTGCGCCCGCTGCCGCGCGCTGTCCGCGCCGACGGTCTCCCCGGTCAAGCCCGCATCCCCTGATTTCAAGGCTCGGCTGGCCGCCGCGCTCAAATCCAAGACCGCGGCCGCCGCGCGCGCCGAGCCTCCCATCGAAGAGAGGCTGTGGCCCCGTGATTTATCCTCCGTCGCCGTCGCCGCCCTCGCGCTGACGTTGCTCGCCGTCTGCATCGGCTGGTCGGGAGTCCCCAGCCAATGGGACGCAGGCAACGACGAACTCGCCGCCGGGAGGATCCCATGAACACCCCGTCCCCTGAATCGGCCCACCGCCTCGGCCTGACGGCCTTGCTGGTCACGGCCTTCGCTTTGCCCTTGGCTTTTCTCACGAACACTTACGACTCGACCGCCATCAAATTCACCCTGCTGCAATGGGGCGCGCTGACCATGGCTTTCGCCTGGCTGTGGCAGGGCGTCAGTCGCGGCCGCTTCCAGGTCTCGGTCAGCTCCTGGAGCGTCCTTCTTCCGGCATTGGCCTACGGGGCCTGGATGATCGTGCGCTTGGCGACCGCGCCCCACGCGCTGGCGTCCTTTCCGGGCTTCCTGTCCCAGCTCATCATGCTCGTGAGCTTTCTGGCGGCTTTTCTCGAATTTTCCGGGGCGCGCTCGGCCTCGCGTTTCGCGCTCCTGACGGTTTCCTCATGCGCAATCGTCTGCCTCTACGGCTTGGCGCAGGCTCTCGGGCTCGATCCTCTCCTTTGGAAAGGGGCGTTCGGATCGGGACCTTTGGGCGCGCGGGTGTTCTCGACGTTGGGAAACCCGCCTCTGTGCGCGTCGTTTATCGCGGTCGCCGTCCCCGTCGCCCTCACCTTCGCTCTGGACCCGGACACCCCGAGACCTCTGCGCCTGGGCGCACTCATCACGGCGCCGCTGGCCGTTTTCGTCGCGATCCTGACCGGGTCGGCTCCGGGGATGGCCGCCGTCGCCGTCTCCTGCCTTCCCTACGCCCTGATTCTTCCCTCGACGCTGCGCACGCGCGCGGCGCTCAAGTCCGCCGGTTTGGCCCTACTGCTGGCGACGATCGCGGGCGCGGCGTCGTTTACGCTCGAAGCACGAGGACGCCAGACTTGGTCCTACACGAACCGCTTTCGCGCGGCCATGGTCGGCGCCGAGCTTCGCATGCTGGCCGAACGTCCTCTCGTCGGCTTGGGCCCCGGGTCTTTCTCCGTCCACTTCCCGCGCTTTAGACCCGCCGACATCATCCGGCTCCAGGGCGCGCATTCGTCGCTCGTCGAGACCCCCGAGCTTCCCGCGCTGGGAGTGGCCGTCGAATTGGGCGCCGTCGGAGCGGCGCTGTGGCTTTGGATGTTCGCGGCCGCCCTGAGCGTCGGCGCGCGCGGGGCCCGCGCCTTGCGCAGGGCCGGAGCGACGGCGGAATCCGTCTATGCCGCCGGGTTCACGGCCGCCGCGGCGGGAGGCTTGGCCGCCTCTCATCTCGTCTTCTCGCAATCGCCGGGCGCGCAGGGCTGGCTGCTGTGGCCCTTGGCCGGCATGGCCTCGGGCCTGGCTCCCCTGGCGTGTCGCCGCGCGGCCGTCAGCGTGTATCCCCTGCCCATCTCGGAGGATATTCGCCGCGCCCTGTACGCTCCCGGCCTCCTGGGGCTTGCCGCTCTTACGATCATCCCGGGATTGTGGCTGCGTTCGCAAGTCGATTTGAACACCGCGATCTATTACGCCAAAACGGGGCGCTACGACGAGGCGCTCTCGCGCTTGGAGCGTGCCTATCCCGGCAGCCCGAATTATTGCCTATCGATCTATTTTCGAGGCAATGTCCTGGCCGCGCAAAACAAGCACAAGGAAGCGCTGGCGGCTTACGAGCTCCTGCAGACCCACGCTCCCGATTTCATCTTGGTCCATGCCCTCAAAGGCCGCAGCCACGCGCTGCTTGGAGACTGGACGGCCGCGGCCGACGAGCGCGCCCGTCAGGCGCGGCTTGATCCCCTCGACATGGCGAACTTGGTCGCCTGGTCGGAAGCCGCGCGCGCGGCCGGCCGTCTCGACCAGGCTCGGGCGGCGGCGGCCCAGGCCGAAGCGCTCGACGCGGACGACCCGCGCGTGCGCCTGCAAATCGCGGCCAACAATCTCATAGAGCGCCGCTTGGCGACGCAGGATCAGCGGCGCCGCCATAACGGGCGGAACGTCGCCAAAAAACCCCGGTAGCGGTCAGCCGCGGCGGCGATGCACCGTTTCTCCCGGTCTTGCGAAATATTACCTGCCCTATTATAGTACTGCGGGATGAGTCAATAGACCCATAAATTTGACCCCGTTTGGCCCAGGCAAGGCTGGCGACCCATGGTCATACTCACTGAGATCGCCGTTCAAAGGAGGCGTTTTCCGCCATGAAATGCATCGCCATCATGCTTGCTTGCTTGACCGCTGTAGCCGTGCCTGCCGCCGCCCTTGATGACAACGAGCTTACTGATGAGACATTTCGCGGGGCCATAAAGGGATTGAAGGAAACGAGGGCGACCATGGTGGGCAACGACCTCGACCATGATGATTATGCAAGAAAGCCCGGCAAGGACGTTGAATGGATTCGCATCCCGGGCGGGAAGTTCGTGCTGGGGAGCGAACTGTCTGAATCTGATGATGCCCAACCGGTCCCCAACAAAGTTTACACGATCAAACCTTTTGAAATGTCCAAGACCTTGGTCACCGTGGAGCAGTTCAAACAATGCGTGGCTGAAGGTGGGATCGCGGAGCCGAGTACCGGCCGCTATTGCAACTGGGGGAAGACGGACCGCGACAGGAGCAATGACCCGGTCAACTGCGTGACCTGGGAGCAGGCCAACAAGTGCGCGCGGTTTCTGGGTGCAAGGCTCCCCAGCGAGGCCGAATACGAGTACGTGGCCAAAAGCGGGGGCCAGGACCAATTCTGGCCTTGGGGCAATAGCTTCCCATACTGCGGTTACAAAAATAACACGGACGGCAATGTCGTGATGTTTGGGAAAGGGGCTAGCCCGAAATCCCCAGTCAGCCCGCCTTCACCGACGAAGGCAGCCTGAACT
>JBBTHA010000135.1:0-31282 GCA_038060535.1 Elusimicrobiota bacterium | reverse complement strand
GTATATTATGAAATACAGAAACTAAAAATCAAGCGAGATGGCGGTTCTGCACCCGTTTAGATTGACCGTTGACAAGCCGGGATGTTTGGAGTAGAATAAGGCCGGTGTCTTAGGCCGCTGGTTGTGGTCAATTTGTCCACAAATGGAGCGTCAACGCATGTCTTCCCCTCTTCGCCGTCCCCTTCTCGCCGGCAACTGGAAAATGAATTTGACCTTGTCCCAGTCGGCGGATTTGGCCAAGCTCGTCGCGGGTGAGGTCAATTTGGCCTCAGGCGAGGTCGCCGTGTTCGTTCCCGCGACCGCGATCGCCGTGGTTTCCCAAATCCTCCGGGGAACGGGAGTTCGACTGGGCGCGCAAAACGGCTACTGGGAGCTCTCCGGGGCGTTCACCGGCGAAATCTCCATGACCCAGCTGGCCGATGCCGGCTGCGAGATGGTTCTCATCGGGCACTCGGAGCGCCGCAAGCTCTTCGGCGACAGCGATGAGTGGATCAACAAGAAGCTCGGCGCCGCGCTCAAGGCCGGGCTGACCCCGGTCGTCTGCGTCGGGGAAACGCTCGATGAGCGCGACAGCCAAAAAACCTGGCGGGTCCTGGAAACCCAAATCTCCGCGGGACTTCAGGGGTTTGCTTCCGCCGACTTGTCCAGGGTCGTGATCGCCTACGAGCCGGTCTGGGCGATTGGAACGGGCAAGACCGCGACGCCGGCGCAGGCGCAGGAGGCCCACCTGTTCATTCGGGGCCGCCTCAAGGCGCTGCACGGGGAGGGTCTGTCGGCGGGCTGTCGTATTCTCTACGGCGGCTCGGTGACGGCAGACAACGTGGATTCGCTGATGGCCCAGCCGGATGTCGACGGCGCGCTCGTCGGCGGCGCCAGCCTCAAAAAGGATTTTCTGCGCATCATGGGATTTCAACGCCCGTGATCGCGTCTGCAGACGTCGCCGGCTTGGCGTCGGAAGTCGCTCAACGCATGCGGCGAGCCAAGTTGGATATTCCCGTCGGCGTGTCGAGTCGGCATTGCCATTTGACGCGGCGGCATTTTAAAATCTTGTTCGGCGCCGACGCCGAGCCCAAGAAAATCAAGAACATCAAGCAGCCGGGCTTCTACGCCGCCGAGGAAGTCATCGACGTGAAGGGCCCCAAGGGCGTTCTAAAAAACGTGCGGCTTGTCGCTCCGTATCGCGACGCGACTCAAATCGAGATCGCGGCGACCGATGCCGTCGCTTTGGGTCTTGCGCCCCCCGTGCGGGAGTCGGGAAGCGTCAAGGGTTCTCCAGGAGCGCTTCTGATCGGCCCCTGCGGTCAAGTGGAACTCACGGAGGGCGTTATCATCGCCCAAAGGCACCTTCATTTTTCTCCGGTCGAAGCCAAGGCTCTGGGCGTCGTTTCCGGGGAAGTGGTGCGCGTTCGCGCCGGGGGCGGGGCGGGGCGTTCCACCGTTTTCGAAGACGTGGTCGTTCGCGTGTCGCCGATGTACAGCCTCGAGTTCCATGTCGACACCGATGAGGCGAACGCCGCCGCAATCAGGACCGGCGATATCGTGCATATAGCGTAAGGAGACCAACATAATGAACGCGCTTGGAATGATCGAGACCCGCGGCCTTGTGGCCTGCGTGGAAGCCGCTGACGCCGCCGTGAAAGCCGCCGACGTGCGTATCGTCGGCTACGAGAAAGTCGGAACCGGCCTTGTGACCGTGTTGTTTCGAGGAGAAGTCGCCGCGTGCAAGGCGGCCTGCGACTCGGGAGCCGCCGCCGCGCAAAAAGTCGGGGAGTTGATCGCCGTGCACGTCATCCCCCAGCCGCATCCGGACCTCGAAGGCAAGATGCCGATTTCGTCTCCCGAGCATCTGGCGCGCAAGAAGTAACCGGGCAGAAAGATGATTTTCGCCCGCGTCACCGGGACGGTCGTCTGCACGCTCAAGGACGAGAAGCTGGTCGGATCCAAGCTGCTGTTGGTGCAGCCCGTGGACCTGGCCGGCAGCGCGAAGGGAACTCCTCTCGTCGCCGTCGATTCGGTCGGCGCCGGAGAGGGGGAACTCGTCCTTTTGGTCCAGGGGTCGAGCGCCCGCCAGACCAGCCGCACCGAGGGCAGACCGGTGGACGCCGTGATATTTGCCATCGTCGACACGGTCGAGCAATCGGGAAAAACCGCCTTTAAGAAGTCGGAGGATGCGCATGCACACTGAGGAGATCGCCCGCATCGTCTCCGAGGTCCTCGCGCGCCTAGACAAGGAGGGAGCCGCGGCCGTCGTCGCGGCCGCGCCCGTTCCCGCCCCGGCCGCGGTGTCGGCGTGCGGCGGTCCGGTCTATTCGACCGTCGATGAGGCGGTGAGAACGGCATGCCGGGCGCAGGCGCGCTTTCAAGAGCTGGGTTTGGAGGTCCGCCGAGACGTGATCCGCGCCATGCGCAAGGCCTCCGTGGCCAACGCCGAGCGTCTGGCGAAAATGGCGTGTGAGGAAACCGGGATGGGCCGTTGGGAGGACAAGGTCCAAAAAAATCTCGTGTGCGCGACGCGCACTCCGGGAGTCGAGGATCTGACCAGCAAGGCCTACACCGGCGACAAGGGGCTGACTCTCGTCGAATACGCGCCCTACGGGGTGGTCGCGGCGATCACGCCGTCGACAAATCCCGCCGCCACCATCATCAATAACGCCATTTCCATCCTGGCGGCGGGAAATTCCGTCGTGTTCGCTCCCCATCCGGCCTCGTTTAAAACCTGCGTCGAGACGATGCGCCTGCTCTGCGAGGCCGCCGTCAACGCCGGAGCGCCTCCCGGCCTCATCGCGACGCATGCCCAAGCGTCCCAGGAGAGCACCCGCGCCTTGCTTGCCCACCCCGACGTCCGGGTCAACATGGTCACCGGCGGCCCGGCGATCGTGAAAGTCGCCATGACCGTGGGAAAAACCTGCAAAACCATCGCCGCCGGTCCCGGAAATCCGCCGGTGATCGTCGATGAGACGGCGATCTTCCCGCGCTGCGCCCAGGACGTGATTTTCGGGGCGTCCTTCGACAATAACATGCTTTGCACGGCGGAGAAAGAAGTCATCGTCGTTGAGGCGGCCCGAGCGCGTTTTCTCGAGGCCCTGCGCGCAGATCCGCGCGCCTACGAACTCACGGCCTCCCAGGCCGACGCCTTGACGGGGGTGGTCATCAAGGAGGGAGGCAAGGGCTGCAAGGATCCCGTTCTCAACCGGGACTTCGTCGGAAAGGATGCGGCGGTCTTGGCCAGGGCGATCAACCTCAACGTTCCTGCGCCGGTGCGTTTGCTGTGGGCCGAGGTCCCCAACGACCATGTGTTGGTGTGGACCGAGCAGTTGATGCCTTTTTTGCCCGTCACGACGGCCCGGGACGTCGACGCGGCCATCGCGCTGGCTCAAGAAGTCGAAGGCGGCCACCGGCACACCGCGGCGATGCATTCGACTAGCGTCGTCAACCTCACCAAGATGGGACGGGCCATGCAGTGCTCCATCTTCGTCAAGAACGCTCCCACGCTCTACGGCTTAGGGCTGGGAGAAGGATACGCCACGATGTCGATCGGCACGCCGACCGGCGACGGGCTCACCAAGGCGTCACATTTCGCGCGTCCGCTGCATTGCGCGCTGGTCGGCTATTTCAGGATCGCTTAATCCAGGGAGACACTCATGCTCGCCAATCTCGCCGTCGGGTTTCTAGAATCGTCCTCGATCGCCAAAGGAATCGAGGCCTGCGACGCCATGGTTAAGATGGCCTCGATCAAGCTCGTCAAGACGAGCATCGTCGCGCGCGGGAAATTCATCATCATGGTCAATGGGCCGGTCGGCGAGGTGGAAAGCGCTATGCGCGCCGGCCGGGAGTCCTTGGGAAAGACGCTGGTCGACGAGGTTCTGATCCGCAACGTTCATGAGCAGGTTCTGGCCTCTCTGGATAAGCGCGTGTCGGTCGAGGCTTTGGGTGCTGTCGGCATCATTGAAACCAAGGAGGCGGTGGCGACCGTGCTCGCCGCCGATGCCGCGGCCAAGGCGGCCAATGTGCGCCTGATCGAGACCAAGACGGTCGTTGGCGGAGGCAAAGGCTATGTCAGCCTGTGCGGGACCGTTGGCGACGTGCGCACCGCGGTTGCCGCCGGCATCAGCGCCATCCGAAAAGAGCTGATCGTCAGTCATGTGGTCATCTCCCAGGCCGACCCGCAGCTTCTCGCTTCGGTGGGGAAATAATGAGAATCGTCGTCGGCTCCGACCACGGCGGCTTCGCGGCCAAGGCGTTCGTCAAAAAATCGATCCAAGCGATGGGCCATGAGGTCGTCGACTTCGGCTGCCACTCGACCGACGCGGTGGATTACCCCGACGTGGCCCAGTTGGTCGCCCAGGCCGTCGTGTCGCGCGAATTCGACAAGGGAGTCTTGATCGATGGATTTGGCGGGGCGGTGTGCATGGCCGCCAATAAGGTCGTCGGCGCGCGCGCGGTCGCGGCCTATGCCTCGGTCTCGGCGCGCTTCGCCGCCCAACATGACGACGCCAATGTCCTCTGCCTTGGGGGCAAGACCCACGGCGAGCTGATTTTGGCTGAAATATTGAAGATCTTTTTCGGCACCCCCTTCGAGGGGGGGCGGCACGAGGGCCGCCTGGCGAAAGTGCACGCCATCGAGAGGATGGGGCGATGACGGCGGTGTCCCATCGGAGCAGGCCTTGAAGCTGGCACGTGTCGTCGGGCGGGTGTTCTGTTCCCGTCAAGAGCCCGGGCTCGACCGCAAAACCATGCTTCTCATCCAACCGCTGCGTTGGGAAGACGAATCTCCTCTCGGCGACCCGATCGTCGCGGCCGACGCGGTCGGCGCGGGGGCGTCGGAAAAAGTCTTTTGGGTCGCCTCACGCGACGCCAGCGTCGCCTTTAAGGACGCGCCGCCCGTCGACGCGGCCGTCGTGGGCATCGTGGACGGCCATCAGGTTAAGAATTTTCGGAGGACACACTGATGTTCGTTGCCGAGGTTGTGGGAAACGTGTGGGGCACGCGCAAGCACGAGTCCTTGCGCGGCAGGCGCTTGCTGCTCGTGCGTCCGATCGATCCTCTGACGCAGAAGCCTGCGGGGGACGCGGTGCTGGCCGTCGAGTACGGGACGGGCGCGGGTCCGGGGTCGATCGTTTTGGCCATGGACGAGGGCGGTTCGGCGCGCGGCGTGTTGAAGGACGAAGCCGCGCCGATTCGGACCGTCATTGTCGGGATCGTCGATTCGGTGAATTCGGGCGGGAAGGTGCACAAGTATGAATGAAGCCCAATTACGGCGGCTGGTCGAAGAGGTCGTCAAGGCGCTCGCCTCTAAGGGATTGTTGAAGGCCGGGGGATGCGACTGCGAGGGCGGCCCGAAGGCCATCAAGGGAGAGATCAAGACATCCGTGGGGTCGGCGGGGAAGGTGTTTGCAAACGCCCCGTCCTGGGGGGCCGTGCCCGCCAAGGGGCAGTTCTCCGTTCTGCCGGCGACGTCCGCCCAGAACGATGACGACGACGACGCGCACGTCGATGCGCGCGTCATCCAGGCCGTCGGGGCCGCGCGGGTGTCGGTCTGCCGGCCGACGAAGAAAGGCACCGATACGGCGCGCTACGTGGACCACACCCTCCTCAAGCCCAACGCGACGCAAGAAGAAATCGCCAAGCTCTGCGAGGAAGCCAAGAGCTTCTGTTTCGCCTCGGTCTGCGTCAATCCGTCCTATGTCGCGCTCGCCGCCCAAATCCTACGCGGCTGCGGAGTGAAAGTCTGCACGGTGGTGGGATTTCCCCTGGGCTCGACCACGCCGACGGTCAAGGCGATCGAGGCGCGGGACGCGATCGCCAACGGCGCCGATGAGATCGATATGGTCATTAATATCGGCGCGCTCAAGAGCGGGAATGATATCATTGTCTACGACGACATCAAGGCGGTGCGCGAGGCCACCCGCGGCAAGGTCCTGAAGACGATTCTTGAGACATCCCTCCTTTCCGATGACGAGAAGATTCGGGCGTGCGCGGCGGCCAAGAAGGCGGGGGCGGATTTCGTCAAGACTTCGACCGGGTTCGGCGGCGGGGGCGCCACGGTCGAGGACATCAAGCTGATGCGCGCCGCGGTGGGACCTCTGATGGGGGTGAAGGCCTCGGGCGGCATTCGCGACGCGAAAACAGCGACGGAGTTGATCGCCGCCGGGGCGACGCGCTTGGGGACGTCGGCGTCGGTGGCGATCGTCACCGACGCGAAGTCCGAGGGCAAGGGGTACTGATTCCGAGAAAGAGGGAGCATGGCGAAAGAAAAAGACAATAAGTCCCCGAAATTCAAAATCAATATCGACCTGCAGTGCGGGGCCTGCGCGGCGATCATGCACACTCATCCCGGAGAGGCCTTGCCGAAGTTCTGCGCGGGCTGCGGGGCCGGGATGCAGAAATTTTGCTTCAAGTGCCATAAGAAGGTCGAGATGTTCTTCGAGGAATGGTGGCCCGAGGATGATGAATGCCAACGGACCTACACCACCCCTCGCCGCTGCACGCATTGCAACGCCGTGCTGGAGTCGGGCGCCGAGAGTCGCGAGGCCATCGGCGGAGACGATCCGGAGTAAGGAGGGGTGATGGCGGACATTCGCGAGGCGTTGGGGTTGGTCGAAACGAAGGGCTTTACCGGTATGATCGAGGCCTCAGACGCTATGGCCAAGGCCGCCAAGGTCCGGCTGCTGGGCTACGAAAAGGTCGGCAACGGCTTGGTGACGACGCTGTGTCGCGGGGAGGTGGGAGCGGTCCGCGCCGCCGTCGACGCGGCGGCCGCGGCGGCGCAAAAAGTCGGCGAGCTGGTTTCGGTTCACGTGATTCCCCGGCCGCATGACGACCTGGAAAAATACCTGGATCGGATCGCGGTCAAAACCGATCGATAAGCTTTCGTGAGCGCCAAGACGTGTTGACCAGGGACGATGTGATCGATATCATCATCGCCGGCATAACTTCCGCCGCGAGGGGAAGGGGCGTTGCGCCCGGTCCTTTTGACGCGAGGCGTCCGAAGGGGAGACTCTTTTTATCCGAGTTCGACATAAAAAAGAGGTTGACGCCGGGCGGGCTACGCCTTACAATTCCGGGGGACGCGATTATCAGTCCTTTGGCCGTGGATTGGCTGACGCTAAGAGGAATACAAATTACCCGGGAGTGAGAGTGCGACACAATGGCGATCGACATTAAAAGTCTTCTGACCTTGATGGTGCAAAAGGATATCTCCGATATCCATTTCAAAGGCGACTCCGCGCCCGCTTTGCGCGTGCGTGGGAGTATGATTTTGGCCACCAACCTCCAAAGGCTGTCGGCTGAAGACATCAAAAACATCGCCTATCAACTCATGAACAAGGAGCAGGCCGGAGTCTTCGAGCGCGATTTAGAGTTGGATTTTGGCTACAGTCTCGACGGCGTGGCGCGCTTTCGCATCAATGTCTACCGGCAGAAGGGCTCATTGGGTCTGACTTTGCGCGTGGTGCCGATGAAGTTGCGTTCTTTCGAGGAATTGAACTTGCCCCTGGATCCCCTTAAGAAGCTGGGAAACGAGACGCGGGGTTTGATCCTCTTTACCGGCATCACCGGGGCCGGCAAGACGACGACTCTCAACAGCTTCGTGCATCACATCAACGTCAGCCATCAATACCGGATTATCACCGTCGAAGACCCGATCGAGTTTTATCACACAGACCAGAAGTCCACCATCGTCCAGCGCGAGGTCGGCTCGGACACCAAGTCATTTGCCGCGGCGCTCAAGCATATCCTGCGCCAGGATCCGGACGTCGTCGTCATCGGCGAAATGCGCGATCTGGAGACGATGCAGGCGGCCATCGCCGCGGCCGAAACGGGGCACCTTGTCCTCTCCACGGTGCATACTCTCGACGCGGCGCAGACCGTCGACCGCATCGTCGACGCGCACCCGGCCCACCAGCATAGTCAGGTCCGCCAGCAGCTTGCCAACTGCCTTAAGGGAGTGATCGGCCAGCGTCTCGTCCTGTCCAAGGACGGTAAAAGCCGCTTTCCCGCGACCGAGGTTTTAATCGGAAACAGCCTGGTGCGGCGCCATCTCCTTGAAGGCAAGACTTCGGAAATACGCAAGGTCATCGAGGGTGGGGAATACTACGGCATGCACACCTTTGACCAGGACCTTTTGCGTTTATTTTCCGAGGGTAAGATCGATGACAAGGCGGTTCTTGAGGAAGCCAGCAATCCGGAAGATGTGGCCTTACGCCTCAAAGGACTTTCGGTCGGCGGCACCTAAGCATGGCGGACGAGTCGAATAAGGACAATCCAGAAGACATCCAGTCTATTCTCTCCGACCTGGATGCGATCCTGGCTGATGCGGGGAGTGGGCAAAAACCCGCCAAACCCGTGGAGCTGCCTAAGGCCGCGCCCCCAAAAATCGAGCTTCCGCCCCTGCCAACGCCCCCTCCCTCGCCCAAGATTGAATTGCCTCCGCGTCAGGAGAGCATCAAGCCGGTTGTGTCTGTTCCCAAGCCGGTCGAGCCGCCCAAGCCGGTCGAGCCGCCTAAGCCGGCCGAGCCGCCTAAGCCGGTCGAGCCGCCTAAGCCGGCCGAGCCGCCCAAGCCGGTCGAGCCGCCTAAGTCGGCCGAGCCGCCCAAGCCGGTCGAGCCGCCCAAGCCGGCCGAGCCGCCTAAGCCGGTCGAGCCGCCTAAGCCGGCCGAGCCGCCCAAGCCGGTCGAGCCGCCTAAGTCGGCCGAGCCGCCCAAGCCGGTCGAGCCGCCCAAGCCGGCCGAGCCGCCTAAGCCGGTCGAGCCGCCCAAGCCGGTCGGGCCGCCCAAGGCAGCCGAGCCGCCCAAAGCGGTCGCACCGCCCAAGCCGTCTGCTCCGTCGCCTTCAATCGAACGCCCTCAAACGATCGAGCCGGCAACCCCACGGGAGCCGGCCAAACCTTTTGAAATCCCAAAATCGCTCGAGTTGCCCCATACCGTTCCTCCGTCGACACCCATGGTTTCCGAGGAGCTCCCGGCCGGTACGCCCAAAGATCAGATCCGGCGGGTCGCCTATGCGTATACCCAGGCGTGTCTTGAGACGAAGAATGGCTTCACTGTTTTCCTCAGCCAGGCGGCGCGGACGATATCGAAAAGACCTCTTTTTTTGCGTGCGGTCTTGTCTCAAGAGGTTTCCGCAAACACCGACCCGGTCGCGGTCGTGGAGAAGGCGCGGGCGGCCAAGGCGGTGGCGATTCTCGCCGTGGTTGAGGATTGGCCGGCGGTCAAGGTTGAGGAATTATCGGAAATGTGCGCGCGCACCGGCCTTTTGTTCCGTTCGGTCGCTCCGGCCGATGCGCAAAAAAAATCTACGGCGGTCGACATCATCGTCGATATGATGCTTCTGCCCGGTGAGGGTTAGGCCAAATGGAACGCTGGGATATAATCGCTGCGCCCAATGATGATGATCCTCTGCGCCATGTCCTTCTGATTTCAGGAGGGATGAGCGATGTGGCGGCCATCCTAAAAAAGTTCGGAGCTCTATGCGGACGTCCCGTTACGTTGGATGGAGATGAGTTCAATATGAGCTTCTCTCTCCATAGGCTGACGCCGTCTCTTCGAGACAAACTGGAGATTTGGCTGACGAAGATGGCTCCTCCCCCTCCTCCCCAAGTCGAGGTGGGTCCCACGGTCGCGGGAGACGCCCCCCAATTCGTTCTCGGCGTTCCCCCCGCGCTTTCGCTGCCCCGTTCCACTACGGAAGAGGCGCCGCGCAAAGAGGGGCTCTCCCTTCCACCGACCTCGTCGACTGGATCCGCGCCCGTGCCGACATCCGCGTTGGATGCCGTTCCGGCGTCCCCGTCCGAATTCATTCCGGAGGTTTCAATGGCTGCCCCGCCGTCAACTCCTTTTGCCGAGCCGCTGGTCGTTCCGTCGTTCGCTCCGACGGCCGAGCCGCCGGTTGTTCCAACGTTTGTTCCGCCGATCGCTCCGCCGGCCGAGCCGCCGGTCTTTCCATCGTTCGCTCCGCCGGCCGAGTCGCCGGTTGTTCCAACGTTTGTTCCGCCGATCGCTCCGCCGATCGCTCCGTTGCCGGCTCAGCCTGTGTTTGCGTCCAATGCTGTTCCCGAAGCGCCTCCTGCTCCCAAGGTTGAAGTCCGCGAGCCCGTGCCGGCGACTCTGGGTTCACCAAGGGCTTCGATGGCGCGAAAAACGCTGGTCATCGAAGAGCCCATACGTCCTGAATGGACGTTCGACACTTTACTTGTCGGCGCGTACAATCGTTTTGCCCACGCCGCGGCCATGTCGGTCGTTTCCGCCCCGGGGACTATGTACAACCCCTTGTTCCTGTACGGAATGCCGGGAACGGGGAAGTCCCACCTGATGCATTCCATCGCGGATTCGATCCGTAAGAACACCCTCGCGCCTGTCACGGTGACTTCGGGAGCGCGTCTGTCTCGCATGATCGGCACCGCCGTCGAGAGAAATGAGCTGGCCGGGATCGAAAAGACCCTGGCCGCGTCCACGGCGATCTGCGTCGACGATATCCACTTGATGACGGTCAACGACAGGAATAAAGAGGCGCTGGCCAAGGTCTTTCAACTTTTTTTCAGCCGCAATCAACAAGTCGTTATCACAGCGCTGTACGCGCCGCGGTCATTAGGCGCTTTGGAAGAAGCCCTGAAATTCTCTTTTTCCAAAGGTTGGTCGGTGGATCTCAAGGTTCCCGCTCCGACGACCCAGAAAGAATTGCTCGTGACCCTGTGCGAGCGCTACTTCATGGGCTTGAACGGCGAGGACGTGGGCAGGCTGCACGATAAACTTTCTGGGAGCGGCTATCAGGAGGTGACGTTGTGGATGCAGCGCCTCTCGTGTTTTCACCGTTATTTGGAAGCCCAGAATAAAATAAGCAGTTTAAGCGATACGCTCAAGACGGTTTTCGATCCGATTGTCAATGGAGTCGCCGATCTATCCCCCGCCGGGGCCGCGGTGACGTTCACGCCGCCCGCCGCGAGTTCCTCATCGGAACCGATGGCGGTGATCGTTCCCGCCGGCGTGGACGGCTTGGGGAAGTGCGCGGCCGCCAACTTTTATGAGGTCGGACGGCGGCACGGCTTCGCCCAAACATACCAGCACGTGGTCTGGAAGACATACGACTCCATGCAGCAGGTGGGATTGCCTTTCGAGATAGCGGACATGTCCATGCGAGCCGGCGCGACACGCGCCTTGATCGTCGGCCCCAATGAGGCCTCTCCCTTGGCCGCGCGGGTCAACGAATTCTCTCATGCCGTGCGTCACATTCTGGACAGCCTGGGCGTGAGAACCGGCTGGATTCCTTATCAGGGGATTCGGACCGGGGCGCACTATCTCAATGCCCACCTGGATTTTCTCTCGGCCCCCGAAACATGAGCGTCTCGTTCCTGGCCGCCGCCGCGCTGTCGTCGGCGTGCGCGGCCGCAGCGGCCTGGTGGGTCTACGCTTTTTCCAGAGGTTTACCGTTGGAGAAGCGTTCCCGGGCGCTAGGCTTGGAACTTGATGATGTGCGCCGATTTTCCGTCGAATTGATCGAGGCCGCCGGAGAAGCCGCCTTGCGGCATCCCGCCCGCATGGTGGAGGAGACGGCTCGACGGGTGCTGCACGCCATTCATCGCCGACAACCCGGCCTGACCCTGGCCGTCTTTTCCCGTCGCCCCGACGGAAGCGCCGCGTTGCTGGCTCACCGAGGCGGACCCTGGGCGCGTCTGGAATTGTCGTCGTTCCGTTTCGATCGGGGCCTTTTGGCGCGGACGGCGGAGTTGGGCCGTTCGGTGTGGAATCTGGGTGGGGCCGGCGCCGAAGACGATTCCTTGGCTCAGGTTCTGTCGGAGCAGGGCTATGTCTCGGCGGTGGCGGGGGGATGGTCCGACGAGCGTGGAGCCGGAGTCGTTCTCGCCGTCCGTTCCGATGGCGAGGAAGACTTGGAGAGCCTGGCGCCTCGATTGGAGCTTGCCGCGACGGCCTTGCGTTCGGCTTCGACCATGGCCGCCAGTTGGACCGAGTTGACGAGCTCTCACAAAAAGCTCCAGGGCGGGTTGTCGGCGGCGATGGAGGAGCTGACCCAGGCCCATGATCGACTGATTAAAAAGTCCAAAGAAATCAAAACTCTGCACGACGTGGCGGGGGCGCTGACGACGCGGGTCAGTTGTGCGCCCTCGACCTTGGCCGCGATCGTCTCCATCGTGGCGCGTTCTTTTGAGGCGGATCTCGTCGCCTTTTGATTCTTGACGAGGAGACGGGCGAATTGGTGACCCAGCCCGGGGCGTTGGGTTTAGAGGGCGAGGACATGTACTACCGTCTGTCTTTGACCGATGAGCACTCGTCGTCGGCGCGGGTTTTCAAGACGCGCCGGCCATTCGTGACCGGCAACGCGCAGAACGATTCTCAGGTCATTTCCCGCTACGTCAAATTGTGGCGCATTCATTCGTTGATGGTCGTGCCCCTGATTTTAGAAGACCGGTGCATCGGGGTCATGAGGGTGGGCAGCAAACGGCCAGACGCGTTCCATCCCGAACAGATCGCCTTGGTTTCCGTCATAGCCGAGGAGGCCGCGATCATCGTGGAGACCGCGATTTTAAACCGGCGTTTGTCCCAAACGGCGGAACAATTAGCCGCCCTGAATCGTCTGAAAGATGAGTTCGTTTCGACCGTCAGCCATGAATTCAAGACCCCGTTGACCACGATTTCCGGGTTTTTGACCGTGCTGCTTGAGGGCGATGCGGGCGCGTTGAACCCGCAACAGATGAAATTCACCAATATCATCAAGTCCGCCGCGGCCAGGCTCTCGGGACTCGTGTCCGATCTCCTGGATTTATCGCGCCTCGAGAGCGGCGCGAAGATGGACCCGGTTCCTCTGGATTTAGCCCTCTTGGCGGCCGATTCCATTGAAAATCATCGGCACGCGGCGGAGGACGGGGGCAAGGTCTTGTCGATGACGGCACCGGCGCTCTTGCCGAAGGCCCTGGGCGATGCTCGCTGGCTTGGGCTGGTCGTCGATAACCTGGTGTCCAATGCCATTAAGTTCACTGCGCCCGGGGGGCGCATACGAGTCGTTTTCCAGGATAAGGGGGAGTTCCTGATGGTGTCCGTCTCGGACGACGGCATCGGAATTCCGTCGGAGGATCGTGAAAAAATATTCGAGCGTTTCTATCGCGCGGGAAACCGCTCCGAGGTCAACGCTCCCGGAACCGGCTTGGGTTTGGCGATCGCGCGGGAGGTCATCCACAAGCACGGCGGAAAAATTTGGGTCGACTCGCAATTGGGCAAGGGCTCCTCGTTCCATTTCGTGGTTCCCGTGGCGGCCCGCGACGTTTTGGAGTCGAAAAACATCGAGAACAGGCGTCCAAAGGGCGGCGTGTCATGAGACGCCGCCTTCCCTACGCGCTGTTTCTTCCGTGGGTCTTGCTCGGCGCGTGCGCTTTCGGCCGGTTGAGGCCGGGCCCGACCAACATCGGGATGGCGCTGGCCGTGTCGGCGCCGGGTATAAATTCGGCGCAGCGCGAGGCGGTATTGTCCACCCTCGACCTTTTCGTGGCCCGCGGATCCCTGTCCTGGAACTCGGCGGTGGAGTTTGTGCGCGAGCGGTACACCGAATTTTCCGGGCGTACGCGTGTCCGGTCCGGTCAAGCCGTTTGCGAGGTTGATTTTTCCAAGTTCATCTCCGCTTTGGACGCGAAGGGATTCCTGCGTCCGACCGGCGTGTACTCCCACGAGCCGCGGGTGGCGCTGTTCCTCGACGAACCTGAGGTCATTTCTGATTTGGGCATAGGGCCTGCGGCGGACGGCTTGCGTCGAGGCCTGTCGGCCTACGGCGTGGCGGCCGTTGACGGGCGAAGCTTGGTGGCCGACGCGCCTCTAGATGGAGCAGGCGGGCTAGACCTGAGGGAGGCGGCGGAACGTTCCGGAGCGCAGTGGGTTCTGATCGCCGCGGCAAACGTCCAGGATGAGTTCGACACGGCATCCGCTTCGTGGCGCGCCCAGGCGCGCCTTCAGGTGGACGCGTACGAGGTCGGACATTCGACCCCCGCTGGACGGGCGCTCCTGGATTCGGCTTCGGTGGACAATTCCTCGGGGGCGGCCAGGGCCAAGGCCTTGGCTTTGGTCGGAGAGGATATCGCGGCTCAACTTTCGACGATGATCACTCGATCTATGAAGGGGAGGTCGGAGGCGGCGGTGATCGTGACCGGGGAGTGCGGGCTGCCCTGTCTCAGAGCTTTGTTGTCGAATCTGAGGGCGGTCGAGGGTGTGGCGGGAGCGTTTCTGGGAACATGGCGCGGCAAGGAAGGCTCCTTGATTCTCCGCGTTTTTCTCGAGGACATCAAAGTCGACGGCTTGGCCGCGCGCTTGTTGCGCCGGGATCGAACGCTGAATCTGGTGGCAATCGAGCCCGAGGTGGGGCGCCTGGCCATCGAGATGTCGGAACGGGATGAACCATGAGCCTGGCGCGAACCTTGTGCGTGGGACTGCAGGGAATCAAGGGCTACCCGGTTTTTGTCGAACTTGATTTGACCAATGGGTTGCCTTCCTTTTCGCTGGTGGGTCTCCCCGATAACGGGGTGCGGGAGGCGCGTGAACGCGTGACGGCGGCCCTGCGCAACTCGGGTTTCGCGGTTCCCAACCGGAAGATCACGGTGAACCTGTCTCCGGCCAGGCCGCGAAAGCAGGGCAGCCATTTCGACTTGCCGATCGCCTTGGCGCTTCTGGAGGCTTCGTCTCAGATCCAGACGTCCGAGTCGAGCCGACTGTGGTGCGTCATCGGGGAACTCTCGTTGGACGGACGCGTGCGCCCCGTGCCGGGGGTTTTGGCGATGGCCTCGCGCGCCAAGGCGGAGGGCTGGCGGGCGATCGTCGTGGCCGAGGCCAACATTGAGGAAGCTCGCGCGTCCGGCCTCGAGGCCTACCCCGTGGCCGATCTGCGTGAAGCCGCGGGGCTGTTTTCAGGGAAGGCCGCGCGCCCTCGTACGGCCGCGCCTGAGGCGACCGAAGCGTGCGCGGCCCCTTTGGATTTACGAGACGTTCGAGGACAATATTTCGCGAAAAGAGGTTTGGAGTTGTCGGCCGCGGGCGGGCATAATCTTCTGTTCGTCGGTCCTCCCGGCACGGGAAAATCCATGCTCGCGAAGCGTCTGCCCGGCTTGCTTCCCAATCTCGACGGGGAAGAAGCCGTCGAAGTCACGATGGTTCAATCGGCGTGCGGACGCGTCGTGTCCGGCCTTGTCCGAGAGAGGCCGTTTCGTTCGCCTCATCATTCCAGTTCCGCCGCGGCGTTGATCGGAGGCGGGCCGTCGGCTCGGGCCGGAGAGGCCTGCCTGGCGCATGGGGGAGTTCTTTTCCTCGATGAGCTGGCCGAATTCTCCCGGCCCGCGCTCGAGGCCTTGCGCCAGCCCTTGGAGGATAGGCGCGTCAGCGTGTCCCGCGCGCGCGACACAATCGAATATCCGACCCGCTTTACGATGGACGCGGCGACCAATCCGTGCCCTTGCGGTTGGAGGGGACATCCGCGGAAATCCTGCACCTGTTCTCCCGGGGCGGTGGGCCGCTACCTGGAGCGTCTTTCAGGCCCCCTGATCGACCGCATCGATCTCCAAATCGAGATTCCGGCCGTGCCGTTTCCGATTGGGTCGAGGCGTCGGCAAGCGGCGAATCGTCGCAGCTCGTTCGTGAACGCGTCGTGGCCGCTCGCCAGCGCCAACATCGGCGTTGGGGGGGAGGCTGCGAGGCCGTCAACGCTTTCATCGAGACGTCAGCTTTTCGCCGCGGCGCCCGCGTTTGTCCGGAGGCGCTGCGGGTTTTGGCCGGAGCCGAGCTCAAAACGCCGTTGTCGGCGCGGGCCCTGGATCGAATTTTGCGTGTGGCCCGAACGATCGCGGATTTGGCGCAAGAGGAGGATGTCGGACCCCCGCACGTGAGGGAGGCGCTGCAGCAACGCGGCCTCGATAGACTGCGGTCCGGCTTGGAGACCACCCTATGAAAACGATCATGGTCATCGCGGCGTTGTTTTACGGCACATATTGGTACGCCAGTCGGCATTATAAATTCGAAGACACCCTGGTCTATGCGAAGAAAAATCCGAAGGCATCTTGGGCTCCCGCGGTTGATTACTATGTGGGACTGGTGTATTACCATCGCGGCGACTACAAGAAATCACAGGAGGCTCTCAGCCAGCTCGTGACGGACTACACGACAGGAGAGTACACGGCCAAGGGTCTCATCAAGCTCTCCGAGGTCGCCGAGGAAAATCGGGATTGGCCGACGGCGCGTCAGTCGTTGGAGCGGCTCATCGAGGATTTCCCGGGGGATAAGAAAGTCGCTTTCGCCAAGCAGAGATTGGAGCTGATCAGGTTCAAATGAACGGCCATAGCCCTTTTTCCAAGAGCATCGTCGCAGGCATGGCCAGGCGTGGCCTGGGCCTGCGCGAATTGTGCCGGCGCGCGCGGCTCGATCCATCCTTCCTGTCCAAGGTGATCGCGGGAAAACGCAATCCCCCGTCGGAGGAGGAGGCCCTGCGACGCCTCGCCGACATACTTGAGATCGATCCGGTGGAACTGCAGGTCGCCGCGGGGCGCATTCCCTCCGAGTGGAGCGCTTTGTCTACCAATCCCGAGCTGCTTCATCGCGTCAACGCCTTGGCGACTTCAAACCGCTCACGCCGTCCGTCCGCCCGCGAGCCGGCTCCGCAGATGTTGTCCGCCAAGCCGTTCACCGAGGAGCTCCTGTAGCCGTGTCGGCCGCATGGTCCGAGCGTCAGTCATGGGCCGCTCGTCTCAACGGGGGCCATACGCCCCCGCGGCGCGCCTGGGATCTCTTGGAGGCGTTGGGTCCGCGGCGGCTTTCGAGCGCGGGCGACGAAGAGTGGGCTCAAGCCTGCGGCGCTCGGGTCGATGAGGCCGCGAGGTGGCGTCGTTCGGCGTTGGATTTCGATGTCGCCGCCGAGGAGCGCCGCGCCGAGGATCTGGGCGCTCGGCTTCTCGTGCGCGGTGATGGGGAGTATCCCGATCTTCTCGCTTCCATCCATGATCCGCCGCTGGTTCTCTATGTGCAGGGAACGATGACCCACGACCCCCCGGTGGCTTTCGTGGGTTCCCGCGTTCCGACGGGGTATGGCCTTCGCCAAGCCCGGACATTGGCCTCAGACGCGGCTCGCCGGGGGATCGTGGTCGTCAGCGGATTGGCTCGGGGGGTGGATGGGGCGGCGCACGCGGCGGCGCTGGAGGCCGGGGGAAAGAGCTGGGCCGTTCTCGGGACGGGGTTGGGCCGAGTCTACCCCGCTGAGCATCGCGAATTGGCGCGCAGGATCTGGGCCAAAGGGGGAGCGGTGATCTCCGAGATGCCGATCGACACGGCTCCCAAGCCGGAATTGTTTCCCCGGCGCAACCGAATCGTGGCGGGACTGTCTTGGGGAGTGGTTGTCATCGAAGGTCGAGAAAAATCAGGCTCTTTGATCACCGCCCGTCTGGCGGGCGAATACGGCCGGGAGGTCCTGGCCGTTCCTGGCCCGGTCGATTCCCCATTGTCCGAGGCTCCCCACCGTCTCTTGGCCCAGGGGGCCGCGTGGGCGTTTTCGATCGAGGACATCGTCGCGGCCCTACCCAGGGGGGTCGTGGCGGCGACCCCCGCCACGTCTTCGGCGGCCCGAGCCGATGATGTCCACTCTCCCGAAGAAGAGAGAATTTTGGCCCTACTGGGAGCGCACACCCGCTCCTTAGATGAGCTGGTTCATCTTTCCGGCCTTGACACCGCGCTCATTTCCTCTATAATGTTCGGGCTGGAAACTAAAGAAAGAGTGATCTCCACCCCTGGACAACGCTATGCCCAAAAAGAAGTCTGCTAAGAAGACGAAGAAAGCGCCTAAAACGGAAGCAAAAATCAAAGCGAAAGCGGCGCCGCCGGCTCCCTCGGCAGCCAAGCCGGCGAAAGGAGCTCGTCTCGGCCCCAGCCTGCTGGTCGTCGAGTCTCCAGCCAAGGAAAGGACTATCTCCCGGTTCCTTAAGAGTGAATTCGTCGTGAAATCATCGTTCGGACATGTCCGGGACCTTCCCGTTCGCAAGATCGGCGTCAATGTCGATGACAACTTCGCCCCGCAGTACGTGGTTTTGCCCCGGGCCAAAAAGATTCTCGCCGAGTTTAAAACCCTGGTCTCCAAGGCCGCCTATGTGTACCTGGCGACCGACCACGACCGCGAGGGTGAATCGATCGCCTGGCATTTGGTGGACATGCTCAGGCTCAAGGCGGACCAGGTCCGACGCATCACGTTCCACGAGATAACCCCCGGCGCCATTCGTGAGGCCATCTCCCAGCCGCGAGCGATCGATGAGAATCTCGTCCATGCCCAGCAAGCGCGGCGAGTCATCGACCGCCTCGTCGGCTACAAGCTTTCGCCTTTGTTGTGGGCGAAAATCCAAAGCGGCCTTTCCGCAGGTCGCGTCCAGTCCGTGGCCGTTCGTCTGCTTGCCGAAAGGGAACAGGAGATCAAAGAATTCGGCTCCGAACCTTACTGGACCTTGGTCGCGAGCCTGGTCAAAAACGGACAGGGGCAGGCTTTCGACGCCAAATTGTCGATCTGGAAAGGGGAGAAGGTCGAGACGACGCGCACCTATGATCTTTTTTCCGAGCAGTATCGCGTCAAGGCGACCACTCTGCGCGGCGCCGAGGACGTGGACGCGGTGTCTCGACAGGTTCAGTCCGGCGTCTTTAAAGTCGTTGCCGTGGAGAAGAAGGAAGTTCGCCGCCGCCCGCCGCCGCCTTTTTCCACCTCCACTCTCCAGCAGGCCGCTTCTCAGCAAATGGGCTTCGCCGCCGAGCGCACCATGCGCGTGGCGCAGTCCCTGTACGAAGGCGTGGACCTCGGCGGCAAGGACCCCGTCGGTCTGATCACCTATATGCGCACCGATTCGTTTTCCATCGCCAAGACGGCGGCCGATGAGTGCGCGGCGTATGTCAAGGACGCCTACGGGGCTTCGTACGCTCCGCCGACGCCGCCGACTTATCAAACCAAGTCGCGGGGCGCTCAGGAAGCCCACGAGGCCATTCGTCCGACCAGCGTGCTGCGCACTCCCGACGAGGTCCGGCGCGCCCTGAATCCGGACCAAATACGCCTCTACGAGCTGATATGGAAGCGTTTTGTGGCGTCCCAGATGATCGAGGCCGTTTATGATACCGCCTCCGCCGATATCGAAAACGGCGAAGGCCTGTTCCATTGCACGGGTCGTACGCTCAAAAGCGAAGGGTTTCTCCGCGTGTATCGCGACGCCCCCAAGGGGGAGGAAGAAGTCGAGGAGGAGGCCGACAACGAGGAAGGGCGTTTGCCTGCGCTCGTCGTGGGGGATGTCCTGACCCTCCACGAGCTCAAGCCCGAGGAGCATCGCACCAGCCCGCCCCCGTACTATAACGAGGCGAGCCTGATCCGGGCGATGGAAAAACACGGGATCGGACGGCCGTCCACCTACGCGCCCACGATCAAAACCATCGTCGACCGTGGCTATGTGCGCCGCAACATGAAGGACCGAAAGCTCATTCCCACCGAGCTGGGCATGCTGGTCACCTCCAAACTCAAGAAGCATTTCCCGGATGTCGTCAGCTTGACCTACACCGCCGATGTCGAGGCGCAGCTCGATAGGATCGCCGAGGGAACGGCGGCGTGGGCCCAGGTGGTCAAGGGTTTTTACTCGCCTTTCGTGGCCGCCTTGGACGCGGCGACGACGGACATGGAGGCCTCGCGAATTGAACCCAAGGTCTCGGACGAGTTGTGCCCCCTGTGTTCAACGCCGATGCTCATCCGGGAAAGCCGCTTCGGCAAGTATCTCTCGTGCTCGACCTTTCCCAAATGCAAGGGAAAAATCCAGCTCACCCCGGAGGGCCAAAAGATCGTTCTTGAAACGACCGGGGAGAATTGCGATTTATGCGGCAAGGCGATGGTCATCCGAACGGGCCGCAAGGGGCGCTTCATGGCCTGCTCCGGATATCCGGAGTGCAAAAACACATTCTCCATCGACGCCGACGGCAAGAAAATCGAAGGGTCCCGTCCTTTGCAGACCACCCGTCCATGCAATAAGTGCCAAAAACATATGTGGCTGCGCGTCGGAAAGCGCGGCTTCTTTCTCACATGTCCCGGCTATCCGAAATGCCGCAATCTCAAGCCCGTCTCGAAAGAAGAGGGCGAGAGACTGAGAATTGAGGGCGAGTCCTTGCGCGCCGCCTTGATCGCCGAGCGCCGCGCCGCGGGATTGCTTCCGGGTCCCGTTTCCGGTTCGGCTCCGGGCTGAGCCTTGCGTCTTCAAGTCGAAAAGTTCCTCACCCACTTGCGCGCGTCGCGCAATTACTCGGTCCACACCTTGCGCGCGTACGAAAAAGATTTAGACGTTTTCGTGCGGCGCTTCCCCGACCTGCAGCCCGGCGCCGTGGAACGAGTCCACATCCGCTCTTTTTTGGCCGACCTGCAAAAGGAGGGGGTGTTGTCTCGGGCGACGATTCTGCGCCGCATGGCGGCGTTGCGCTCGTTTATCAAGTTCTTGCGAACCGATGGGATCCTGATCAGCAATCCCGTTTTCGGCGTGGGCCTGCCCAAGCGCTCCCGTCCGCTTCCTCGATTTTTGACCGAGAGCGAGATCGGCGACCTCTTGTTGGCGCCCAAGGGATATGACCGCAAGCAGCAGCGTCGAGACAGGGCCGTTCTCGAGCTGCTCTATTCATCCGGGCTCAGGCGCAGCGAAGCGGCGTCTTTGAACGCGGGAGACATCGACTTCCTCTCCGGAACCGTGCGAGTCTTCGGCAAGGGCTCCAAGGAGCGCGTCGTGCCGGTGGGCGCGCAAGCCTTGACCTGCCTGCGCGATTACCTCAAGGAGCGCGTCGGGCTGCGCGACAGCGATGCCTTGTTCATCAATTCGCGGGGGGGAAGACTTTCCGAGGGTGGAATCGTTTTTGTTCTCGGGCGGTGGATCAAGAAGTCCTCCTTGTTGAAGAAAATCACTCCCCATACCCTTCGGCACAGTTTCGCCACGCACCTCATGAATCGCGGCTGCGATATCCGGACCGTCCAGGAGATGCTGGGACACGTCAGCCTGCAGACCACCCAGATCTACACCCATGTTTCCCTTGAGCGCATGAAAGAGGTATACAAGGACTCGCACCCGCGAAGCCGGTGAGCGAACAGGGTCTCGGGGTTGGCCGCATCGATCGCCCTAGGAAACGACTTGAAAGACAAGATTGAGTTGTTGATGGAAGAAACCGGCTGCGACCGGGGAGAGGCCGAGCTCGCCTTGGAGATGTGCGGCTACGAAGTCGAAGAGGCCGTCCGCCGCATTCCGCGCCTTCTCAACGACATCTGCGCGCTCAAGGGGAAATTCGTGCGGCCCGAGCACAATCAGCACGGTCTTTTCCTGGTCGTTCTCAACTTAAAAACGCGCGCGGTTCTGCGCGCGCGCGCGGTCATGTCTTATGATCCGGCCGTTTGCTCCATCGAATTGGAGGAGGACTGGTTCGCTTTCGAGAAGCATCTCTATGGGTGCCGGCTGTGGGACGGGAGCTTGCCGACGGAAAGTCTGGAAGTCGAGCAGAGGCTGGCCGCGCTTTTTCGCGGCGCCGATTCCGCGCTTTTTGACCGTCTCAGGAGTTCCGACTCCATGGACGCCGCCGAGGAAGTGGCCGGCTTGTTGCGCTCCCATTTTCGCGACGTCGGTTTGAGCCTGCGTCTTAAAAAGGATATTCTCGACCTGGGCCAATTCCAGTCTTTGCGCAAGGTGCCCGAACGGGCCGCGCGCAAGCCCGCGACCCGGAGCGGGCGAGGCGAGGATTTGCTTATTCTTAAGACTTCACTGGAGGAAGACGACGGCGGGCTTCCGGCGGGAGAGCTGCGCGCGGGAGATGCGGTTTTTGCTCGGATCATCGATGGACGGGACATCGCGCGGTATTTGGCGCGTTTGTTCGGGGGACTTACGGCCTCGGGCCCGGTTCCCATCGAGGTACCGGTGGAGGCCATCGAATCGAACGTCGGAGGGACGTTGATTCGGGTGCGCTTCGCCGTCGGCGTGGCCGGCGACGCGGTGGTGTCCTCGGAGCGGCGCGTCAAGGCCTCGCGCGGGGTCGCCCGCGAGCGGGCGGACGGATCCTGGTGGCGGATGTTTTTCAAGGGGTAAAGGAGCTTTATGCCGGCACTTGTGGTCGTGGGCGCCCAATGGGGCGATGAGGGCAAGGGGAAAATCGTTCATTTTCTCGGAAAGGACGCCGATTGGGTGGTGCGCTATCAGGGAGGAAACAACGCCGGCCATACCGTGGTTTTCGGCGGCGAAAAATACGCCCTGCATTTGATTCCTTCCGGAATTTTGGCGCGGGGCTGCAAAAGCGTGATCGGCAACGGCGTCGTCGTCGATCCCCGCGCGTTCGTCGAGGAAATTCGCGTTCTCGAGAAGCGCGGCATCAAGGTGAAAGGCCGTTTGTTCCTGAGCTTGGCCGCGCACGTGATCTTGCCCTATCACATCTATCTCGATACCCTGCGCGAGGAGGGGGGGCGCGGCATCGGCACCACCAAGCGCGGCATCGGCCCCTGCTATGAGGACAAGGTCGCCCGCATCGGGGTGCGCGTGGCCGATTATCTGGACCCGGCGGCTTTCCGCGTCTTGGTGCGCCAAAATCTCAAGGTCCGCGCCGCGGAACTCGCGAAAGTCAAACCGCTCAAGGAGATCGAGAAAGAGGTGTTCGCCGACTATGACCGATTGCGACGACTCATCACGCCCTTCGCCGCCGACACCCCCAGGCTTCTTGATGAGGCGCGCAAACAGGGCGAGAGGCTGCTGCTGGAAAGCGCCCAAGGCTCGATGCTGGATTTAGACCACGGCACCTATCCTTTCGTGACCTCCTCCAATCCCGTGGCGGGCGGCGCTTGCGCCGGCGCGGGCCTGGGACCGACGGCCGTGACCGCGGTCATGGGAGTGACCAAGGCCTACACCACCCGCGTGGGGCTGGGGCCCTTTCCCACCGAAGTGGAGGGGCATTTGGCTCGTTTCATCCGCGAGATGGGCAAGGAGTACGGCGTGACCACCGGGCGGGCTCGCCGAATCGGCTGGCTGGACGTTCCGCAGTTGAAGGCGGCCATCCGCATGAACGGCATGACCGCCCTGACCATGACCAAGCTCGATACGCTGGCGGGGGTTCATCCCATCAAGGTTTGCGTCGGATACAAGCTGGGCAAGAAACGCATCTTTGAGTTTCCGATTTCGCGCCGGGAGCAGCTTGACGTTGAGCCGATTTACGAGAGTTTTCCAGGATTTTCCGGGGATCTCGGCAAGGCGCGCACGTTCGAAGTCCTGCCCCGCGGGGCCAAGGAGTATGTCCTGGCCATCGAAAAATTGCTCGGCATTCCGATTTCCATCGTGTCCATCGGGCGCAGTCGCGAACAGACCATCGTGCGCGACGGCGCGGCACTTTGGCGCAGCGTTGGGGCCGTGTAAAAGCGTTATCAACTTCGTTGGCTTTCGCGTATTTTATGTAAGTAAACGCCGTGGGTCAAAAAGGGCGGGCGGCACGGGCCGCGGCGCCGTTTTGACAGGAGTTTCTCGTCGGGACATGCGATTGTCAAGACCCTGGGTCTTGACATTGCAAGGAGACCTGCTATACTCCCTTTGGCGCATTTTGGAGCGATAAACCGGCAAACCGATCGCGAGGTCGGGGCGCAAAGCGGAGGGCCTCGGAGTCCCGAGGTCGCCTGGCTACCGAAACCAAGCATGCTGATAAACGGCGTGAACGGACGATTTCGCCCGGTCTCAACTCGTCACCGACGGGATAGAGGGGTTCGGTGGCCGGTGGGGCCGGGCCTGTTTTTGGCCTTGGCGCTTCTGTGTCCCGCCGCGTACGCGGAGACCTCCGTCGGTTTATCCGCTCAAGGCGTGGACCCGCAGGCGGCTCTCGATAATCGTTGGGGCCTGGATGTTCGCGACGAATTGGGCCGGCCGGTGACGGCGCAGAAGGTCCTGGCCGAGATGAAGGCCGTGGCTTTGGCCCGCGCGGCCGCCAATGCCGTTGCCAGTCGCCTTCCCAAGGCTCGAGTCATTCTTCCGGCGTTGGAATTGCTGGCCGAAGGCGCGGCCGCCTTCCGGCTGTTGGACACCCTATACTCCTTTCCCGATATTTTTCCGGCCTTGCCCGGAGGACGACCCAGGCTGGCGGTTTTGTGGCTGGCGGCGCTGGCTGTCGCGGCGTTGAGCGCCTCATGTCGTCGCCGCCCGCGCGCCGCCCTGGTCGTGTCCCGTTCTCGCCAAAGCTGTCCTGAAGTGCTGCGCTGTTAAAACCCCCTCCAACCCCCCTGCCTCCGGCGCGTTGTAAGGGTCTGTTGCCGGCAATAATTCCGTCACCTGGCCCTGGCTGAATAACCGCACAATAGAGGACTTAATGACTACCCTCGGGTGGAGTGCGTTTTTTCTCCGCGTGCGCGCGCGATATGGAACATTGCCCCTGGCGATGCTCTGTTTGGCGTGCGCCGGCCTCGTTTCCGCGGCGGGACCGGACTCCGCGGCGGACCCGGTCAAGGCCGGGCGGCGCGAGCGCCGCGCACGAATCAACGACATCGGCCGATCCACCCGGCCCGTGTCGGCGTCGGAGCTGATCGGCTCTCTGGGCGACGAAGACCCCTACGTGCGCGGAGCCGCGGCGCAGACGCTGGGGCTCAGGAAAGCGCAGGGCGCCTGGGCCTCGTTGAGCGAGGCCGCGGGCTCCGAGGACCAGCACACACGTTGGGGCGCGGTGGATGGCTTGGCCGAGCTCGGCGACCGCCGGGCCGTGCCCATTTTGATCGGGTTGCTGAGTCACGCCGACAAGGCGACGCGGTGGAAGGCGGCCGTCGCCCTGGGCCGCTTGGGCGACGCTCGGGCCGTGCCCGGCCTGACCGCCGCCAAAAACGACGCCTATGCCCCCGTGCGGCGCGCCGCCGCCGAGGCGTTGCGGAGGATCAAGCGTTGAGATCTTTGAGGCGCTTGGCCTTGGGCGTCTTGGCCCTGGTGCTGGGGGCTGTATCCGCCTCCGCGGTCGAGCGCATCATCACCACCTCGGGACAAACCCGCTACCCGAACACGCGGCATATCGCCTACCAAGCCAGCTGCGACGCCTACTGGTTTTTTTACACGCGCTTTGGCGCCATCTATTACAGCGCCTATTCGTCCTCGGGCACGTTCATGGCGTCTGGAACCGCCTTTGATCCGGACCCGTCCATCAGCGGTTACGGCAGCATCTGGCATCAGGAAGGGGACAATCAGATCTACGTCATGGGCGCCCCTGCGGCCGATGGCGGCGCCATCAGCCTGCGGCGGGGAACTTTGCTCAATGCCGCCGATGTTTGCGACGGAAGCATCACGTGGGGCGTGACTCAAACGCGCTCTCCGGCGGTCAACCTCGGCGGGGGGCCAGGGCAAACGCTCAGCGGCGCGACCGGCGGAATCACGAGGCGTGTTGACGGCCTCTTGGCGACGGTGGCCGGAGGACTTCGCACGACGGCCGCCCGCAACGGCTTTGAGGGCGTCTTGGGCATGTCGGTGACCGGCACCAACGAAATTCATGACACCGACGGCACCGCCGTGGCCAATGGGAGTGCAAACAACGGCACCTACGCGAATCAAACCCTGGCCGGGGTGATCCCCCTTGGGACCAATCAGGTGCTGATTTCCTACCGCGACGGCGGGGCGAGCGCTCCCAATCTCGTCATCGATCGCTATGCGGCCGCCGTCCGCACTAATGAACGCACCGCCGATGCGATGCGCGCCACGACCCTGACGGCGGACGGCGACGGCTTCTCGTTGACCAAGGGAACCGGAACGGAGTCGGCGCACATCGTCTACATCGACAGTGTGGGAGACCTGCGATACATGCGGCGCGGCGGAACGGCGGGAGCCCCGGTGTACTTCGGTCCGATCACCCTAGACAACCGCAACGCGTTGTTCACCAACCCCAGCATCGCCTATGTTTCCAGCGGCACCGCCGGTGGCAATGACTTGATCGTCATCGTTTATTCCAGCGCCACCGGCTCCAACGCCCAGCTCAACTACATCATCGGCAACGCCTCGGCCACGACAACGCCCACGCCCGGCGTCAGTGATTCCTCGTGGACGTTCGTCACCGGCTGGAAAATATCGAACACCGTCAACTACGACTATCCCGTCGCCATCGCCACCGCCACGTCGCCAAGCCCCGTCGCTGTCATCTATGAAGGCCCCAACGGCAGCGTTCGCTACGATGTGATTCCGATCTCGACCTACCCTGCCATCAACATCAGCGGCGCCAACGTGGTGATTTCCTCGGTTCCGAATACGGCGCCATACACCGCCTCCACGTATGATTTGATCATCACCACCAGCGCCGGCGCGGCGATCGGTTTTCAATGGATCCCCGAGCTGCGAAGCCCGTCTCCCATCGCGACGCTGCTCAATGCCAACGGCACGCTCGCCACGGAGCTCGTGGTGTCGTCATTTACGTATTTGGATCAAGCGACCGGGAGGATCACGGTTCGCGTCGTTCCGGGCGCGAATTTCAATGGCGGCCCCTACGACCTGGTCGTGATCAACGCGGACGGGCGCGAGTCGCGGCGCGTTGGAGCGCTTTCCATTCCTAAGCCCACCTTGACCCAGGTGACCGTCCCCGAGGTCGGCGTCTCCTCGAACTCCGGAGCGGGCTTTCCCAACAACAGCGCGACGACCAATATGTACCGCAACGTCACTTTAAGAGGCACGGGATTCATGAACTGGTACGGCCAGGGCGGGGCCGCTTCCACGCTCAGGCTGTACACGTCCACCGGGCCCACGGGCGCGTTGATATCGGCCGTCTCGGTGTCCACGGTCGATATCGTCAGCGTGGGCGGGGGCGTGAGCGTCATCACGACGCGCCTGAAAATCTCGACTTCGGCGCCGGCCGGAGGGCCTTACGCGGTTCAGGTTCTCAATCCGACGTTGAGCAGCAATACCCTGTCCAATCCCGCCACTTTCTTCATCACCATCGCCACCTCCGGGGTGACCTGGCCCGTCGCCGACGCCAACGGCAACGCGACGTACTTCTCCTCGGTCACGGGAAACATGTGGTTTACGCCTCAGGTGTTGGGGGCAAGCTATGCGGACCCGGCCGTTCTATACAACGGCTCTCCTTACATGTCCACTCAGCTGCGCATCAAGCGCGTCAGCGATGGGTACTACTGGCGGCCGGCGCCGAACAACTTTTTCGACGCGCCGACCAATTTCACGGAAGAAGACAAGTTCTTCGCCTTGACCGCCACGAATTCCTGGACCTACGTCCTGCCCGCGGGCGCGGCGGCCGACGGCGACTATGAGTACACCGCGCGCGGGCGAACCTATGACCAGCCCAAGGATTTCAGCGGCAACCCGACATTGACCGGAGGTCCGGAGTCGGCGACGGTTCACCTCATTAAGGATACCCAGGGGCCGTTGACGACGGTGACCCGGCCCGCTCGAGCCGGGGGCGCGAAGACGGACACCGCCTTCCCCTTGACTCTCACCATCAGCGACGCGCGCGGCAGCGGGAGCACGGGCTCCGGCATCAAGAAGGTGTATTTCGTGATCATGACCACCGCGCCCCTCAACGCGACTCCCAACTGCTCCAGCTGTCAATACATCACCGGAACCGACACCAAGACCTGGGTTTCCTGGTACAACAACGCCGGCACATGGGAGTGGGACACGACGCCGAACGTGATGCACTGGATTTCCACCGTGGCCAGCGCCAATATCCCCATGACCTGGAACAGCAAGACGCTGTTTCAAGCGGTGGCCATCGCCAGTTATCCGGCCACCAACGACGTGCTGGCTCCCAACTGGGTCAACGGCAAGGAGTACTTCATCGCGGCGGTTTCCAGCGACAACGTGGGCCATCTGGGCACCTCCGAGACCACCCAGTCCACCGGCGCTTGGAGCGATGCGACTCCGGGCGCTCTCACCGGCTATCGATTCATCTACGACGTCAGCACGCCGACTTTGACCGCCTTTGCCGGGGTCGTCGACTTGTCCACGGCCACGGACCTTGTTTCCTCCGACACCCACACCTGGCTGAGCGCCGTTCTCAGCAGCGGAACCGTCACCGACAACGTGTCCAGCTTGATCGATCCCCGGCTGATATTTATGAGGATTTTCGACATGGACGCGCAGAAATACCTCAACCCCAACACTTTGATCACCTTCAACGTCAGCAACGCCGCTTTGGCTTGGGCGCAGCAGTCGGTGATTGCCGACCTGTGGAGCTTCGACCTCAGCCAAGCGCAGTTCGTCAACGGCAACCGCTACTCGATAGAGCTCTACGCTCAGGACGGCGCGGGCAACTTCGACAGCGGCGAGTTGGGCAACAGCTGCCTCATCACGACCCCCTTTACCTCGCCCACGTGTCTGACGGGCAGCGCCACCCTTCCCAAGTACGTTCGCTATTTCAAATTCAATAAAGCGCTGCCCGTGATCGCCATTTCGACTCCCACCGTGACCGCTCCCAACAATATCGGCGGCAATTCGACGTTGGCGACGATTTCCGGAACCGCCGTGTCCATCGGCGGATCCGTGATCAATCGCGTCGAGTACTACCTGACCTACAGCGATCTCAGCAAGCGTTGGGACACGGCGTCTCAGTCATGGATCGCGACGACTCCGGGAGACTTGTGGAGCCAGGCGACTTACTACATCACCGGGAGCAGCTGGAGCGCGCAGGACGTGTCTTGGGTGGAAAGCCAATCCTACATATTCAGCGTCCGCGCGGTGGACGCGGCGGGAAACACCTCGAATGCGGCGTCGATTTCGTTCAACTACGACATCGCGGCGCCGGTCTCGGTCGTGACGAGCCCCGCGGCCCAATCGGCGTTGACCAGCCGTGTCGCGACGATCACCGGCACGGCGGTCGATCAAATCTCGACGGGAACGCCCACGGGCTTGAGCACTGACTTTCGCGCGGCGATCAAGCGTCTGTCGGACGATTATTGGTGGGACGGGAGCACCTGGACCGCGACGACGGGCGGGGTTTATGAAAGTTCGATTCCCGTCACCTTGGGCTCGGGCCTGGGAGTCAAGACCTGGAGCTTGAGCCTGCCCAGCACCTTCTACGACCTGCTCGCCGCCACCGACACTTTCAAGGTCTTCACCTGGGCCAAGGACCTGGTCAATAACCCGCCTTCGGCGGTCAATGTCGAGTCCTCGACGACGGTCAAGCTGGTGTTCTCTTACGCCTCAAGCACGCCGACTCTGACGTCCATCAGCCCGGTCGCCTCGACGGCGACCAACGTGGTCAATTCCTTCGCCATCAATCTCGACCCCGTGGGCGGGCGCATCCGGCAGGTCTGGACGGTGTTCATGACCACGGACAACTACTACTGGCAGGGCTCGTCTTGGAGCGCCGTGCAAACCAGCGACCCGCCTCCTTTCGGCGGAGTGTGGCTGTCCACCGACAACCATGTCGGCGGCCGGCCGACGCCCGACATGACCTTCGCGCCGGGCAGCACGCCCGACGGGACTTCCGCGGTGACGCTGACCTTCCTGCCGCTGGCCTCGGGAACGACGATTCAGATGCCGGACTTGACGAGCGGGCGCAGATACAAGATATACGTTCGGGCGCTGAACACGGCCGGCCACATCCTGAACACGGGCCTCGACGTCAGCACGCATGTCTTCGTCTACGACGTGACCGCGCCGACGGTCACGGCGCATTATTCGATCATGAGCCTGTCGACGTCGAGCGTGGGCGGGGATCCGACGAACATCCCCAGCCTGTCGGTGGCCAGCGGCACCGTCAGCGACAATATTTCAGACGCGCTGGACCCGCGCCGCGTTTTCTTCCGGATTCGCGACCTCACGGCCGGAAAATACCTCAACCCCGCCACTTTGATCAAATTCGACGTGACCGACGCCAACGCGGCTTGGTCCGAGAGCAACACAACGGGAAACACGTGGTCGTATGACCTCTCCCTGGCGCAATTCGTCAACGGCAACCAGTATAAGCTCGAGGTGTTCGGCGACGACGCGGCGGGCAACAATCAAGCGGCGGCCCGGGCCGGCGCCACGGGCTGCCCGGTGACTTTGAACTCCGACACGCTGTGTCAAACCGGAAGCGCCGTGAACCCCAAGTACGTCCGCTACTTCCGCTACAACCGGCTGCCGCCGACGATCTCGATCGTGACGCCGCTGACGACGACGCCCAATAATATGGGCGCGGGAGCATTGACGACGATCACGGGAGTGACCACCGATCCCGGCGGCGCGGGCATCAACCGCGTCGAGTACAGCTTGAAATTCGCCGACTCATCGATGCGCTGGGTGACCCACACGAGCACGGCCGGGGCCTGGAAAACATCCGCGCAGCAGCCCAGCGATTACTGGAATTACGCCTGCGATCCCGTCGTGGGCTGCGGCTCGAGCGGCGCGACCTGGGCGGTGTGGGAGTCCTCGAACATCGCTTGGGTGGACGGCACGAATTATATCTACGAGGTTCGCGCCTATGACGCCGCCGGCAACGTCTCCAACACGGGGATCATCTCGTTTAACTACGATGTCAGCAAACCGGTGTCGGTGGTGGCAAGCCCCGCGGCCCAATCGGCGCTGACCAGCCGCGTGGCGACGATCACCGGAACGGCCCTCGATGAGGTGTCGACGGGCACTCCGGCGGGCTTGAGTTCGGATTTTCGAGCGGCGATCAAGCGCTTGTCGGACGACTACTGGTGGGACGGCGGCACCTGGACGGCGACGACGGGTGGAGTTTACGAGAGCTCCGTGGCCGTGTCTCTGGGCACGGGCCTGGGGGTCAAGACCTGGAGCTTGAGCCTGCCCAGCACCTTCTACGATCTGCTGGCCGCCACCGACACCTTCAAGGTGTTCACCTGGGCCAAGGACCTGGTCAATAACGCGCCTGCGGCGGTCAATGTGGAGTCCTCGACGACGGTCAAGCTGGTGTTCTCCTACGCCTCGAGCACGCCGACTCTGACGTCGCAGTCTCCCACGGCGGGCTCGGCCAGCAACGTGGCGCTGTCGGTGACGCTCAACCTCGATCCTGTGGGCGGGCGCATCAAGCAGGTGTGGGCCGCGTTCATCGACACCGACACCGCCGGGCCGTATTACTGGACGGGCTCCTCCTGGAGCGCCAATGGGACGACCGATCCTCCCGCGGTCAACAGCGCCGTGTGGCTGTCGACCGACGCCCAAGTCGCGGGCACGCCGTCTCCCGACATGATCTTCACGCCGGGGACCACGCCCGACGGCACGTCGCCGGTGACGATCACTTTCAGCGGGGGGACGTCTTTGCTCAAGCCCGCCTGGGTGGACGGCCGCAAGTACAAGATCTACACCCGGGCGCGCAACACGGCCGGTCAAGAG
>JBBTHA010000134.1:0-6041 GCA_038060535.1 Elusimicrobiota bacterium | reverse complement strand
CGCGAAGCGGGAGTACGTGCGGAAGGCGGAGATCCACTCCACGGAGGGGATGCTGACGAGGGACAAGACGAGGATGACCAGTCCCCAGAAAACCAAGCGGTTGCGCCAGTTCACGGCGTGATTCTATCAATATTTTGTAGAATCGGCCCTACCAATGGAGACCAAGATCCCCGCCAAGACGTCCCCCGTCGTGAAACCCCTTGAACGCGCCGAATCCCATGAGTCCAACCCATGGCACCAGGCGATGCTGCAGCTCGACCGCGCCGCCCAAAAGATGAAGTTGGAGCCGTTCGTCCTCGAGCGCCTGCGCCACTGCAAGCGGATATTGACCGTCTCGGTCCCAGTCAAGATGGACGACGGGCATGTGCGGGTCTTCGAAGGCTATCGCATCCAGCACAACATGGACCGCGGCCCGGCCAAGGGCGGCATCCGCTACCATCCGCAGGTTTCGCTCGATGAGGTCAAGGCGCTTTCCTTCTGGATGACGATGAAATGCGCGGTCGTCAATCTGCCTTACGGGGGGGCCAAGGGGGGCATTATCTGCGACCCGAAAAAAATGTCGAAAGGCGAGATCGAGCGCATGACGCGGCGCTACACCGCCGAGATTTCGATCATCATCGGACCCGATAAGGACATCCCCGCTCCCGACGTCAACACCAACGAGCAGGTGATGGCTTGGATCATGGACACCTACTCGATGACGCTCGGTTATTCCTGCCCGGGCGTGGTCACGGGCAAGCCCATCGAAATCGGCGGTTCCCTCGGACGCAAGGAGGCCACGGGCCGGGGCGTGTTCTACGTGACCCGGGAGTTGGCCGCGCGGCGCGGCTTCGATTTGCGCAAGGCGCCGACGATCATCCAGGGCTTTGGAAACGTGGGCTCCAACGCCGCCAAGATTTTCGCCGAGCACGGCTGCAAGGTGGTGGGAATTTCCGACGTCGGCGGGGGGCTTTACGATCCGAAGGGCCTCGACATCGCCGACATCATGCATTACCGCGACAATAACGAGTCGATCGCGGGCTACCCCAAGGCCGAACATGTGGACGTCGATTCCTTCCTGGAGCTTCCCTGCGACATTCTGATCCCGGCCGCGATGGAAAACGCGATCACGAAAGCCAACGCGGACAAGATCAAGGCGAAATACATCATCGAGGGAGCCAACGGTCCCACGTCCAACGACGCCGACCACATCCTGACCGATAAAGGCGTCGTTCTAGTTCCCGACATTCTGGCCAACGCCGGCGGAGTGACCGTGTCCTACTTCGAGTGGGTCCAGGACATGCAGGCCTATTTTTGGAGCGAAAAGGACATCAACGCCCGGCTCCAGGATATCATCGTCGGCGCCTTCACCGAGGTTTACGAGGTGTCGGTCAAGGAGAAGATCGACATGCGCATGGCCGCTTTCATGGTCGGTTTGCGCCGCTTGGGCAAGGCCGCGACGATTCGCGGCATGTATCCGTAGCGTTTGAGAGTTCTTGTCGCCTCGAATGCTCTGAAAGGGACGCTCTCCTGCGTCCAAGCCGGCCGCGCCATGGTTCGGGGGGTCCGGGACGTTATGGCGGGCGCGGCGGTGAAGGCGATCGCCGTCAGCGACGGCGGCGACGGCTTGGTCGACGCGCTGCAAGTCGCCCTGGGCGGACGCCGCGTCGAGAGTTGGGCGCGCGGTCCCATGGGAGGGCGGCGCCGGGCCGCCTATCTGTGGATCCCCCGTCGTAGAACGGCGGTCATCGAGACCGCGTTGGCCTCGGGCCTCTCGCTGGTCGCGCCCTGCGCACGCCGGCCTTTGCGCGCGACCTCGCGCGGGACGGGAGACTTGATGCGAGACGCCTTGCGCCGGGGCGCGCGCACGATCATCGTCGGCATGGGAGGCACGGCCGCCAGCGACGGCGGCGCGGGCATGGCGCGGGCCTTGGGGGCGCGCCTTCTCGATCACCGGGGCCGGGAGATTGCCGACGGCGCGGGGGCCTTGCCGCGCCTGGCGCGCATCGAGGCGGACGGCGTCGCCGCGAGGTTGTCGGGGGTCCGGGTGCTCGCTTTATCGGACGTCGCCAACCCGCTGCTCGGTCCGAAAGGGTCCGCCGCGGTTTTCGGGCCGCAAAAAGGAGCGTCGCCCCGAGAGGTGCGCGCGATTGAACGCGCGCTGACGCGCTGGGCCGCGGCGCTCGAAAACGACTTGGGAGCGCGCGTGGCGCGCGTTCCCGGCGCGGGCGCGGCGGGCGGATTGGGAGCGGGTCTGCTGGCGTTTGCGCGCGCGCGGATCGTTCCCGGGGCGCGGTGGGTCCTCCAAAAAACCGGGGCCTCCAAGGCGCTCAAGGGCGCCGACCTCGTGTTGACCTGCGAGGGCCGGCTGGACGCCACCAGCCTGTGCGGCAAAGCCCCGGTCGAGTTGGCGCGCCAGGCGCGACGCCGCGGCGTCGCCTGCGCGGCCATCGCCGGGCAGGTGGACGACTCCGTTCGTCCCGCGCTACGCAAGGCCGGCATGACGCGCGTCGTCTCTTTCGCCCAGGCAGGCGCCAAGTCCAAGAGGGATTCGATGCGCCAGGCCGCCGCCTGGGCCCGCAAGGCCGCCGCCGTCGCGGCCTCCGGCTTGGCCCTGGCGGTTTTTTCTCCAGCGGCCCGTTCCGAGGATTTCAAGGCGCTGGATGATCTCTATTGGCATCGCGACCGTCCGGGCAATTTGGACGCGCTGATTTCCCGCCTGGAATCCTCCGAGAGCCCGGAGCGCTTCTGGCGCCTGTGCCGCGCCAAGGTCCGCCGGGGCGAAGACAGGGAAAAAAAGGCCGATCGCTTGGCCGATTACTCCATGGCCCGCCGCGATTGCGAGCAGGCGGTCGCCGTGTCCTCGACGAGCGTGGACGCCCAATTTTGGCTGGGCGTGGCGATGGGACGCTGGGGCGAGGCCAAGGGCGTCATGCGGGCGCTGTTTTTGATCGGTCCGATTCGCCTCCAAATGAATGAAACGCTGAGGCTTGAGCCCGGCCATGGCGGCGCCCATCGTCTGTTGGGAGAGCTTTGGTGGCAGATTCCGGCATTGGCGGGCGGAGACAAGAAGCGGGCCTTGTTCGAATTCGAGGAAGCCGTGCGCTTGGCCCCGAACCACTCCGCGAATTATCAGCCTTTGGCCGAGGCGTACCTTTATTACCGCAGAATCGACGATGCCAAAAGGGTCCTCAAGGCCGTTGAGGCGATCGCCGAGCCCGCCGATCCCGCCGAGTACCCCGAGAACCTCGCCGACTGCCGCAAGCTTCTCTCCGGCCTCTAGGACTCTTGTCCCGGCGGGTTTCCCCGTTTGGCCCATGCGCGCCAAGGGCGCAAGGCTTACAATGAAGTATGGACATCAAAACGGCTCTTGTCTTAAGCGGTCTTTTGTGCGGTGGTTTAACTGCGTTCTCGGCGCAAGTCGCCGTGGCCGCGGACGTTGAAGCGCGCCAAGTCGTCAAGCCCTTAAATGATGCGGATCTCAACAAATATCGGGTGATTCTGGGCACGATCGATCAGGGCGGCGTCGTTGTTTCGCAAGATCTTAAGTGGGCTAAGGAGCGCGTCGATGTTTACGTTTCCGCCGAGTTGACTCCCATGGTGAATTCGGCTATCGAGGATTACATTCACCACAAACTTATCGAGAAAAAGGATGCAGCCAAGGAATTCAACCGGCTCATGGAAAAAATGGAGTCCAACTTCAAGGTGCAGGTGCTCGCCAAGCTGTCCAAAGCCGAGAACCGCTGACGATCCATTTCGATGAGGTGCTGGAGGCGTTTTTATTTGACGGGGGCCGCCGCCGTGGTCTTGGCGGCTTTCCCCGTCGTGAACGCCCGAGCCGACGGCCCGGTTTTGACTCTTGCCGAGATTTCCGCCGATGACCGCGGCCTCTTGCGGCAGGCGGGCTGCCTGGGACTGCGGTCGCTCGATTTAGGCGAGCGCAGCCCGGTCTACAACCTCAGAACGGGCGTGGACCTGACTTTCGCGGAGTTGGCGCGCATTAAAGCCCACCAAGCGCCCGGGGCGCAGGGTCTGGCGGCGGCTTCCGCAGCGGCCTCCCTGCCCGCGGACGCGAAGGAATTGGTGGGCGTTCTTGAGCGCGGCGCCGACGGGGAAAACATCTTCGAGCCCATGGGCCCTTTGCCCGCAGACCACGCGGGCTACTCCCTGCAGGGCTCGGTCATGGCTCTAGAAGGCGCCCGCGTTTTATCGGGGGGACGCTATCGGCTCGGCGTGGACTTGAGCGCGCATAACTTCCTGACGAGAACGAACGAACCCGGCGGCAGAGTGACCCAAAAATTCGAGGATCACCAGGTCGCCCTGGAGCTGCGCCGCGGGCTGAAGACATCCATCCCCGTCGAACTCGGGGCGGCGGTGCGCCTGCACCACAGGGACGAGGGCTTTCTCAACGGATTCATCGCCGGCGCCGAGAGTCTTTTCGCGCGGGGACTCGGTCCCCAGATGATCAACGCCGACCGCAGCGGTCCCCACGCCGTGCATGGGACCGTCAACGAGATCTCGGTCGGCGGCAGGCGCCTGCGCGAGGAGGCGTCCAGCGGCGTTTCCTTTGGAGACATCGTTTTGACCGGGAAAGCCGCCCTGTCCGCTCCTCCTCCCGGGTCCTACATTCCCTCCCTGGCCGCGCGGCTGGCCCTGAACGTGGCGGTCCCCGGGCCCTTCAGCAACGGATCGTCGATCGGCATGGGACTGAGCTGGCAGCAGAAGGTGATCGGCCCTTTGTACGCGCTTTGGGACGCCCGAGTCGTCGCGCCGTTGCGGTCCCAGGATTCCAGGGGCTTTGAATTGAACCCCGTGAGCTTCGGGACGACGGCCGGCCTGGAGTTAGGACTGACGCGCAACACGTCGGTGGGGGCGCAATTCAACTATCAACAAAGCGCCTATCGCGGAGTCGGGCTGCATCCTTTCGACGACACTCTCACCTCCGTGGTCGTCGGTCTGAGCCATCGATGGAAGAACATGGTCTTCAGGGGCTGGGTCAAAGAGGACGTGAACCTCTTCAACAGCCGTCCCGGGGGCCGCGGCGCGCTGGGCCCCCACGGAGACTCCGACTTCGCCGCCGGAGTCGGAGTCGGGATTTCTTTCTAGGCGGGGCCTAGCCGCTTAGAGGTGATACTTGACGCAGGCGTGACGGAGTTGATCCAGGGCTTTGCCGATCGCATCCTTGGCTTCGTGGCCCGAGGGGAGGGCCTTTTCGGCCTCTTCGAGCAAGGAAGCCGCCTCATTGACGCGATCGCGGTCGCTTGCGATCAGCCGGCGCAGATCGTCCTGCATGAGCTGAAACTCGCGCGCGAGATTCTGGTGGGCGTCGGTCATGCGCACCCGGACCGGCACGGACAGGTTGCCGTGGCGTACGCGGGCGATGCCCGCGGAAATCACGCGCAGGGGACCGGCGAAGCGATGCGACCAGAACAAGGTCATCAGACCTGCGGCCAGCAGAGAAATCGCGGAGGCCAGCAGGAGAGGGGAGCGCAGCGCGGACTTGATCCATTCCAGGGAATGAAAAATCTGGTGGGAGGATACGGAGGCTTCCTGCACCCCGCGAAAGACGCTGAACGTCGTCAAGAGCAGAGTGGCGGAAATCATCACCAGGACGAAGCCGACCATTTGCAGCTGCAGGGGGGCGTCGACCCAATACTGCTGGCGCCTATAGGAGGGTTCCTGCGGGTGAACCTTGCCGTCGGCCTGGCCTTTATGGGTCACGTCCGTATCCTAACTTTCAAGCGCCGGATTGTCAATTCACCCGCAGGTTGTCGATCAGCCGCGTGCCTGCGAGATGCGCGGCGGCCAGCAGACGCGAGCCGCACCGAGCGGCGTATTGGAGCTTGAGGCCGGTTCCGCGCAGGGCGCGGCGCACCGCCCGCAGAGCGGCCTTGGCGCACACCGCCTGGATCTCGGCGCCGCTGAAGTCCGCCGTGCGGGAGGCCAGGTCGGCGGCGCTGATCCCCGGCGCCAATGGTTTCTTGCGCAAATGCACTTCGAAAATCTTCCGGCGGCTTTCCTCATCCGGCAGAGGGATCTCCACCACCTCGTCAAAGCGCCCC
>JBBTHA010000133.1:0-12189 GCA_038060535.1 Elusimicrobiota bacterium | reverse complement strand
ATGACGTCGAGGTCTGCGGTTTGGCCAAGGACGGGACGTCAAGCGCATCGACGGGCGCGGGCGCCGGCGACGCCGGAACCGGCTTCGCAATCGAAGTTGACACGGCCGCGGGCTGAGCGAGAATGGGGTTGACGAGTTTGGTCGCGCCGCGTCCTCCTTGGAACAGAGGCCCGGTGGAGGCGCGCCCGCGGGCCTTGACCGATACGGATTTGTCGCGCTCCCCCTTTTGATGGGACCACCAGCTGAAAACGATGAGGCTGGGCACGGCCAGGCCGACGACAAGCAACCCCCAGCCCAGCCCCCCCATCTTGCTTTCGGGTTTTGATCTGACGACCATCAGTTGAACCTCTTTTTTGGAATCACGGTCATCACGTCGGCGGTCATTATATTCACGCCAAGCAGTTCAGTCTTCTTTTGGACATCAAGCGAGCGCACATGCATCAAGGGCCGGGCTCGTTCCACCCGCATCAGCCATTGGTAGGCCTCTTTGAATCCGCTGGTCAACTGGATCATCGAGGACTGAAAAATAAGGCCGGCCGCTTCATCCTCAACGATCGGCTTCATCATGTCTGGATTTAAAGTCTCCGCCTTCAACGAGTCGATCAAAGCCGCCGCCAGCCAATGATCGCGCTCCGTCATCGTCGGCAGCAACGCATAGGCCGCTGCCAACTGGTTGCGCAGGTCCTTGTACTGGGCGCCCACCTCCGACAACGCCCGCGTCTTCTCCACTTCCCGCGCCAACATGGCGATTTTTTGACGGGGCGGCCTGTAGAGGCCGAAATAGGACAGCGCCCCGAAGATCAACGCCAAAGCGATGATCTTGCCGAACCTCTGGTGGCCTTTTTCACGCAGCGTGCTCGTCACGACCTCGGCTTCCGCCTTAAGGATGTCTAACGCCACAACGAGTGGATTCTTCTTAAGCATTAATGTTTCGCCCTGAGTTCGATGGCAAACTCCGTGCGCTCCTCGAGTTTCCGCGCCAAGGCGCCAGGGTCGAGCCCCTGATCGACGATTTGCGACGGCATGGTTCGTTGGGTTTCCAGTGAAAATTGAATGTCGAAATTTCGGCCGATTTTATCGCTGCGCAAGAGAGCGTCTTTAAAATCCGACGCGAGGCTCTGCTCTATCGAGACGCTCGCCCCCCGCGCTCGTCCGCGGATAATAAGGGTCACCCCCCCCTTATCGCCGCCGAGGGGGTTGCTCACGTTGATCATCGAGAGCCAGACGTTATCGGGCAGGAGCTCGACGATATCGCCAATGATCTGGGACAGTCGAGGCTTCGTGTTGTCGCTGACGGCGCGGACCTGTTCAAGCTGTTCGCGCATCTCCTTGAGCTTGGCTTCCAATTCCGACGGAGGCAGTCCACTCAACATCATGCGGATATCGGGATCGATTTTGTAATTGTCGAGCACGCGAGCGCGGAATTTGTACGATAAAGTGCTGAAGAGCCCCGCAATCCCGATCAAGACGGCAGCGGCGATTCCCACCAGAAGGATGTCTCGGGCAGTTTGGCGTTCCTCATCGGTGATGCGATCAAGCGCGGCGAGATCGAGAGTCAGGGGTGAAGGGGTTATGGGGCGGACCGACGCGCCGATCGCGGCGCATCCCCCCCAATCTGCTCCCTTGATCGTCAAGAGTTTCGCGGTATCTTGAATTTCCGTGGGCAAGCCCGTTTCCTGAGTCAGCGCTGAACGCCAAGGATCGAGCAGCGCGGGCACCCCGCTTAAATAAATCTTGGCGATTCGCCCCAAGCCAAGCTGCTTTTGGACGAAGGCGATGCAGCCGGACAGATCGATTTTGCGTTGATCGCTGATCGTCGCCTCCCCTCCCAGAAACACCTCTCGGAAAAAGACCGGCAGCCCCTGATCGCCGATCAAAATACGAACTCCGCCCGCGTCAAATTGCGCCTGAACGAAAGGAGCCGACCCATGAGATGAGTCGACGGATTGCCACAGTCTCATGACCGAACAAGGCGCGACCTCAAGGCCGACCAAATTCAGGTTGAGGGTCTTCAATAATCCCACGACATTCGAGAAGGCATTTTTCTGGCTCACGGCGATCAGGATTCCTTTCCGGGGTCTTCCCCCGGGATCGGGCGCCATCGGCACGACCTGATAGTCATAGACCAAGGATTCGAACGGCAAAGGGATATATTTTTTGGCTTCGATGGGCACCGCGGACTTCAGGAAGCGCCGTTCCACCGCCGGCATGGGGAAGTAGCGCAATAACCCCGAATGATGCGACAGGGTAACAACCACGTCCTTCGAATTCCACTTCATTTGCGCCATCGACTCGCTGATCAGGCGTCCGACGCGCTTTGGATCGGAGAGGAAATCCGTGTTCATGGTTATGGCGTTGGCGGGAACTTCTTTGCCGTCCCGCGGCACCTGAATGCGCACCAAATGGTCGACGATCAATTTGCCGCCCTGATCGCGGTGGGTCTCCGCGATGTAGATGAGATCGGGGCTGATATAGAGGCCGAGGCATGTCCCTGTCTTGGGCTTCGCCCGCCCGAAGGCCAAGGAGTCGACGAGTTGATCGAAGCGCGCCATCTTACTCATCGTTCCCCACAAACTCGACATCGACTTTGGGGCCGGCCCCGGGGCCGCCCGAAACGGTGATGATAGACTGCGCGTTGACCTGGAAGCGATTCACCAAGACTCCGGCGACCACCTTGGCTCGGCGCCCCGCCAGGGCCGCGGAATTCTCCTCGTCGTCAGAGGAATGGCCCGTGAGTCGCAAGGGTTCGTCGGGATGCAGCGCGCTGTACGCCGCGATGCGCTCAAGCAGCGCGTCATCGCCGGCCGATAACTGGTAGCTGTCGCGTTTAAAGGCCAACGCCCACGGGGGGCCTTGCTCGACGGCTGCCCCCGAAACCGCGGCCTCTATCTCTTGAGCGCCATCCCCCCGCCTTGGGCGGGAAGCGGCTTGGCGCCGCGCCTTGTCCTGAGCGGCGAGCGCGGGGGCGTAGTCTCTGTTGGCGGCCTTGACTCCGGAAACCAGCGGTTGGCGGTCATCGGAGGCCATATCCATCTGAGGAGGGCTCACGCCCTCGCGCGGCCCGGCTCCGTGCGACGACGCCGGAACGTCTTGCCCCGCCGGCCTCGCCGCGCCCGGCCCCTCCCCCAGTATCTGTATCCAGCGGTGCAACGTCCTCTGGCGGTTTTTGCCGTCGGTAGCGGTCAAGACGCATCGATAACGCCCCGGCGCAAAGGGCTCCCCGAAATATTTCCGCCTGCCGTTCCAGAAGATTTGGTGAAAGACCGGACCCTTGCCGGCGTAATTCTGGAGAGGGGGCGCGGAATTGCCCTCGCTTTCCAGCTGCATGATCTGGAAACTCCAAGATTTGAGTCCGTCCGGCGGGTCGGAAACGGAAAATTCCACGATCGCCGCCTGCTTGCGGGACGGACGGAAAGCCGGAGGAAAAACCCCCAAAGAAATGGGCGGCCCGAGTTCATCTCCCATGGAGTTTTCCGCGGCCAAATGCAAGGGCTGATTATACACAAACACGATGACCACGCCATTAAATCCAACCATGGCCTTGGGAATATCGACCTGCGAGTTGATTAGGTTGACTTTCACTCGCGCCGGGGCCACGCCGGCGTTGAACAGATGGGTGGAAATCCCCATAGTCCGGCGCATGTCCAAAACATTGGTCTCTTGACCAGCAATGCCCGCGGGCAACACCATCAATTGGGCCCCTCCTAAGGAGAAAGCCAGCCGCGTGAGAGGAGAGAGGAGTTGGTTCGCGCCCCGCTGGAACGTGACCCCGGACTGGAACAAAAGATTGGTGGGAATGCCTATTGCGTCGGGCTCTCCGTTGCCGCGCAAGACCACGCGGACTCCTTCGATGGACTTCAAATCCGACAACGACTTCTCCATGGCTCCGCGCAAACGAGCCAGAATATCCTTGCGCATTAACGTCTTGTCGCCCTTAGGGGTGATGAGAGCTTCATCGGGAGAGGGCGTTTGACTTTCATCTACCTCCAACGCAGGGTGTCTCATCCGGGACTCCCGCGCCTGCTCGCGGGGCCGTTTGGGAGTTGCAGAGGTGTTTGGCAATAGAGTGGGCAGTTCGCCGGCCTCTCCGGCGCCTACAGCGTACATGCGATGCGTGAGCAAATTAATGTACTCGTTAGCCATGGAGCGCTCGGCCGGATCGCCTTTGGTCAAGACGTCCATGAAACGGTCCATCGCCTCCATGTCCTCGCCCCGCTCGTAATACTTCACGGCCGAGCGCATTGCTCGACTTAATTGTTCTCCGGAATTGTCCTGGGCCCAAACCCAAACACGTCCCGCCCCTAAACCAACGATGACCAGGAACGTGAATATTAATTTTCTTTCGGGCATTTCGTAAAGCCTCTCCAATTCGCCAACGGTTTCCAGGCAGGATACACAGCATCGGTTACTGAATTATTACGCTGATTTAACCAAATCATATTTTCACGGTGTCCGTCCCATCGCCCGCAACTGTTCGCGGGCGAGCACATGACCCGGTTCCACGGCCAGGACGGCCCTGAACTGGGCCTCCGCTTCGGCCGGCTTGCCCAGCGCCAGATAAGCGTTGCCTAAATTAATCCGGGGAGAGGCCCTGCGCCCATCCGTCGCGACGACATGTTCCAACTCCACGACCGCCTCGCCGGGGCGCCGGTCGGCAAGCAGCAAACTCCCGTAAATGAACCGAGCCATCAGCAAGCCCGGACGCCTCTGGGCCACGTCGGCGATGCGCCGCAGAAGTTCCGCCGATCTCACCCCTTTGGCGGCCGCGGCGTCAATCGCCCGCAATTGCGCCAAGTCGTTGAGAATCGGCGCACGGGGCCGCCCTGATTGCGCCGCGAGAGCTTCCAGGTTGCGCTCCATCATCGGCGATTCCGGCATCAGTTCGAGCGCCTTGACATACGCGGCCTCGGCTTCGGCCCAGCGCTTTTGCAGGCTCAGGGCATACCCTAAGTTATTCCAGTGGTTCGCGTTGCCGGGGAAAATCCTCGCGGCCTCGGCCAGAAGAGCGGATGCCCGGCCGGCGTTCTTGGTTGGGTCGCGCAGATACACCGCGCTCAGGGCGTTGATGGTCTCGTTGGAAAGAGGATTGAGAGCCCACGCGGTCTCGTAATACGCGCGTCCCTTCTCCGTTTGCCCCAATTGCGCGGCATAGATCGTGCCCAGGTTGAAATAGATCTCGTCGTAGCCGGTGTTGGCGCGCAACGCGCCGAGGTAGGCGTCGGCTGCTTCCTGCGGCCTGCCGGAACGCGCATACACATTCCCCAGTTCATAGATCGCGTTGACCTCGCGCGGTCCCCAGGCCCGCGAGCGCACCAAGGCTTGCTGGGCGGCCGGAACGTTTCCTTGACGTATGAGCTTGAATCCCGCGAAATACCAGGCTTCCCGCTCCCAAAAACGAACCTGCCACCACACGCCGTAAAGCGCGGCCGACACGAGCGCGCCGGCCACGACGCGCCGCACGGCGGTCGACGCCGGCCACTCAAACAAGGGCAGGCCCTCGCGCGCGCCCCGACCCATCGCCACGCCGGCCAGCCACCAAAACAATAAGCTGGGAACCGCGAAATGAAGAGAGACGTTGAGAAGATTATCAACGAGAACGGCCGCGACTCCGCCGACCGCACCGATCCAGATCGGGTCCAGGCCGGGCCTGCCCGAGGACCAGCGGCGCGCGGCCTGAAAGAAAGACGTCCACAGCCAAATAAACGCGCCCAAGCCGATCACCCCGGTTTGGGCGAAGACCTCGAGGAGCTCATTGTGCGCGTTATTGGCGTGAGTGCGCATGTTATGAAAGAACGGATTCTCATGCAGGAGGTGCCCTTGATAAAAAGGATAGAACAACTCATAGAGCCCCCCGCCTTTGCCCAGAAGAGGTTCCTCGCAGCCCATCAGCCACGAACTCGTCCAAATCAGCACGCGCTGGTGCCACGGGCTGTAGAATCCGGCGGCCTTGACGATGGCGCGAAACTCGGTCAAACGGCCGAGAAACGTGGGCGTGTAGCCGGACGAAATCGTGCTCGAGGGCCACCCCACGGCCAAAGCGATCGCCACTCCGAAGATCAAGCCGAGCGTGCGCGGCTCCTCCTTGACCTTGGCGCGAATGCGGCTCGAGAGCCCCAAGGCCAGCACTCCCACCGCGGCGCCACCCCATGACGATCGCGTCAGCGTCGCCAAAAGAGCCGCCTCCAGGGTGAAAAACACGATCCCGTAAATCCAGCGCCGCGGTCCCGGCTTTTCCAACAGACACAAGGCCAACGCCGAGGGCATCAGCGCGGCGGTATAAGTCGAAAGAAAATTAGGATTTCCAAATGTCGAGACCGCGCGTCCCCCGTAGGGATTGAGCACCGTGGGCCAGACGATTTCAAAGTTGAAATATTGCCCCACCCCGTAAGCGGACGCCAAAAATCCCGTGGCGAGGATCAAATGCAGATAATCGATCAGCCGACCGCGACGGCACAGCCATGACGCGCCCGCCAAGCCGACCGCCCAAAGACACGCGCCGTAGGGGTCCCAGATGTTTGAAAGCAGAACGTCCGGCCTGCCGCCTGAGCGCACGCGCATTTGGGGATACGCGGTCCAAAGCAGCGCCCAAACAACGACGCAGGCGGCCCATGCGCCCAAGGGCGCGTCGTTGGAGCCATCGTCTTCGGCGGCGACCGTCGCGGCCAGCCAAAACACGACCGCCCCGTTGAGCAAAAGGAACATCCCCCCGCGCGCGCCCTCCGCGGCCATCGCGGGCTGGAAAAATTCGACGTGACCAAAATAGGCCCGCAGCCAACTCACGCCCCAGATCACGATAAAGACCGCCAACGGCCACTCGACGGGCAGGCGCGGCAACTTGATGGGGCCCGCGCGTAAGCCCTCGCGCAAAACCCACGCCGCAAAAGCCAACGCGAGCGCGGCGTTGAGCAGCGCGATTTGGGACACGTAGGGATTGCGCGTCAGGTTGGTGAAGAAAAGCAGCGGGCATAAAAAATGCGCCGTAACCAGCATCCAGCGCCGTGCCCTATTCATGGAGGAAAAGACTAGCAAATCATCCGCGAGTGGGAACGCCCGGGAGAGATCGGCGGAAAAAAAAGCCGGGGATGGGATTTGAACCCACGACCTGCTGTTTACGAAACAGCTGCTCTACCGCTGAGCTACCCCGGCGTTGTGTCTAGTTTCCGTCGATAAGAACGACAAATTTTTCTGCTCGAGAAGAACGGTGATTGAGTTTAACACATAAATGTTGCCGCGCTCAAGATTGACATTTCCCCACGAAAGCGACTGATGGGCCGTCGGTTCGTGGTCGAACGATGCCGGACTATTATTTTCCACGCCGGCGCAAAGCAAGAATGATAAGAACCGCTCCTATCAACAGGAGCCACCCCCACCGGCGAACTCCGAGGGAATTGGAGGCATCGAAACCAAAGCGGCCAATCGCCGATCCACCGCTCGTTTCACCCTGTTCGAGCACGGGATGTGGAATTGGAGCCGGTGTGGAAACAAAACGATTGACGTTCGCCGCACTTCTCTGCCCGTTGGATGCGTCTAAGCCGGAGGCCGGAGGGTCCATCGATGGGGATGCGACGGCCTCTCCGACAGTCGGGCTCACCGGCGACAAACCGTTCTTTGTCCGCGGCTGCGCCGCAGAGTCCTCCAACGTCGGTTCCGCGGACTCTCGAACATTCGCCGTCTCCGAGTGAGCCATAGCCGTGCGCAAGCGGCCCATCTCTCCGGCGTTGCGGCCAGACACATTCAGCCGACCCTCATCGCCGGCCGATTCGGACGCCGGCCCATCGCCCAGGTCGGCCTGAGACGCGACGCGGCGCATCTTCGCGATGACGCCGCTTCTGAACTTGCGCGCCTTGTCGCGATGGAGGAGCCACGTCTTGGCCAGCACCCCATCCCAGATCGGGCCGCCGACTTCATGCACGCGTCCGTCGCGTCCGATGAACACAGGCGGCATATCCGGCTTGTCTAGACGCAGCGTGTATCCCGCCGCGCGCAATTGGCGCGCCGTGGCCGAAATGCGGATCATCCCCTCGCGCGATGGGGCGTTCGGCAGGAAGAGATTCTGAACTTCATAATGGTCTCCAAGCCTGGCCATCTCCGCGCGCTGAACGTCCAAGGACGAAGCGGCCTGCGTGACAGCCGGGAGGAAAAGAGAGGCTATCGTCAAAGTTGTCGCCGCGAATGTCGTCATAAAAAAGCCCCCTTGCGGGGGCGCGGCCTCTCGCAGCTTCAGCTTGCCCATCGAGCTATTCCCCCTTGCCTGCAAATGTTTATATCATGGGCCATGATCTTCGTCAAATCCTCGACGTCTCGGGACCTTCGCGGCCTCCTGGCCGCCCTCGCGCTGCTGGCCGTTCTGCGTTCTCCGGCTGACGCGCAGCTCAGCAACGGGCTGGTCGGCGTCTGGACCGCTCAAGGGCTGATGGCCGCCAACCCGCCGTTGCCCATGCTGCGCTACTCTCCAGGCGCTTGGCGCGGCTCTCTGGCCCCGGCCTACTTCTTCGGCAAGCCGGCCTCCGGCTCCTCCGGGGTCAACAACTCCGTGTCCGGACGAATCGCCGGCGGGGGCGCGGGCGCCTCCGCGAGCTACGCCTTCGCCGAACGTTGGGGCGTCTACACCTGGATGCTGGGCTCCTCCGCGAAGGGCCATAGCGACGTGCAGCCCCTGCCCGCCTGCCCCACCTGCGCGCGGGTGAAGCTGGACTCCGTCGACTCCTCGTATCAACTGCTGAGCGCCGGCGTGGTCTACCAGGCCGCGGGCGACACATCGGAAGGCTTCACTCTCCCCGTCTTCGCCGGGCCGCTCCTGTCCCGCAGCCTCTCTCGCCAGACCGTCACCCGATTCAATCAGGCCGGGGCCTTGCTCGACGACTTCGACATGGAGACGCAGGACCTGTCCCTGGGCCTGGCTCTCGGCGCGCAGGCCGGCGTCCCCATCAGCCGCAGCTTCGAGCTCAATCCCTTCATCATGGCGGGCGTCTTCTTCCGCGACGATTGCCGCAGCTATGATGTCACACGGCAAGGGACAAACAGCGGCTTCTCCTCGACCTCAGACTCGGGCTGCTCCGGCACGAGGCGCATCCAGGCCGGTGAGGACCGGCTGATCGCGACGGGCGGCCTGAACCTCGCTTACACCCCGTGGGGCGTCTCCCTCAACGCGACCGCTCCGTTCCTGGGCCGCCTGATCGCCGGCGAGGACGCCGAGATTACGCTCCTCACGCTCTCCTGGAGCTTCGGCAGACCACGCCGCGCCCAATAAACCTGAGCCCCCCTCGCTGAGATCTGTCGATCACCAGTTCTTACGACACAGGACTGCTTCTTGGGCTTTTTGGCGATCTTCTTGATGAGGCCCTCAGAAACCGCAACGGACAGCCGACCAGCCCGGGTCGGATGATCGGGCAGGCTAGCCGAGTTCGAGTCCGCGTCCGGGGCTACCAGGTTCTGAGATTTTTCGGACGTTGGGGCGGATTGTTGTCCGCTGCCTGCATGCCCAGATCGAGCAAATAGAGATCGCCGTAGCCACAGCTTCCCCCGACGCCCGTAGCGCCGTAATTCGACATGAACACGGCTTGGGTGCCGTCCCAATTAACGTTGATGCGCGGATCGCTGCAGTAGAGCGATGGGACATTGCGGGAGCGGTGATGCGCCAATCGGCGGACTTCCCCCGTCAATACATTGGCCATGAATATCTCGCTCTTGAACGGGCGCCAGGTCCCCTGGCTTGTGGATGTGTCGTCGATTGATTCGGTGTCGATGAGGCACCAATCCCGGTTCGGACCGCGCGGGACGCAGGAGAAATGTCCGTCGTCAGACCAGTCCGTGTCCACGAGTTTTCTATTGTCGCTGCGTTGCTTGGGGAGATTTCCCGTCGACTGCGGTAGGGTGATATCGACACGGTAGATGGCGCCCTCGCTGTGGCATTCGAAGGTCACGAGATAATTTTTCCCGTCCGACGCCGAGAGCAGGTCTCCGTGATCTCCGCAAAGGGACCAGAACATCGTTCCCGTCGTGTTGAGAGCCTTGGCCGCGTGATCGATCCGGTAGGACATCTTGAGATTCGTGGCGATGACAAGGTAATTGCCGTCTGGCGTAAGTCCGGCCCAGCCGCCGCCGGTATTATTCGCAATGGAGCCGCTATAGAGCGTGTCGGTTTGACGGTCCCAGATTCTATAGGCGCCCCCGATGTCCAGGACGAAATAACGGCCGGTCCGATCCGCCTTGTCCACCGACCCCCCGAGGCTTCCCAAAGTCACGCCGAAGTTCTTGATCAAGCTGTCGCTTCCGTTGCTGATGAGGACTTGCCTGAGTTGGGAGCCGCTGACATAGAGCCAGGCGTCCGCGTTTGCCGGGTCGAAGCCCGCGTCTCCGGCGTTGGTCGGGACGTTTCGCGCAATCGCGCGTGTTTTGACGTTCATGGCGCCGCCCTCGAAAACATGCAGGGTGCCGTCGGAGTTCCAATAATCGTTTTTAGCATAAGGGTTGCTGCCGTCGCCGGTCGCCGGATAGACGTTGGTCAGGCGGGTGATGGCGTTTCCGAACACCGGGTCATTGTAGCTTTGGCCGGCCGGAAGAAATCCGGGTTGTCCCGGAAGCCAGTTGCCTGGAGGGGAATAGGGATAGGGCGCTGATGAGGGCGGCGGATGGCTGGCGGAGTCGTTGAGAGAGGCAAATCCCGGCCTCGCAGACGCCAGGAGCGCGGCAAAGAGAACGGCGGTCACGCGCCCAGCATGACAGAAGATTTTATTGATTACAAATGATTTTTTCCTGAATGAAAATATATATCGACACATGTTGTTTTGCGCTATAGGTCAAACTTGGGCTCCACGAAGTCGGTAAAATCGGTCCGCTTTTCTCCGTGCCTCCTCTATGCGCTTGGAGGCCCGCAACAGCTATGGAAGCGCGCTTAGCGCGGTCGGCGCAGCTGGGGCCGTATCACTTCCGCCGTACTTGCCATCTGCCGCTTCCCGCCAGGTCACATAGTCGAAGCTGTAGATATAGTTCTGATCGAATTGCTTGCCTTGGGCCAAATAAGCCCCTCTCACCCCGCCCGCGAACACTTGATCGCCGCGCGTACGGTAGGCGGTATCGCCGGACTGCAGATAGTACCAGGCAAAGGCTGGGGCAATGAGCAGGTTCAAGTCGGGTGCAGGCGATTGAATACACGGTGTCGCTCCGCAGGTGCCTGCATCAATGAAGGTCGCATAGAAGAAGGCCTCGCTGGCCGGCAACCACGCGCCCTGTCCTGGTGTCGCGCCGGGAATGTTGCCCGCCCACAATCCATCCAGGGCCACCTTGATCTTCGCGGGGATCGTGAGCATGCTCGCCGTCCGTTGGGCGGGAGGGGTCTCATCATAAGCCTGAATGAGGGCACGCATCGTCAGCCCCACCATGAACGGTTGAATCCACCATTTATTAGGAACGATGGGGTTCGAAAAGGTCACGAACCATTGATCGATGTGGCCCAAGGCGTAGGAGATATACAAGTCCTTGTTTTTTCGTTTGGGATAGCCCAGAGCCTCCGTATCCATATAGGAATTGATGGAATAGGCGACTTCTCGACTCATCTCCTGGCTTGCCGGATTGTATCCCGCGGGCGCGGGGCAGCAGGATGTGTCTCTGGCAAACGCAGCGTTTCGGGAGATTAACTCGGCGGTGTTTTTTGACGTGACATCCCCCGTGCGTTCGAAGTCCCGCCGCAGCCCCATGGTGAAGATCCAGTTTCCTTGGACGTTCCCGTTGTTGGGGATGACAAACTGGTCTCGATAAATCGCTTCCGCTTTTGCGGCGCAGGCGTTCCAGTACGCGGTGTTGCCAGTATATTGAGCGATCTGGTAGTACACTCGTTGCGCATCGTAGTAGATGCTATCCAACACCGTCGTGAGCCCATTGCAGACGCTCGCGCCTTTGGCGATCATATTGCTCTCCCATTGGGCCTTTTCAGGAATGGGCACTGAGGTGACGGCGAACCCAGGTGTTGGCGTGCAAAGGGCAGCAGCGAGCGCGGCACGCATCACTTTACACCCCATTCGCACAGGATAGCCCCTCTTCTGCGCATTGTCCAGGCTTCTTCGACCTAGCGCCCCCAGCCCGGGATGTCCACCCTTAAGACACGCAAGCCCGATAAGACATTGAAAAGCGTTCATTTGTCGCGCGTTTTTTAATATGTCCTGTTTGAGCCGCATAGAAATGTCCTGTTCC
>JBBTHA010000132.1:0-7583 GCA_038060535.1 Elusimicrobiota bacterium | reverse complement strand
CCGTGTGCGTCGGGGGCGGTCTTGTCGAGAGAAGGCTGGCCGATTTTCGCAGCGAAGAAGCCTTTTTCCGCGCGACTTTGAAAGTCGATCCGAACGTTCCGCGCGCCCGTTTGAATTTGGCGATGCTGTGCGCCGACGATGAACGTTTCGAATGCGCCGAGGCGGAGTGTCTGGAGGCGGTGCGTCTGTGGCCGAATTCCGTGAAGACTCGAATCTCTTGCTCCGACATCTTGATTTCGCGGGGCCGCTGGCGGCAGGCGCGGGAATTGCTGGAAGGCGCGCGCCGGCTCGCTCCGGAGGACCCCTCCGTCCGCGCACGACTCAGTCCACTCGGTGAATCAAACGAGCGCGAAGCAGCTCCTCCACGATCTCAGTGACGTCGCGCGCGACATCGGCGGGCTTTTTGTCGAATTCCCCGCAAAGGCGCTCGACCGCTCTGCGCGGCGTCAATCCTTCTCCCAGCGTCTCCCAGATGGTCGAGGCTGTCTCATTGAGGGAATAATAGACGCTGGTCTTGAGGTCGAGAATCACGACCTCGCAATCGATTCGGCGGGAGGCCGTATCGGGATTGTGACGATAGACGCAGTCTAGCCGCGCGCGGTTCTTCATGGAGGGAGTGAGGTTAGCACTTGTTTTCTGCGTTGTTCAATCGCCTTCAGCGCCGTTTCGAGCGATATCGATGTTTTGGCTCTTGAGGGGACCGTGCGGAGATAAAAATTCTTTTTTAGATCTCTATCGACGAGTTTTGTCAGTCGCCCGTACCCGTGGATTTCGTTGGGACTTGTGCAGGTGAACAGCGCGACGACCTGTTTGCGAAGAGCCAGACCCACGTGCATGGCGAGCGTGTCCGAGGCCACGACGATCGAAGCGCGGTTGATGTCGGCGAGGTAATCGCTCAGGCGGCGGCGCGCGCGCAACTCAAACGGGACGAGCCCTTGATGTCCCAGGCGATGGCGCAATGCCGCGAACCCCGGCCAGGACTTCAGGGGCCATTTCTCTCCGACTCGAGCCTCAAGGGCGACGGCGTCCGGGTTTGCCCGGGCGGGTCGAATGGGCAGGAGATATTCCTCGCCGTTAAAGCGCAGGCCGCAGGCGGCGAACAAATAATCTTGATAGACGCGCTGTCCGCGTTTCTTCAGGCGATCGGCCTCTCGGCGTCCGAGCCGGCTGATCAGGCTCATGTCGAACCATGGGGAAGAGGCTTGGCAATAGGTGATGCGTCCATCTTCGATCCAAGCGCCGATCTTCGAGGGCGAGTTCATCATGGAGGCAAGCCGGCATGCGCGCGAGTCCTCATCGAAGTTGATGATCCGCCGATAGCGTCGTCCGCGCAAGGAAGCGGATTGGCTCGGCGTCAGGAGGCGGTGGATGCCGGGCAACCCGGCCAGCAGCGGCAGACTCGAGGAGTCCGTAACCCAGGTGACAGGTCCCGGCAGCCGGCGCAGGAGGGGAGTGGTTCGCAGGACGTCTCCAAGCGCGCCGAGTTTTATGATCAGAGTTTCACGGGACGTCATGGGTTCAGGATAGCAATTCGCCGATCAGGTCAAACGGGCCAAGGGAGTCTCTCCGGCCACCACCTTCTGTCCGTCGCGGCCGAGCAGCTCCCATCGGCCGGGCAACTCGAGCACCACCGTGCTTCCAAGGCGGATGCGTCCGAGTCTTTGGCCCGTGGCGACCGCGCAGCCCGGTTCGAGGTAGTTCTCGATTCGTCTGGTCAGCAAAGTCGTGAGCTGGCGTACGATGTAAGCCCCCGAGGCCGAATCGATCGTCGTCGCGGTCTGGACCCCGCCCCAATATCCTTCTTGATCGGGATAAAAGAATCCGCTTCCCTCCCGGCGCACGTCGCGCACGGTTCCGGCTAAGGGCACGCGGTGCACATGGACGTCCGTCAATCGCAGGTGAATCAGGAACTCAGGGCTGCGCCCTTCGCGCCGGCGTAGTTCCAGCAGGCCATCGGCGGGCGCTACGACCAGACCCGGGACGTCCGGGGGGCAACGTTCGGGATCCCGATCAAAGAAACGCCGGAAGTCCTCCGGGATTCGTCCATCTTCGAGGTCTTTCAGGATTTGACGCACGCTCCAACCGCTGCGGGGAGGGAGGTCGCTCTCATCATAGATATATTTCTCAGGGAATGGCTCGGGTGTCATGGAGAAAGGAACAGGTCGAGAAGTCTTTTGCGCAGCAGTTTTCCCCGGGCGTTGCGGGGAAGAGCGTCGGTCAGGCGAAGACGGTCGGGACAGCGGCTGCGGGGCAGCTGGCGTCGGCAGTGGGCGCTCAGCTCATCGGTCGTAGCGCAGCGGCCCGGTTTAAGAACGATGACGGACAGGGCCGCTTCTCCCATCCGGGGATCGGGGACGGCCACGGTCGCCGATTCGAGGACGGCGGGGTGGCGCATGAGCGCCGAATCGATGTCTGCTGGAAAAAGCTTGAGCCCGTTTCTCATGATGACGTCCTTGAGTCGTCCGTCCAAGTGAAGAAATCCTCGGGAGTCCAGGTGTCCCATGTCGCCCATCCGACACCAGCCGTGATTGAGGATGGAGCGGGTGAGTGTTTCATTGCGGTAATAGCCCTGCATGACGTTGCGCCCGCGAACCAGGATCTCGCGAGTGCCGGGATCGATGCGCACCTCGCAGGACAACGGCGTTCCGACCCCGTTTTCGCGGCGGTTGGGGCTCTGAGAGCTGATGAAGCCCGTCTCCGTGCTTCCGTAGCAGTTGAGCAGGGGGGTTCCAACGACCGATTCCCACTCATCGGCGAGTTCCCGGTGTAAAGGAGCGCATCCGCTGGCCGTCCAACGCAGAGCCGGCAGCCTCTGCGCGGGCGCGCGCTCCGCAAGCCAGCGCGCTACGTGAGGGGTCACGAAGAGGCTCGAGATGTGCCAGCGGCGCATCATGCGCCAAACATCTTCGCTCGTTGACGGTTGGAAGATCGGCGCAACGACCACCGACCCCCCATGGACATAAGCGGCAAACAGGGTGCTGAGCAGGCTAAACGTGTTGTCCCACGGGATGCCGGACAGAACCCGATGCTCGGCGCCGAGCGCGAAATGCCGTCCTATGGCCGAGAGGATCGAGCCGACTGAGCGCTGCGTGTGCACGACCCCCTTCGGATCATCCGTGGTGCCCGATGTGTAAAAGACGAAGCAGGGATCGCCGGCCGCGACGCAGGCCCATGGGGTCCGTCCGCTGCCGGGAAGATCTCCGGCCGGAATGCAGGGGATGGCCGTTTGCCCAAGCTCGGCGAGCGGAACGTTCTTGGGCAGCACGCAGGCCTTGGCATTGAAGCTTCGGCAGATCGCGGCGGCCACGGACTGGTCGGTGTCGGTCGAAAGAGGCACGGACACCGCGCCCAAACGCGCGGCGCCGAGCATCCAGAGCAGCATGTCGGCTCCGGCGTCAAGCCAAAGAACGACTGCGTCTGACGGGCGGAGGCCCTCGCCATGCAGGCGGTTGGCGGCTCGACGAGAGAGCAGGTCCAAGTCGCCGAAGGTATAAGACAATCGAACGTCCGGACACAGCAAGAACGGTCTCTCGGAGTACCGAGTTGACGCCGTCCGCAGCAGCTGTCCGAAATTCATCAACGTTTACTCCCGGAAAATGAGACCTTCTAAATTCGGATTGGCGGCGTTGAGGCGCCAGATGTAGGCATCGAGGACATAATGGGTCGTTTGGAACATGAAAAGGACGGGAAGAAGGACGGCGCTGGACCCCGCGCTGATCGGGAATTCGCGCGTCAACTCGAAGTAGGCGCCGGTGTGCGAGCCCGTGAGGGCGCTGAGCACGCCCATCTCGACGTAGGAGATGATCCATGCGATGGACAGGAATAAGAGGACGCCGGCAAGGCTTTTGGCGAAAAGCAGGCGACGCCAGGAGGGATCGCCGCTCCACTTGCGGTGTCCGTATAGCCATACGAGAGCGTAGTAGGGGATGCCGTGCGTGATTCCGATGGCGATGAGAAAGGCGAAAGTGGAATTGAGCGCGACCATTCCCGTGTACCAGGCCGCGGCGGTCGTGACGATCACTCCCGCTTTACCCCAATTGACGTCTCGGCCGCGGACAAGAAGAAATCCCTGACGCAGAACGAACAGAATCAAGGCCGAGGCGTAGAGACAGCGTCCGGCGGGCAGCCATGTCTCCGGCAGGTTGAAAAATCCCCGGGTCGCGAACCAGGCCGCCGTCGAGCGGGCGGGTTCGCAGTGCCAATAGAAGACGGGATAGAGAGTCGCCGCGTACACGGCCGCCCCATCGATCCAAGCGTCCAAGGCTTCGCGCTCACGCCGCACCCGCTTGTAAAAGCGCATGAAGCCGTACTGCTGCCGAACGAAATGCCATACGGCCGCGTACGTGTAGACCTTCACGGCGAAGCTCGTCCCAACCGCATAGGCCAAAGCTCCCGCGGCCAAGCAGGCCAGGGGCACGCAGAGAAACAGGGACTTGCGTCGGCCGTATGCCTCGGGGTCGAGGTAGGTCACGTACAGAGTCGTCCAGGTGTGGGCGACGTCGACGCTGAGAGTGACGACGATCCAGCCCCACAACGGCAGTTGGGGGCTTTGCAGCGCCGGGATGAGCAAAACGGCCGCGGTCGCCGCCATCGCCGGCCCGAGGACAAAACCGAGATCGAACGGCGCCGAAACGATCCAATGCCGCATTAGGAATTTACCCTCGAGTCGGCGTCGAATATCAGGCGTTTGAGGTCGGGGTTGGAGGCATCAAGCCGCCAAATAAAGGCATCCAAAAAATAATGCGTGGCGGGAGGCACGCTCGTCAGGGTGACGAGAAAGGCGGCGGCACCCGGAGGAATCGAGATCCGATCGGTTATTCCAAAAAAGGCCTCTCCATGAATGTGGAGGGGGATTTCCCGCAGGAACTCGAGTCCATAGGCCAGCGCGCAGAGGAATCCTAAATAGAGCGCCACGCCCGGCGCGTCAGGGGCGAACATGCGGCGCGGCCGGCCTTCTTGACGGGACCACTTGCGCGCGGAAAAGATCCAGATCAATGCGAGGTAAGGGAGGCCGTGTGCGATCGTGATGGCTAGAACTCCGGCCAACCCGGAGTTGAAGTGGACGATTCCAACGTACCACGTCAGGCTCGTGCTGACGATGAGGAAGATCTTTCCCCGATTGACGGGCCGGCCTCTGGCCAAGAGCCATGCTTGGCGGGCGGCGAAGGCGGTCAGCGTCAGTTGATACAGGGCGCGCGCCGGGGCCAGCAGTTCCGCCGGCAGGCGGATCATATCGCCGGGCATGAAGACGAACGCCCAGCTCCGGGAGGGATCGGCATACCGGAACAGCAGCGGGTAAAGCATGGCGGCGTAGATCGCCGCGCTGTCCAAGAGACGGCTCCAGCCCGGAGGCTCTCGGTGAAGAGACTGGTAGTAGCGCATAAAACCGTACTGTTGACGGATGACGTGGTAGTAGGCGAAGGCGGCAAAAAGGCGCCAAAAGACGAGAGCGTCCATGCTGTAGACGATGAACGCGCAAAGCCAATATGCGGGAGGAAAGCAGAGGAAAAGAGTTTTGCGGCGGGACCATTCATCCGGGTCGAGATAGGTGCGGTGGAGAATGGCCCAGGAGTGGGCGCCGTCGACAAACATGACGATCGTGATCCACCCCCACAACGGGAGACCGGCCGGCCGCAGCGCGGCAAATCCCAGGACGGCCGCTACCGAGAGGAGGGCGGGGGCGAAGATGAAGGCCGCGTCGAAGCGTTCGGAAACGATCCAGTCGCGCGTGCTCAAGAACGTATCACCCGGAGCTTGGCGTCCTGCTTTGAAGTGAGCTCCGGCCAGGGGTGCAGGCGGACCTCGAAGAGTCCTCCTCCTTTCTGGCGGGAGCCGTGCATGTCCACGTAAGCCCGCAAGTGGACTGCCCGGCGGAATGATTCGGCCAGAGACGAGGCGATTTTTTTGCGCAACTCATCGGTGATGGCAACCTCGGGGCGCACCTCGATATCCCAGGCGATGCCCTGTCCTTCCTCGGACCGAGAAAGGCTGACAAAAAACACCCCGGTGACTTCGCCTTCGAGCTTCGCAGAGGACAGGGCGCAGAGGAAATCGGAGTCATAAAAATTATCCCCCGTTATGATCAGGGCGTCGTTGCGCCCGTAAACCGCCACCAGCGTTTGGTGGGGATTGCTCGGATCCAGCGCGCGTTGTTTCAGCGCGGCTTGGCGCTCATCGGACGGCTCAAGGGCGCGCAAGAGCTTGCGCAGCTCTTCCCAATCCCAGAGCTCTCCCCGATCATGGAGGTTGTAACGGATGATTGGAATCGCCTGCCAGCGTGTAAACAATAACTCTCCTTCGAGTTCCTCGACGAATAAGTCCCGCTGGGTCAGGTTGTAGAGATTGGCAAGAGACTGTTCCCGCAGGCCCAAGGCTTCGCGCAGAGGTCGGCTGGAGAGGAGCAGTTTGCGCAAGGCGATCGAGGGCATCGATTCCGCTCCGATGACTCCCGTGTCGGAAGACGCATAAACATCCGACACCAGGCCGATGTCCGGCCAGCGAAGTCCGCACTCGGCGTCGAGCTGTTCGCGCAGCTCTTCGGGAAAGCATTCTCCGAGCACGCTGAAGCGCGCGCGAGAGAGATCGACGCCCGCTAATCGAAGTGCTTCGCGCAGAGGACGAACCAGGCTCGGAACGGTGACGAAGAGACATTGCTCGTAATGCGAACCCAGGCGCCGGGCGATGTCCGCGGCTTCTTCGTGCGAGTGCGTCGCGACCGCCAGGCCGAGATGAAGATCGCTTGATTCGATCAATCGATACAGCAATGTCAGAAGCGGGGCTCCCGGCGACCACGCGCCGACTTTGATGCAGTAGAGGACCAAGGTCTTTCGTTCGCGGAGTCTGAACGCTTCCCGCCATAATCCGTCGAGGTCGATGACGGGGGCCGTTCCGGCTTGGACGCAATCGCGCCAACGGAGCGTGGGCCAATAGAAGGGCTCTCCCGAGCTTCCAGAACTGCTTCCCCAGTAGAGGATTTTCTCCGAGAGCTCGGCGGCCACAAGATCCTCGCTCCGGTGCAGACCGAGGTAGCTTTTTTTATCCATCGGGGGCAATTCGCGCCAGGAAACATTTCCCGTGAGAGCGTCGATGCCGTGCGCGGCAAGATGACGGCGATAGGCGGGAGCTTGCTCCCACGCCCGGCGGGCGCAGGCCATCACGGTCTCGGGGGCGCCGAAGGAAGTCAAACGGTGACTGGCCCTCTTAAGAGAATCGGGCAAGTATGGTTTCCCCAGCATAGATTTTCTGATACTGCTTCGCCGACAATGTCACCCCGCGCCGAGGCAGGCTCAAGAGAACGGTGCTGCCCAGCAGGATATTCCCGAATTTTTCTCCCAGCGCCACGCGCTGGCCCGGGCGGAGAGTGTTCTTAATGCGGCGAGTGAACAAGGTCGTGATCTGGCGCAGCTCATAAACTCCTAGAGGGGAGTCTATCTCCGTGACCACCGAGACGTTGTCCAAATGTTTGAGGTCATCGGGATATCGATAGCCCGCGCCGACCTCGCGAACGCTGCGGACGACTCCGGGCAGGGGAATGCGCTGGACGTGGACGTCGCTGTAGCGCATGGCGATTCGAAGATGATAGT
>JBBTHA010000131.1:0-23633 GCA_038060535.1 Elusimicrobiota bacterium | reverse complement strand
ACCAATTACGATTGTCATCGAGAAACTGCCTTAAGTGACTGGCATTGCGGCTAGCGCGCGGGCGCGAGGTCGGCCACGGCGAGAGCGGCGCTCACGCGCACGCCGAGGTCGGGGTCCGAGGCCGCCAGCCGGCGCAGACGACCCAGCAGTCCGGCCTTGGCCGCGGCCAACGTCGCGGGAGTCGAAGGGAGCGCGGCCACGGCCGCGGCGCGCACGAAAGCTTGCTCGTCGTCGAAGGCCGTCGCGATCAGGAGATAGGACGCCTCATCCCAGCTTTGCGCCGCCGCCGCAGCGCCCAAGGCGCGCGTGAGCGCCTTGGAGGACGTCAAGGCGCGCTTGATCTGTGCGCGGCCGGAGGGCCCCAGGCGAGCCAAAGCCGCCGCCGCGGCCTCCCGGCGCAGGGCCGAGGGGGCCTCGAGCGCTTCGGCGATCAGAGGAGCGTCCTCGAGGTCTCCCAGGCCTCCCAAACCAGAGAGCGCGGCCGAGGCGACCTCGTCGTCGGCGTCGGAGACGGCTTGACGCAAAGCCGAGCGCGCGCGAGGCAGAAGTCGCGCGCAGTCGGCCTCCTCGCGCCGCAGCGCGTCAACGCGCGCGGGGCTGGAGGCCAGCGCGACGCGGTAGACGTTCAGGGCTTCGGGCGCGGCCGCGTCGAACGGGCTTTTCGCCGCGGCCAGAAGAGCCGTGCGTTCGCTTTCGGAGGCGGGAGCGCTCAAGGCCAGGGCCGAGTAGAGGTCGCTGAGGCGCTTCTGTCCCAAAGTCTCGGGCGCGGCGTTGGGATCGGCGCGAAGCAGGCGGCGCCGGCCCGGCTCGACGCCCCCGTCATCGGCAAAAAGAGAGCCGATGACGCTCGCCCCTTGGCGGCGCACGCGCCAGTCCAGGTCCCGCAGGGCTTTCTCGGCCTGAGGCAAAACGTCGGCCGCCGAGCCAAATCGCAGCCAATCCAGCAGCGCCGCGCGCCGCACGCCCTGGGCGCTGGCCGCTTCCGCGGCGGCGGCGCGCGCCGCCGCGGGGCCCAGTCCCGAGGCGGCGACCCGGGCCCACATCAATTCGGAGAAACGGTCGACGTCGAGAGCTTCGGCCAAAGCGGGAGCGTCCGAAGCCGACAGTCCGGCCAGCGCGCGCGCCGCGGTTTCCGCGGGGCGGGAGTCGAGGATTTGAGCCGCCGCGGCAAAGAGCATCTTGGACAGGCGGGCGCGGCCGCCGGGATCCTGGAGTTCGGAGAGCAGCGCGGTCGATTGACTTTGCTCGGCGATTCTTCGAGCGGCGGCGGCGCCGGGATTTTGGACGGGCCAGACGGGATCGGGCAAAGACAGCGCCGGATCCAGGATCAGCTCCCCTTCGGCGCGCAGCCGTCCCCAAGAACCGGAGCCGCGTTCGAAGCGTCCTCCCATCGGGGCGCTCAGACCCGCGGCGCGCAGTCGATTGCCGCGGCCCTTGATGACGGCCAGGCCGTAGCCCGCCTGGGCGCGCGTGTAGCTGCCCGAGCCGAATTCGGCCAGGGACAGGCGGGCGTCATCGCCCTCGATCCAGGCCAGGGCCCGGCCTCCCAAGTCGGCGCGTCCATCGGCCCAATCCGACCGCAGATGCGCTCGATCGCCGCGCAAGCGAAAAAGGCCCACGCCGTAATCCCAGGCGAACCCCGGGCCCACTCCCCAGGTTTGGAGGCGGGCGTCGTCGCCTTGAATGTCAAGCGCGCCGACCGCCGCGTGCACGCCGGTTCCCAGGCCATAGCGGCGCGATTGCAGCCGCGCCCTTTTTCCGCGCACAAACAGAGCGCCCAATCCATGCCAATAGCCGCTGCCCTGGGCAAAATAGCTGGCGTTCAAGGAGATGTCGTCGCCGCTCAGATGCGCCGCCCCGATTCCTCCGGCGGCGAAAGCGCGAGGCCCCATCCCCGCGCCTTGACCCTGGCTGACGAAACCCAGCGTCTCGCGCGGATCGGCGATCTCGAAGCCGCATGTCGCGCTTGCGGCGTCGCCTGTGTGGCGCCACAATCCGGCGCCGCCCGTGGTCGCAAATCCCTGAGCGGCGAGGGGAGCCGAGAGCGCGGCGCCCGCCCCGCGCGTTTGGAGAACGCCCACGCCGAAGGACGCGGCTGCCTGCGAGAATCGGCCCGAGACGAGAGTCGTCGAGTCCCCGTCGATTTGCGCGTAGCCGACCCCGAAGCGCGCCGCGCCCAAAGACAGTTCCCCCGTTTGAATGCGATGAGGACCCGGTCCCAGGAGATAGAGAAGACCGATTCCGAAATCTCCCGCTCCGGCGGCCGTGCTTGAACTCTCGATGACGCAGGGCCCTGCGAGATCGATGACGACGCGGATTTGGCCCGAAGCGGCCGACGCCGCGGGGCCTTTGTAGCGTGTTCTTCCCCCGAGTCGGATGATCAAGCCGGCGTGGGACAAGTCCTCGGCTTCGATGTCCGCGTCGCCCGCGGAGACGACGACCGCTCCGATCTCCGAGTCGCTTCGAATGGAAAACGGCGCCAAGCCGGCGGCGCGCGCCGATTGCAGGACCGGAAGAGCTTCATCAACCGCTCGCGCGGCCGCCAGGCCCGCCGCGGCGAGGCGAGGCAGGTCGAAGCGCCTAGCCGCGTCGAAGTCCGTCCCGCGCGTGGCGACGAAGGCATTCTCGGCGACGGCGGCGTCGATTGCGGCCCGGGCGCGGACGCGTTCCTCGGCGGACAAAGAGGCGACGGCCAGGTTCAAATCCGCGCGCGCGGCGTTGAGGCGCGCGACCAGTTCGGCGACGCCGGCGGCGAGTTTGGGCTCAAGCCCCGCCATGGGAGTGGAGAGGGAGACCGGATGAGGTGCTGACGCCGCCACGCCCAGGGAGTCAAAGCCGGCAGACAGGAGTTGCGCGGAGTTGCGGGCGGCGGCTAAACGCTTCTCCAATTCGTCGACCGCTTGCGGGCCGCTCAACGGCGCTCGCAGGATGCTCTCCACCATTGGAATCGTCGCGCGCGTTTCCCACCGATCGGGGCGCAGGGCGAAGTCGGAGGTGCCCGCGCGAAGGCTCATCAGCAATCCCGTCCATGCCGCGACGCTGGCCCAATCCATGGTGATCTATCGTTTGTGGAGCATTTTCTGCAGCCAACCCGTGATGCCCCCGGAATGCAGCGCGCAGTCTCGGGCGGGTTCGCTGCCGGCGAGGAACGTTTCCAAGCGCTTGACGGGGCAGCCCGACAAGGCACGCATGCCCGAGTCCCCGCAGGTCATGGTCTCGACGACGCCTTCGGGGCGCCGGAACTCCGCTCCGGGCCGGTCGGCGTTGGCCTCCCGCATGAAAGCGGCCCAGAGCGGCAGGGCGTCTTTGGCTCCGGTGAGTTTGAGGGCGCGGTTTTGGTCGTCTCCGACCCAGACTCCGGCGAGCAGGGTCGTGGTATAGCCTACGAACCATGCGTCCCGTCCATCGTTGGTCGTTCCGGTTTTTCCCGCAGAGGGAAATGAGACGCCCAAAAGTTTCAAGCTGCGGGCGGTTCCGAATTGCGTGACGCTTTCCAGCAAGGAGGTCATGATATAGGCCGTTTCGGGGTTGAAGGCGGCCGATGACTCCAGAGCAGACGCCTCGAGGACGATGCCTTCGGAGTCGACGACCGCCGTGACCAGCCGGGGTTTTGTGAGAAAGCCGCTGTTGGCGAACGGCGAGTAGGCCGACACGAGCTCCAATAGCCCCACCTCCGAGATTCCCAGAGCCAAACCCAGGGTGTCTTGGAGGGGGCTCGTGATTCCGCAGGCCCGCGCGGCGTCCTGAATGCGCTTGATGCCGACGCGTTCGGCCAAATCCAGCGTCGCGGCGTTGAGCGAGAGGGACAGAGCTTGCCGCATCGTGGCGGTCCCATGATAGACGCCCTCGTAGTTGGCCGGCGACCAGCTGCGCGTGACTCCGGGATAGGTCTTGGGTTTGTCGCGCAGCACCGTAGCCGACGTCAGGCCCAGCTTGAGCGCCGCGGCGTAGACGAACGGCTTGAACGTCGAACCGGGCTGGCGCAGGGCTTGCGTGGCGCGGTTGAATTGGCTTTCGTTGAAATCCCGCCCTCCGGTCAAGGCCAACACCGATCCGTCATGGGGATCGAGGACGACAAGGGCCGCTTGGTGGGGAGCGTCCTTGAGCGCTTTGCGCGCGAGGCTTTGGAGCAACGGGTCCATCGTGGTGTAGATGGACAGGCCGTGGCGGTACAGGGAGTCGCCTCCGTAGCGGGGAACGAGCTGTCGCACGACCTCGGCCGCGTAATAGGCCGAGTCCCGGCGGTCTTCAGACGTCGTTCCTCGGGAGGTTTCCAGCGGGGACTCCAGGGCCGCGTCGAATTCGAATTGCGAGATCATTTTTTCCTCGCGCATGCGGCGCAGGACATGGTCGCGCCGCGCCCGGGCGGCTTGGGGATCCCGAAAAGGGTTGTAGATGCCCGGCCCGCGAATGACGCCTGCGATAAAGGCCGACTCGATCAGCGTGAGGTCGGAGACGTCCTTGGAAAAATAATGCCGTGCGGCCGAGCGCATTCCCATGACGCTGGCCGGCCCGTCTTGTCCGAGGTAGATATGGTTGAGGTACAGCGTCAGAATGCGACGCTTGTCCAGGCGCACTTCAAGATAGACGGCCAAAGCCGCTTCGGCGATCTTCCGGGACAAGGTTCGCCGGGGAGTGAGAAATAAATTCTTCGAGAGCTGCTGGGTGATGGTGCTCGCACCTTGAAGCTCGCGGCCCATGAGATTGCCCAGCGCCGCGCGAACCATCGCGCGCGGATCGAGGCCCCAGTGCCCCCAAAACCGCTTGTCCTCGGTGGCGATGACCGCGTCGCGAAGGGACTGGGGAATTTGCTCCCAGGTGGCCGGCTCGCGGCGCAGGGCTCGCGCGCCGGAGAGCTCGGCGACGAGCTCCGGTTCCAGGGTCAATTCCGGAGTGGACCCTCCCAATCCGTCGAAAAGACTCCATGTGCCGACGGCCGTGCGGCGCAGGATATAAACGCCCTCCGCCTGTTCCGAGCCCGGAATGCGGTGGCCGCGCAGGTAGACGGTCAGTTCCGGCGGATTCCAGCGGTACTCGCCCTTGACGGGGATGCCCTCGACTCGGCGATAGCCGAGCCGATCGAGCCGAGCGATGAGATTTTCCGCGTCGCTTTTCGCGCCGTCTTCAAGAATCAGGGGTGCTGACCAGATGCGCGTCGAGAAGCTCTCTCCGAGGCCTCCGACGACCAAGGATGAAAGCTTTCTCTCCGCCTGGAAGGCGAGCCAGACCGCGGTCGCGGCGGCCAACGTCATGACGATCATGGTCGGCCAAATCCAAGAGTCGGAGGGAGCGCGTCTGCGGGGCATGGCGGATTAGAAGCGCACGCCGAGGCCGGCGTGATGGACATGGCCGAGCGAGCTCTTTTCGCCGAGCGCGTAGTCGAGCCGGTATCGTCCCTCGCGCAGGCCGAGGCCGAGGGTCATGCTGCCCGCGTTGGTGTTGAGGCGCATGCCCCCGCGCAGCGCGATAGAGGTGGTGGGACCGAAGTCCATCGCGAGCTCGGCGCCGAGAGCCGCCAGGACGGCCTCGCCGCGCATTTTGATCGCGTCGGCGCAGGCCACGAAGCGCGTGCCGCTCAGGTAGGTTTGAGCCGAGTCTTCCTGGACGGGGACGCTCATCCAGGACCAACTCAGGCCCGTGCGCCACGTCAACGGCAAGGGATCGGATTCCTGTTCGAATTTGACGTTGGGTCCGAGGTTTTGGATCGCGCCGCCAAGCGCGAGGCCTTTGACGGGCGTCTTCCATTGGGTTCCGAGGTCGAAGGCGAAGCCCGAGGCCCGGGCTTCCTGCGCCAGTTCGAAGCGGTAATACTTCACGGTCGCGCCGGCCGAGGCGTTGGCGGGCAGCGACAGGGCCCAGGCGAGGTGGCCGACGAAGTCCCGGGCGGCGGTGCGGGTTTCGGTCGCGCCGCCGGAGACACGGATGTCGATTTTCCCCGCGTCATAGTAAGAAAGCCCCGCGGCGGCCGCGCTCTTTTTCATCGGCTGCGCCCAGCCGATGAAGCCGAAGGTGTCGTCGATGACCCCGCTCATGAACAGGGTGTCCAGGGAGGGCCGCGCGGTCGAGGCGAGTCCCGCAGGGTTGGTCCCGAGGGACGTCAATCCCCCGGGCACGGCCGAGTAGGCCTCGGCCATGGCGCTGGCTCGCGTCGACAGAGGCCGGCGCAGCGTGGTTGCGCCGGTGATTCCGGCGGCCCAGGACGGCCCGCTCACCGCCAAAATCATCGCCGAGAGAAGAGCGCGGGAGATCATCGGATGAGCACGACCTTGTTTTTTGACGAAATTTTCGGGCCCTTGACGAGGATGACATAGACGCCGCTGGAGACGGTGCTTCCCGAGGCGTCTTTGCCGTCCCAGGTCACCGTGAAGGATCCTGCGGCGCGGTCGTCGTCGTAGAGGCTTCGGATTTCGCGGCCTTCGGAGTCGTACACCCGCGCGCTGACGCGACCCGCGTTGAAAATTGTGATATCGACCGAGGTCGGCGTGCTCTGGCGCGGCCGCAGGAGATTATTGGTGATCACGATCGAGCCGGGCGGAAAGTCCAGGGTCAAGGCTCCCGTCAGCGTGGCCGCCGAACCGTCGGCGTTGGTGACCGTCAGGTCCCAGGGTCCCAGGGTCTGGTTTTGGGTCGCGAACGTCGCGGTGATGTGCTGATCGTCGGAGCTGGAGACGCCCGTGCCGAGGATCGTCACCGCTCCTTGGCTAATTGAGACCGTGGGCGCGGGGGTGGAGAAGACTTCGCCCGTGATGGCGACCGTGTTGGCGGAGCCGCTGTTATAGACGGTGGACGGAGACAGCGAGCTCGGGGCGGGAGCGCCCGTCAAGGCGGAGCGCAGGTCGCCGGTGGATTTGGCCGTCTCGTAGAACGTGTAGTACAGCCTCCAGCGGAAGGAATCCGTCGAGCGCACCGGAACCGGGAAGGAGAGCCCGCCGGTCGCGGCCGGAGTGGAGATGCGCGCCCCGCTTTCCAGCGAGAACGAGGAAGCCAGGGCGTCCGAGGACAGCGCGCTGACGATCACCGTCGCGCTGGACGCCGAGCCGGCGGGCTGGGTATAGAACAGCCGCACGCGTCCGTCGGTGAGTTTTGCCGTGCCGGATTCATAGGCGAGGGTGGAGACGGCGACGGAAGACGCTCCCCAGGTCGCCCCCTCGTCGCTGGAACGCGCCGTGTAAATTTGCCGGTCGGCCAAGTTGTCGCCGCCGTTTGAATCGCGGGTGTAGAACAGCCTCCAATCCCCGGAGTCGAGCACGACCACTCGCGGCACCCCGACGTAGGTCGCGGCGCCGTCGACGGCGATCGCGGCCTGATTTCCCCATGCCAGGCCGTCGGCCGAGGTCGCGGTGTGGATGCGGAAAGCTCCGGTGGTGGACACGATCGAGTACAGCATGCGGTAGCTGCCGTCGACGCGCTGCTGGACCGCGCAGCCCGTGATCGAACTGGCCGACACCGACGGCGTGGTGTGCGTTCCCACGCGCACTCCCGCGTCGGCGGCCCAGCTGACACCGTCGGCCGACGTCGCAGAGAGGATCATCGTCCCAGAGCTGGCGTGGGGCGCACCGCTTGAAATCGCGGGCAGGTAGTACATTCTCAGGGTCGGATAGGTGCCGGTGAAGGATTGGGCGGTGATGGAGGGAAGAATAATCGCGTTTTCCTTGTTGAACACGGGGACGGCGCGGGCCCAGGGCGTCAGCGTCCAGAGAAACGCCGCGGCCAGGGCCGTTCGACGCAGCAGCGCGACCTTATCTTGCCGGTCGAGGGATTTGATGCGGGCCTCTTCTTTGAGCGCCTGCGAGCGGGTCATGCCGTTGATTTGAAAAACGAGGCGGACCGGGCGTCTGGCACGGGTGTAGGCCGCCCCGCGGCCGGCGTTGTGGGAGGCCACGCGCGCGTGAACGTCCTTGGCGATGCCCGTGTAGAGGCTGGCGTCGGTGCAGCGCACAAGGTACACGGACCATTCTCGCAGAGTCTTCACGGGACTTAATCGTAGCAGGTCTATGGACATCCGTCCAGACGGCGATTAACGGGTATAATACGAGCGCAACGCCAATGGCGTCGGAGGCGATATGGATCTTAAGGTTTTTGCGACGACGTTTCTCACGCTCTTTCTTGCCGAGATGGGGGATAAAACCCAGCTTGCGGCCGTCAATTTGTCCGCTTCGACCCGGCAGCCGCTGTCCGTCTTTTTAGGGGGCACCGCGGCCCTGGCCGCGGTGACGGGCTTGGGCGTGCTTTTCGGCGAGGGGATCGTTCGGGCCGTGCCCGAGGTTTATATCCGGCGCGCCGCGTCGGCGTTGTTCATCGGAATCGGCGTGATGATGTGGTTTAAGGGCGATTGACCGGGGAGTCGAAGATCGCCGAGGCGAAGGACACGATCCCTCCGGCGGGATCGGGCGCCTGCCCATAGGACAGCAGCTGTCCGGGCCCGGCCCGATCACCGCCCAGCTCCCGCATCAGGCGCAGGCCTGTGTAGAGCGCCGACAAGCCGCAGACCTTGCGCCAATGATCGTCGCAGACGACCGAGCGGTAAAAGCCGTCGGCGTCGAGCGCCATCGCGTCGACAAGGGAGCGACGATCCTCGGCTTCGATTTTTCGTTCCAGTTCCGGCGTCGGCTCCAGATCGTCGCCGAAGCGGGGTCCCACATGGGCGAGATCGACGGCGTTAAGAACCATGATCGTCCGGCCCCGTTCGGATTCGGCTCTCAGCACGCCGCCGAGGTCGCGCAGCGCCTTATCGATCGTTGCGACCGCGCAGGGCGTCTCGCGGGGGGAAAACCGTTCGAAGCTGGAGACGAGAATAGGAATCCACTTGGGGGCTTTTTCGCGCCATAGGTATTTCAGCCACACGGCCTGAAACTCAAGAGAGTGCTCGTTTTTGTGCACCCATTCGTCGGCGCGCGGGTCGTACCAGAGTTTGGCCGCTAGGGCGTCATAGAGGGGCGCGTCGACGTCCATCGGACCGAACGGGGTTTCGTAGCTTTTGGGCGTGAGAGTCCAGGGAGAGTCGGGAGAGATGTGCGCCACTCCCAGGGCGACGACCACGTCCGGGGGGCGCCGCTCCGAAAGAGCCTGATAGGCCCAGGCGTAGGCCGGCCCGCCGCGGCTGAAGTCTATGTGGGGGCAGATCAATCCCAGCGGGGGGGACTTGAGAGGGGAGGCGTTTGGCTCCTTCAGGGGTCCCTTGTCGGCCGTGAAAAATCGGCCGAGGTGTCCGGCAAGCTCGAGGGGGTCGCAGGGATAGGAGGGGCCGGCGAAGACGGCGGGACGAGAGGGGCGCGCCTTGAAGCGCGCGATCGCTTGATTGCGTTTTTCGGCGATACCTCTGGTTTCCAGGTAGCCCGCCTCATCGAGGGCTCGGACCAGGTCCAGAACGACCTCGAGCTCGATGGCGGCGCCGGTCCTGCCCAAGAATTCGTTTCGAAGCTGCTCGGCGCTGCGCTTGCCGTCGAGAAGGGAGACGAGCATCATCCCTCCTCCCGACAACGCGAGGGGCTTTTGCGTCAACTCCTCGAGGTCGCGCAGGACGAACACCGATTGCCCGTCCTCGACGGCGGGCACCGCTTCCAGGCGCGTGCGCAACGCTGGAAGCGGCGCCTGCCCTTCGAGCACGCCGTCTTTCCTACCGGGCGTCGGAGACCGCGTCAAGGGCGGAGGCGAACGTCTCGTCGAGCTCGGCGACGCGTCCGCGATGCCGGGCCGCGGGCAGCTTGGCGGCGACGATATTGGCTCGGGTCACATCCTCGCCGCGGCAGCCGGAGGTTTTGCACACGTTGGAGACGACGCAGGAGCCGCGGCTGACGTAATCGGTTTCCCCGCGGACGAGGATTCCTTCGATGAGCCCCGTTTTCGCGTTGAAGACGGCCGAGCCGGAGTTCCCGCCGTACGTGTCGAGGTCGGCCACGAAGTAGCCGGACGCCGTGTTGCTGGTGACCTTCGCGCCGCCGGCGATCTTGGTGGGCAGACCCGCCGGGTGGCCGATGACGACCAAGGGCGTCTTCTCTTTGATGTTGCCCGCCTTATTGATCTTGAGCGGAGCGTGATCCTTCACCGGGCGGTCAAGTTTGATCAGAGCCCAGTCGGCGCCATCGTCGACCTGCTCGCGGCCGAGGATCTTCGTGCAGCTGTACACGTCTTTCATCGCGACTTCGCGAGGCAGCTTTCCTTTTTTGTTGACGGCGAAGCCGAAAACCAACTTGGCCCCGTCGCAGTCGATCTGGGCCTTGATGCAGTGTCCGGCCGTCATGACGACGTCGGGAGCGACCAGGGACCCTGAGCAGAACGCCCCGGTGATCTGGTCGTAGAATCGTTCGTCGCGGCACAGGTTCAGCGAGGGGCCGTAGTCCATCGTATTCAGGAGGGCGCGCGCTCCCCTGGGCGTGATCGAACCGGCGGAAAACAGGGCGACGGTGGAATCCGCCATCTTTAAAAGCCTGGCATCCTTGGTTTGGTACAGATCGATGCGGTCGTCGGAACCGTAAATCACTTCGCTGTCGACTTGCGCGCGAACCGGCAGCGCCAACCTCAGGGCGGCCACGATCGCGACGACGGATACGACGATTCGCTTCCCCATTGACTCCTCCTTAACCAGGCGGCTTCCCCGATTTCAGCACGAAGGGCGTCCCGGAGTCAAGCAAAAAAAGACTTTAGACCTATTGAGGCTTAGGCCTTATGGGCTTCGGCGCGCGCGCGTCTTTCATCTGATAGAATCTTCGGCCATGGATGTCGCGGTGATTGTCTTAGCCCTCCTTTTCGTCGCCGCGCTCGCGCTCGGCGGCCCTCCCCGCTGCGTTCCGCCTTGGGCCGCCCTGTTTGCCTTATCGGCCGCGATCTCGGCGCGTTTGAGATTGGGGGAACTTCGCGAGGGGCGTGATTGGATCCGCTCGCGCCCGCAGGCGGCCCTGTTTTGGCTGTGCCTGACCTTGTATCTGGCGAGTTTCCGGTGGCACGGCGGCGACGACATTCCGAACTCCGTTTTGCCCTTCATGATCCTGCGGCACGGGACTTTGTCGTTCGATCCGTTCCGTTCGTGGGCCGGCGATCCGGCGCTTCGCGAGTTGATTATTACGGTCAACGGGCGCCTGCTGTCGTTTTACCCGGTGGCTCCGGCCGTCATGGCGACGCCGTTGTATGTGATCCCGGCTTTGGCTGGATTTACGCCCAGCGACCCCTTCCTCCATAATATGGCCAAGATTTCCGGCGCGCTGATCACGGCGCTCTCGGTTCTCGTGCTGTACCGGGCGCTGACCAAGCGCTTTTCACCGGGCGCTTCGCTTTCGGCGTCGGTTTTGTACGGACTGGGGACGTTCGCCTTCAGCGTGAGTTCCCAGGCGTTGTACTCCCACGGGCCCGCCCAATTCGGTGTGGCGCTGGGCATTCTGGGGATCTTGACCCCGGGGGGGCGGTGGGCCGCGGCGTCGGGCCTGGGAATGGGGCTGGCCGTGATCAGCCGCGAAGACAGCGCGTTCTTCGCACTCGCATCCGGAGCCTACTTTCTCTTCCATGAGCGCCGCAGACTGCCCGGCTACGTTTTGGGCGCGGCGGCCCCCGTGCTCCTGAATCTGGCCTACTGGCGTTGGTACGGCGGAGCGTTTCGCCCCCCCTATCAGGCGATACAAGCCCAGCTGTTCGGTCCTTTCGATCCGGGCGCGATGGCGGCGATGGTTCTGAGCCCCTCGCGCGGGCTCCTGACCTACATGCCGGCGGCAGTCTTCGGCGTGTGGGGTTTGGGCCGGGCCTGCCGCGATGAGAGGGTTCGCTGGGCTCCCTACTTCGCGGCGGCCTGCGCCGCAACCTGGGTGTTCTACGGTTTTCGCCAATCGTGGACGGGGGGGGTGAGTTTTGGAACCCGGTATCTTTCAGTGGTGGCCATGCTCCTGGCCTATTTTTCGGCGGAAGTGGGCGATGACGTCGCGCGTTCGGCGCCGCTTCGCCGGGCGTGGGCCGGCGCCTTCGCGGTCTCCATTCTCATCCACGCGGTGGGCGCGTTCCTGACCTGGCCGGGAGTCGCCATGACCTTGCAGGAGCAGGCCGCGACGCTGTGGCGGATACGGATGCACCCGCTGGCCCACTTGTTCGTCGCGGAGGGTCCCATGGGATCGCTTCCCGCGGCGGTGCGCTACGCTGTCTGCGTCGGCGTCTTGGCCTCCTCCTGGCCGCTGGCGCGCTTCATCGACAGGCGCCTTTCGCCGTGCTGAGGGAAATGAATCCGGATTCAGACGCCGCGCAGAGATCGGTTCGCGCCGGGTCCGTTCCGATGACGAGCCTTCTCTGCGTCGCTCTCGTTATCGCCGGCGCAAGCGGCGCAGCCGCCGCGACCGTGGGCCGCATCGAGATCGAAGGAGCGAAGACCCGTCCGGAGGTCGTCGGCGCCTTGCTCGACACCCGCTCCGGCGGGACATTCGACCCAGTCGCGTGGGAACGAGATCTTCGGCGCCTGCGAAACCTGGACTTTTTCTACGACGTCGAGGGGGTCGCGCGCGAGACGGACGGCAAGGTCGACCTCACCGTGCGCCTGCGCAATAAGCTTTCGACCTTGCCGGTGTTCAAGTTCAAGCGCGGAGGCGGCGCCAGCCTGTTGACGGTCGGGCTCTATGAGGTCAACTTCTTGGATCGCCTGCTGGAAGTGGGCGGCCAGTATGAGAGCTTCAACGGCAAGCCCGGGTTCGTGACATGGTTCCGTCACCCTTATCTCCTGTCTCGCCGTAATCGATTCGGGACGGAGCTTTACATCCATACGCTGAACCTGCCCCTGCTGACGGACAAGGGAGTCGAAGAGGCCTATTTCGACAACAAAGAGACCCGATGGAACGCGCGTCTGCAGAGAGAACTCGACGAGCGCCTGCGCGTCGGCTTGGAGGTCGGAATCTATCGCAATGACTTCGTCCGCGACGACGCGACGCCGGAGAAAGCCGCGCGCAACGCCGCGTTCGCCCAAGGCACGGCTTTGCGCTCCGGTCGCACGGTTTCCTTGACGCCGAGCGTGTCGTTGGGGCGGGTCGACCGCGAGAGGCATTTTGTCTTTGGACACGAGGTGACGGGGCAGGCCGAGCTGGCCCACCGCGCGCTCGGCTCCCGGTTCGGCTTCGCCAAAGGACAGCTCATGGCGTCCGGGGGCTGGCGTCTGCCCAAGCGCTGGAATCTCGTCTATCAGGCCCGGCTTGGCAGCAAGACGGGACGGGACTTCCAGCATAAGTTCTACCTCGGAGGCCTAGACACCACTCGAGGCTTTCTCGACAGGCAGTTCCGCGGCGAGCACATGTGGCTGGCCAATCTCGAGGCGCGGCCGACCTTGGTCGATCGACCGGCCTGGGTTCTTCAGGGCGGAGTGTTCACCGATCTGGCCAAAACATGGGATGCGCGGAACTTCGGCTTTGAGGGTTTCGGAGACCCCATTTTCAGCTATGGAGTCGGGGCGCGGCTCATACTGCCGCGCGTCTACCGCGCCATCCTGCGGATGGACATCGCGCGCACGCAGCGGCCGATCCAACAGTATGGCGTCAACTTCGGACTTCAGCAATTCTTCTAAATAATGACCATGCCAATGAATCGTCTCGCACTCTCGCTGACTGTGATCGTGAGCGCGGCGAACGCGGCGTTGGGACAGAAGACAACCCGGGTCCCCGTCGCAGACCCTCAGGCATGGCAGAATCTCACCTATCGGCGCATTCCGCCGAATACGGTCGATTTTTCATCCTCCGGGCTGCACCTCGCGGTGCGTTCCTCCGCGAGCCCGCTCATCCATCCCTTGGCCGCGCCGATGCGGCTCAAGAAAGTCATCGTTCAACTCGAGATCATCGGAACCCTCGCCAAGCCGTCGGACCCGGGACGATGGGATGAAGACTCGTTGTTCAGGCTGGGACTGGTCGTCAATGGCGACAAGCGGCTGTCACCGTTTTCGCGGGCCTTGGCTCCTGACTGGGTGAGGCGCCTCTATTCGTTGGCGCCCAAAGACGGAGGCGTCGACCGCATCGTCTTCCTGATGATGGGGAGTCCCTCGGCGACGATCGGGGCGCGCCGGCTTCATCCCAGCTCTGAGCTCATCGAAGAGCGCATCGCATGGCTAGACAACGGTGCGCCCGGTCTGCGCGCGTTGGAAGCCGTTCTTGATCCGCCGCTCGACGTGTCGGCTCTTTGGATCAGCGCCGACGGCGATGACACGAAATCCGCCTACGCTTTGCGGATCAAGTCGGTCGAAGCGGTCCATGCGGAAGATGACGGATCTCTTGGCAAGGAGCGGCGATGAAGGAGTGGATGGCGGCCGCATTGGCGTGGACGGCTGCGGCGGGGCCATTGGGGCAGGCTGCCTTCGTGGGGTTGTATGTCCTGGCCTGCGTCGCCTTTCTGCCGGGATCCATTCTGACTCTTGGCGCGGGAGCGGCTTTCGGCCTCGGGAAAGGCTTCGCTCTCGTTTCCATAGGATCGACGCTGGGCGCCGGGGCGGCCTTTCTCGCGGGGCGCTATCTTTTGCGCGACTGGGTGTCTCGGCGCTTGGAGCGGGTTCCGGCATTCGCCGCGGTCGCTCAAGCCGTCGGTCAGGAGGGATGGCGGGTGGTGGTGCTGACGCGACTGTCGCCGGTGCTGCCGTTCAACCTGCTCAACTACGGGTACGGCTTGACCACCGTGGGCTTGGGCGAGTATCTTCTGGCTTCTTGGATCGGGATGATGCCGGGGACCCTTCTCTACGTTTATCTTGGCGCCGCGGCAGGGGAGGCGGCGCGGGGAGGGCGCGCGCGTACGCCCGCCGAGTGGGCGTTGTATGCCGCGGGCCTGGCCGCGACCGCAGTCGCGGCATGGTTGATCGGCCGGACCGCTCGGCGCGCGCTTGCGGGCAAGGTTCCGTCGGAGCCAAAAGGGGAATGGAATGCCTAACGAATTGATCTCGCCCATGGATGAGCACAATCGCAAGCTGCTCTCCAATGTCCATCCCCCGGAGTGGGTCAACCCCGAGCCCGCGCCCCGATATAACCTCGTCGTCATCGGCGCTGGAACCGCCGGTCTTGTCACCGCCGTCGGCGCGGCGGGCTTGGGCGACAAGGTGGCCCTCATTGAGCGGCACCTTATGGGCGGGGATTGCCTCAACGTGGGTTGCGTGCCGTCAAAGGCGCTGATTCGGGCCGCGCGCGCCGTTGCGCAGGTGCGGGGCGCGGGGGGGTTTGGCGTCAAGGTGCCGGACGGGGTCGCCGTGGATTTCCCGGCCGTGATGGAGCGCCTGCGCCGCCTGCGCGCGCAAATCAGCGGAAACGACTCGGCGGCGCGCTTCAAGGCATTGGGGGTAGACGTGTTTATCGGCCAGGGCCGATTCACCGCCTCGGATGCCGTCGAGGTCGGGGGGAAGACCTTGCGCTTTGCCAAGGCCGTGATCGCCACGGGAGCCCGCGCCGTGACCTTGCCCATTGCGGGTCTTAAGGAGTCTGGGGCGCTGACCAACGAGACGGTCTTCTCTTTGACCGAATTGCCCAAGCGTCTGCTCGTCATCGGCGCCGGCCCCATCGGCGTGGAGATGGCCCAGTCCTTCGCCCGCTTCGGCTCGCAGGTGACCGTGTTCGAGGCCCTGCATGGCCTTCTGACGAAGGAGGACCCTGACGCGGCCGAGATCGTGCGTAAGTCGCTCGAGCGCGACACGGTCGACTTCCTCTGCTGCGTCGACATCGAGCGCGTCGAGCGCACCGGAGCCGTGAGCACGGTGCGCTTCAAGAGCAAGCATGGGCCGTCCGGTACGAGGGAATTCGACGCGATCCTCGTCGGGGTCGGGCGCGCGCCCAACATCGAGGGCCTCGATCTGGACACAGTCGGCGTGGCATACGACACCTCCGGCGTCAAAGTTGACGACCACCTGCGCACCACCAATCCGAGGATCTACGCCGCGGGCGACATCTGCCTGGCCCCCAAGTTCACGCACACGGCCGACTTCTCGGCGCGCATCGTCATTCAAAACGCTTTGTTCATGGGCCGTAAGCGGGTCAGCGCGTTGACGATACCCTGGTGCACCTACACGGATCCCGAGATCGCCCACGTGGGGCTTTATGAGAAGGAGGCGCTGGCCAAAGGCCTCAAGATTAAAACCTTCGTACAAAAGCTCGAGGAGGTGGACCGGGCGATCCTAGACGGCGAGACCGAGGGGTTCGTGAAAATACTTCTTGAAGACGGTACGGATAGGATCCTGGGCGCGACGATCGTCGCCTCACATGCGGGCGACTTGATCAGCGAAATCTCGGTGGCGATGAACAATGGCGTCGGGCTCTCAGGAATCGGGGCGACGATCCACCCCTATCCGACGCAGGCCGAGGCCGTGCGCAAAGTCGGCGACGCCTACAATCGCACGCGCCTGACGCCGCTCGTCAGGTCCGTTCTTGGGGTCTGGTTGAACTGGGGGCGATGACCGGGTGCGGCCTTTGGAACAATAAGAGGCAATTGGGCGCGAACGCACGCAATTGCCTCTCACTGTCCCTCCGACGGAGAGGGTCTAAATCGGAGGTGCGAGCGGGATTCGAACCCGCGAATAACGGTTTTGCAGACCGTCCCCTTGGACCACTTGGGTATCGCACCGAATTGCCGCTACGGTTTGGATACTACTATTTTTTTGATTCCGCCCCAAGCCCGTTCGGGCGAGCCTCCTTGTCCATTGGGATGGGCTCTGGCATCCGGCGGAAAAAAATAATAGAATCAAGGGATGTCAAAAGGAGAATTTGGGGAGAGGGTTTTCACCACTTTTCAGGTGGCGAGGCTTTGCGGCGTATTCCACACGACCGTGATCAATTGGGCCAACAAAGGCAAACTGGGCGCCCGTGTCACGCCCGGCGGTCACCGGCGCATCCCGCTTTCGGAATTGAAGCTGTTCATGAAAAAGTACGAGATGCCGATTCCGGCCGACATCGAAGACACGCATAAGCGGATCTTGATTCTCGACGACGAGCGGGTGGTGACGCGCTGGCTGGAAAGGGGATTTTCCAAGCATAAGGATCGCTACGCGGTTCAGATCGCCAACAACCCCGTGGACGCTCTTGTGATCGTCGGCAAAAAGCAGCCGGATTTGTTGGTTTTGGATCTTCTCATGCCGGGAATGGACGGCTTTGAGGTGTGCCGGATTCTCAAGGCGAATCCGGCGACCAAAGAGATGAAAATCGTGGCGATCTCCGGCAAGAAGCTGGCCGCCTCCCACCTTAAGTTTCTCGAGGAGAATGCCGACTGCCTGCTGTGCAAACCTTTTTCGCTGGGCGAGATCATCGGCCAGATCGATCGCCTGCTGAGCTGAGATGACGCAGCCCCCTCACCCCGCCGCCGTTCACGTTCCGACCGAGGGCGCCGCGCTCGACTTGCGCGAGAAAGGCGGCCCCAAGGACGGCCAGCCGCAGGTTTCGGATCGCCGCTTGTTCATGCAGTTGACGGCGTTCACCGGCTGCCGCGACGCGCATAAGATCGCCGGCGGCCTGGGCTCTTACGCGGGGGTCGATTACGTGATCTATGAGGAAGCCGGCGACCCCATGGGCGTCGCGGTTTTGGCGATGACCGAGGACCCCGCGCAGCTGCTCACTTCGGTCCGGCGAGACCTCAACAGCGGTCCGTTTTGCGAACTCCGCTTAAAGCCCGAGTTTTCGATGCTGGGCCGAACGTACTCCCTCGGCTACGAGCCGAGGCTGGAGGACTGGCTGCTGCACCGGCCGCGGCGCGTGACGTGCGACCCGGCCGCGCCGTGGGCGATCTGGTATCCCTTGCGCCGGACGGGGGCGTTCTCGCGCTTGCCTCGGCCGGAACAGCAGCAGATCCTCAAGGAGCACGGAAACATCGGCCGCCAATTCGGCGACGCCGGGTTGGCCAACGACGTGCGCCTGGCCTGCCACGGCCTCGACAAGAACGACAACGACTTCGTCATCGGCCTCGTGGGCAAGGAGCTTCATCCGCTCTCGGCGCTCGTGGAAACGATGCGCCCGACCGTTCAGACCTCTCAGTACATCGCCAACCTCGGCCCGTTCTTCGTCGGCCGCGCGCTCTGGCGCACGCCGCAGAAGCCCTAGGAGGCCGGCCATGCCCGCACGCAAGTTCCGCATCGCCATGTCCGAGAAGTGCTTTCGATTCAAGCCGGACGCCCTGCCCTCTCATGCGCCGCACAAGCCCGGAGTCTATGAGTTCGTGACGTTCGACGCGCAGAAGAATCCCCGGGTTTTGTTCGTGGGCGTGACGGTGACCGGTTCGGTGCACGATTGCCTGTCCGCGCATATGGATAATTCCGCGGCCCCCACGGCCAAAGAGCTGTTTTCCGTTTCTCCGGATATTTATTTCGACTACGTCGCCGCGGCCGACATCGACGAGGTCGACGAGCTCAAGGACATCGCCGGCGCCTTTATCGCCAGGCACAAGCCCTGCTTCAACACGTCTCCCGCGCCCTCGTCGGGCAAGCACGCCGACGTCGAAGTCGAGGAGATGTAGTCTTTTGCCGTTATCCGGGCTCCCGACGCTCAACGCGTCGCTCAACGCCGCATCGGCGATTCTGCTGGTCATCGGATGGATGCTCATTCGTTCCGGCAGGCGCGAGGCCCATCGCGCGGCGATGCTGTGCGCGCTTCTGTGCTCGACGTTCTTTCTGGGTTCCTACCTCTATTATCATGCGCGCGTCGGCTCGGTGCGTTTTCAGGGTCGGGGCGCGATCCGCGCGGTTTATTTTTCGATCCTTCTGACCCACACGCTGTTGGCGGCGGCGATCCTGCCGCTGATCGCCAGGACCCTGTTCCTGGCGGTCCGGGGGCGCTACGAGGACCACCGCCGTTGGGCGCGCTGGACCTTCCCGTCGTGGCTGTACGTGTCGGCCACGGGCGTGATCGTGTACTGGATGCTGTACCGGTTGTAGTTCCAAAAGTCCTACGCGGCGAGGGTCCAATGCCAGCCGCGTTTCTGGTCCGAAAGCCTCATGTCGGAGTCCGGCGTCTTTCCTAGAATGCCGCCGCGCCTGACGTCCGGGCGGAACTCGACGCCTCCGGAGATGACATGAAAACGATCCGCAAAGCCCTGTCCCTGGCACTGGCCCTGACTCTCTCGATCTTGGCCCCCGGTCTGCATCCCTATATAGCGTGCGCCCAAGTCCTGACCGCGGCGCGCCCTCAGCCGGTCGTTTTGTCGGCCGGAAATTTTTCTCTCGTTCCAGCGTCCGCCCTCAAAGTTCCCGCGGCCGCGCTTGTCGGCCTTCCGGGGACCTCGGTCGGGGTCGTTCCCGTCGCCGCCGTTCAGGCGCAAAGGGCTATTCCCGCCGCGGCTGTTTCACAGACGCCGGTCGTTTCCGCCTTGGCGGCCGCCGCGAAGCCTGAGGATCAGCCCCCCGCCGAGACCGGGCGCGTCCTCTTCGACGGCACCGGACTTGAGAGAACCCCCGTCGAGATCTCGATCCCCAACGATAAGCTGTCGGACGAGCAGCGGGTCGACGCGGCTGGTTATGCCGAGGTCATGGGCAAACGCCTGTTCACCTGGTCGAAGTTCCCGGTGCAGCTTCCGGGCACGGTGTTCAAGGGTGCCGACCAAATCATCAAAGTCGAGGATTTGTTCAAGGCGCCGACTTCCGACGAGGTCCGCCGCATCGGAACCAGCGACGATGGCAAAGGTCCGCGCTTGACCGACGCCCAGAAGGGACAGATCCAAGAGACCGCGACCTTCTCCGTTCCGAGCGTCGAATATCCCGGGCTGTCTCATGTGTGGCAGCTCGGGCAGGTGCTCCAGAAGGGCCAGAAGGCCATTCTCGACACATTCCGTTCGCATAACGCGTCCGCTCTCGAGAGCGTGATCGTCGACGTTCCCGACAGGATTTGGCATGATCAGCCGCTCAGCCTCCTTGGCGGCCTCATGGATCTCAGCCGCGCTGTGAACGGGCTCGTCGGCCTTGCCTGGGGCTTGACCGAGGATCATCCCGCGAACACCCCCGCGATGATCGCCCTGGAAGTCGAGAGGGCGCGCGTGGCCAGCCTTAAGAATTGGGCGCAAGGTTTCCCTACTATAGATCTCAGCCTTTACGATGACAAGTTGATGGAGGCCGCGGCCCCCAAGGTCACGGCGGCGGTCAACGCCTTTGACGCCGCGTGGGAGAAGAACGTTGACGCGGTCCGGGCCCAGGTGGAAGCCGAACTCAAGAAGGAGGGCACACCGGCGGACCAATTCGCTCAAGCCGTGGTCGATCGGATGGTTGAGCGTTACAACGCCGCGTTTTTCACCGCGTTGAGCAAGGATGCGGCTTTGGAGGCCATCAAGCCCGGGCTCGGCCAGTTGTTCACCGATCACGGCAAGGCGGTTCTCGCCGTGCGCGCGGGACAGGCGGACATCGAGCGCCGAGTGAATGCCCATGCCGCCGACAGGCAAAAGGAGCTGATCGCGGCGCACCCGATCAAATCCAAGATTTCCAAGTGGTTGAACGAACAGGTCGCCGTGGCTTCGCAGAATTATCGGGTGGCCGCCGAGGAAAAATTCCGCCAGGCGATTCCGGAACTGCTCACGGCAGCCGGTCTGGCGCAGGAAGCCGCCATCGCCGAGCATGGCCTCGCCTTTGGTTCGGGTCAAGGCCGGGTCCTGAGCGCCAAGCTCGAGTCGGAGCGTTCGCCCAATGACGTGTTTTCGCACTCCCGCTACATTTGGAATCCCAAGAACTGGAAGATCGAAAAAGTCGAGAGAGAGGGTGAACAGACGCATTACGTTCTCCATCGCCACGAGCTGACTCAGGTGACGATGCAAACGGGCTGGCGCCTGAAGAACTTAGGCGTGCGCTTCTGGGTGTGGACGAGCAATGCGATGCATGCCCTTATCCTCCAGAATCTTGTGGTGGGCCCCCTGGGATTTCAGGCCCTGGTGAGGTCCGAACCCTACCAGTATGAGAGGACGGTCGACCAGAAAACCGGCCAGCTCATTTACACCGCTGCGACGTTCAACACCCTGCGCTCGCGCATCAGGGGGTTCTACGCCCAGCGCCGGAAAGCGCTCGAGGAATTCTACAAGAAGGGCGACTATGGTCTGCTCGGGCAGGGATTTCACCGCTTCCTCCTTTTCTTTCCCGTCGACTTGGGGCTGGGCTTTATCGCCCCGGTGGTGACGGGGATCGGACAACCGATCTTGACCGCGCTCAACACAGCGCTCAGCGTGACCCTGGCGGTGACGGCATGGCTGTGGGCGCCGATTACCGGCTTGCTGTGGTGGGCGCTTAACGCCGTGATCTACGACAGCGAGGGGACGACCTACAACCGCCGCCGAGGCCTGATGAAATACACGGCGCGGGTCCTTCCCGCCGTCGTTCATGTCTTCTCGGGCGTCACAGGCGTGGTCAAGGCGATCGCCGGAGTGGGCGCCGCCGCTTGGTCGTTGATCTCTGCTGTGGGTGATACGGTGTTTGGCGCGGCGCGCACCGGACTTCGCCAGGCCTGGGATTACGCCATGCGCGGCGTCATTTCCTGGCGCGGCCGCGTTCCGGCCCGCGACGAGAAGATGATCGTGCGCCGCATCGCGGGGCCAGGGCTCACGTCCGAGCACTTCTTCCAGGTGTCTCCGGAGCTGTTGCTCGTGGCGCACCAGGCGGCCTTGGAGGCGGACGCGGTGGCTTTGTACGGCGACAACGCCCAAGGCCTCATCCGCGTTCCGCGCAAGGTTTACGAGGAAACCCTGGCGGCCTTCGGGGCGGTCAGCGGCGTGGATGGGCGCTATTCCAATGACGCTCCGGCGTTCCGGACTATCGGCTCCAAGGAGAAGAACAGCCTGGAGACGCTTTCCACCGCGATGAAAGAGCGCCAGGAACTTTACTCGCGTCTGCTGAGCGTTCCCAACCAAAGCCGCATCAAGCTGTCCTTGCCCGTCTACGAGTCGACCATGAAGAAGTCGATTCTCCTGACGAAGAATTTCTACACGAAATTTTTCGCCGAGCAGGGTTTTGACGCCGCGGCGGTCAAGGCCTTCTGGAAAGCCAAGAGCTTGGCCGAGGGCAACTGGGAAGGTCTCGCCCAGGCCGTGATGGGCAATACGTTCGGCTGGGAAATCATGGTTCCGCTCGAGGAAAACGACAAGTCCTTCAAGATCGAGGTTCAGTCGCCGACGCTGGACGGCTACGCCAAGGGCCTTGAGGACGGCATGCTTCCGGAGGATTTGGCTCAGATCAAGCTGATTCAAATCGGACGCGGACAGCCGGGGCGGGAGCCGACTGCGCGCGTGCCCAAGACCAACGTGAGCGACGTCGTGGTGCCCGGCATCCCCGTCAAGTAAGACCGCCGGCGCGGCGTCAGTGCCTGTCGCTCTAGAACAGCCTCTCAACCAGGCCTTTTCCAGTGAATGCGTGCGCCAGGCCGTCGACCGTGACCACCCCGGCTGCCCCAAGCAGTGAGAGAGGCACCCACCCGGGAGCTGTCAGAGCGCCTCCAAAGAGAACGAGCGGTATGGGAAGCGCTATTTCGAAAAAGCTTACGATGTTCCGTCCTAGACCATTGGTCCTATCCGGGCCCTGCGCGTCGGATGGATTTCCGTTAAGACTGTCGATGGAACGCTGATCCCGCATTCCCCTGTCGGGTCGCTTCTCTTCGCCGACAGGCATCACGCGCCCGCGGCCCTGAGGCCCTCTCGCGTCAACCGGCTCTTTGGCGCATTGGCCCGAGGTCGCGCTTCCGTCCACCGACTTGGCGAAGGAACAGGGGTCAATCATGAGCGAGTGCTCGCTTTGAGGCGAGGCGCCCGCTCTTGTCGACAGCGATAAGGCCGTAAAACCTGCGATGATAAGTGATTTCATAGAGATTCCTGACGATGAGGTCATCGTCGCTTCTCAGTGTATCGAACAGCGCTGCGGGGGGCAGGGGTATTTAGGGTAGAAAAATGAAGCAATCGGACTAGCTCCGTTCTAGGTCCGAGGGCCTATGTCCGCATTCCGTGGGACGGTGTTCGCGCAAGCCGAACGCGTCGCGCCTTTAAGTGGAGAACGACTTGCCGCAGGAGCAAGTCGAGGCGGCTTGCGGGTTGGCGACGAGGAAGCCGGACTTCATCAGGGTTTCCTCGTAGTCGACTTGGGAGCCGCCGATGAAGAAATCGGCTTTGGGGTCGACCGCCGTTTTGGCGCCATGGGCTTCGAAGACGATGTCGTTCTGGGCGAGAGCGTCTCCAAGGACGAACTCGTAGCTCAAGCCCGAGCAGCCGCCGGCTTTGACTTTGACGCGCAGGACCGGCGGCAGGCCCTTCTTAGCGGCCAGGGCTTGAATCTTCTTGGCGGCGCGCTCGGTCAGCGTGACCATGGCTTAAAACTGCTTGGACTTGCCGCAGCCGCACGACCCTTTTTCCAGGGGATTTTGAATGCGGAAGCCGGAGCTTGTTTCATCTTCGGCATAGTCGATGGTGGCGTCCGCGATGAATTTCAGGCTTTCGTCGTCGACGACCACGTCGAAGCCGGATTGGGGCAGGATCTTGTCCGAGGTTTTCTTGTCGTCGAAACCGATGCGATACTCGTAGCCGGCGCAGCCGGAGGCCGCCACGCTCAAACGCAGCGACTTGCCTCGGTTGGACTCTTCGATGGTGAGGAATTCGTTTATTTTCTTGACGGCGTCGGGGGTCAGTGTCAGCATTGTCTCCCATCCTGACTAAAACAGTCGTATTTTGATAGTATAAGCGAATGTCGACCTCGCGTCAAGGATTTTTTCAACCTC
>JBBTHA010000130.1:0-17124 GCA_038060535.1 Elusimicrobiota bacterium | reverse complement strand
ACTACACGGTTTGGCTGCCCGCCTAAGTCCTCATCCAGTCTCCGCTCGCCGGGGAGTGGACGGCTCGATCGTCGATTCGCAAGGGCGGGTGCTCATCACGGGGCTTTCTCCGGGCTCCTACGACGTTGAATTCGCCGCGGGGGCTTTTGCTCCGGGCGCGGCCGCCTTGGCTCCCGCGCGACTATCAGGAGTCGCCGTCGGGGAGGGGATCGCGGCCGACCTCGGTGTGGTGCCGTTGTTTTTTGGCTCGTCGATTTCGGGGAGGATCACGTCGGCGGCGACGGGCGGCCCCGCCGCCGGAGTGAAGGTGATCGCCAGGGCCAGCTTGCGCGCCGGCGATCTGCCGGGAGCCGAGCCGGTCTCGGACGTCAGCGACGAATCGGGGCGTTATAGCTTAAGGGGCTTGAACCCCGCGATCGGCTGGTACGACGTTGTCGCCGCGCCGCGCGCTCAGGCAAGATCCCAGGAGCCCGCAGCGCCCTATCAATCGCGGCGCGTTTCCTCGGTCGACGCGTCCAGCGGAGCGGTCGTCGATTTCGTCCTGGTCCCGGCGACCGGGTCGATCCGGGGACAGGTGGCGTCCGCGGACGGGTCCTCCCTTTTTTGCGCGCTCGGTCCCGGTCAGGCGGAACAGCCGGGCGCGGCGCTGTTCCTGCAGACATTCGGCGTCCCGCCCTCCGACGATCCCCTGGCCGATCTCGCGATGCTCAGCGAAGACGACGGGCGCTTCACGATTCCCTCCTTGGCGACGGGATCCTATCGACTCACCGTCACGGCCTCGGGGCAGGCGAGCGCGACGCGTTCGGTGATTGTGTCGACCGGACACGCCGATTTGGGCGTGCTGACGCTCGGCGGCGCGGCGAGCGTTTCGGGTTCCCTTCGTTTGCCGGACGGCTCGCCGGCGCCCGACGAGGAGGCGCGCTCGATTGCCGCCGTGACCGCGGACGCGTCCGAGTTTATTTACGGTTCGCTGACGCGCGACGAGTCGGCTCGCTCGGTCAACGGCTACAAGATCGGCGGCCTGCGCGCGGGGCGTTCGTATCGGATCGTGGTCTTGAGCGCTTCCGGCGAGGCGTTCTCGCCCGCCGAAGCTTCGGCGGTCGTGCTGGAGAGCAGCGTCTCGGCTCGGCGTCTGGATTTGGTCGTCAGGCCTTTCGCGCCGAGCGTGTCGGTTCGAGCGCGCAAGTCGGGAACACGTTTTTTCGTCGACTTCCTGTTCGGTCGGCCGCTGCGCGATCGCGTGGAGGGCGACGACGACCCGTCTTTGATCGTCGCGACGGTCGCGGCGCGGGGAACTCTGTCGGATTTCAGCATGTCCTCGGACCGGCGTAAAGTCAGCGTCGCATACGAGCCCGGCGTGGGGGAATCCAGCTTCACCCTTCGCGCGCGCGCCTTCGCCGCGGCGTACGATTACGACGCCGAGAGCTCCGGGCTCAGGGAGCACGTCGCGGTCGCGACGGTGACGCTGTTTGCCGCCGAGAGCGGAGAGCATCGCGCGGTCATCGCCAATTCCGTCGGCGGCGCCCTTCTCGTCGAGGGAGACGCCGGCCGCGTGAGCGTGCCCAGAGGCGCCTTTCTCGTCGACGCCTCGTCTTCGGTGGTCGTCACGCTGCGTCGCGCGCCCACGCAGGTCCGGGCGTCGGGACTTCCCGCGACGCTGGCCGCGGCGGCCGCGGCGTCTCTTGAGGGAGGTCTCGTCCCGCTCAGCGATTTTTACGAAGTCGAGGTCTCCTCGGGGGTTTCCTCGACGCTGGGGCGGCCCGCGCAGCTCACGCTCGTCTACTCGAGCGCGGCGGCCGATCCGACGACGCTCAACGTCTACTGGTACAACCCCGCTTCCGGCCAGTTCGTCCTCCAGCCCGACGCCTTCGGCAGAAGCCCCCTTCTCGATGAGGCGGCGCGAACGCTGAGCGTGCACGTCGGTCATCTTTCGACTTTCGTGGTCTTTGACTCCGCCGTCGCCGCGATCGGCGGCACGGCGCATTCCGGGGAATTGGAGGCCTATAACTTCCCCAATCCATTCGATCTGCAGGTCAAAATCGTGACCACGATTCACGGCGCGGGCGTTCAGAGCGTGCGCGGCACGATGATCCGCGTCGCCACCGCCGCGGGGGATTCCGGCGAAGGCAAGCTCCGCGTCTTCGACGCGAGCGGACGTCTGATACGGACGATCGATTTGGGCACGCTTTCGAGCGGCCGATCCTACTACCAGGGTTGGGACGGGCGCAACGACGCGGGCCTCGACGTCGCCAGCGGCGTCTATATCGGCCAAATTCAAGTCGGGAGACGGCGAAAGAACTTCAAGATGGCGGTGCTCAAATGACGCGGGCTTCGATCGCCGCCGCGCTGCTGGTCGCCGCCCTGGCCGCCGACGGGCGCGCCGGCGACTCGGCCAAAGGCACGTCGGCGGGAGCGTTTTTAAGGCTGGCCCCGGGAGCCCGCGGCGCGGCCTTGGGCGAGGCCTTCGCGGGCGTGGCCGACGACGCCTACGCGGCCTGGTACAACCCCGCGGGACTGGCTTTTTTGGAGACCGTGGAGGCGGCCGGGGCGCATGAGTCGCGCTTCGAATCGATGTCCTACGACGTCGCGATTATCGCCGCGCCGGTCTTGGCTTGGAGCGATAGGCCGCGGCGGGCCAACGCGTACGGGGTGATGGCCTTGGCCGTTTACAGCCTGTCGACCAAAGACATCGCGCGGCGAGGACTTGTCGAGACCGACGCCCCGAGCGGGACGTTCGGCGCTTCGGATCGCGCGGTCGCTGTGTCCTATGCCAAACGGGTTATTGACGGACCGCTCTCCTTGGGGGCGACGGTCAAGGTCGTCGACTCCGTGCTCGACTCGTCGAGAGCCGAGACCGTGACTTGGGACGGCGCCTGTCTGTGGCGAGGCCCGCGAACCTGGGTCGCGGCCGGCGTGCGCGGCTTAGGGGGCAGCCTTCGCTATAAATCGGAGGCCGACGCCGTGTCTCCGGTTTATTACGCGGGCGCGTCGCTTCATTCGGGCCAGACCTGGCTTCTGAGCTCGGAGTTGGACGTTCCCGCGCGCGAGGCCGCCTCGCTGGGCCTGGGCCTGGAGCATCGATGGCAGGCGGCGCCCGATTTCAGCGCTTCGCTGCGCGCGGGCTACCGCACCGGCCGCTCCGATTCGGGCGTGTTGGCGGGGGCATCGTTGGGTCTTGCCGCAACGTGGCGCGCCCTTGAGGTCGACGTCGCGTGGTCTCCCGGGGGGGCGCTGGCCGACGTGTTCACGTATTCGGTTCTGGTCCGATTCGGACAGAGATGACGCATTCGCCCGGTGATCGGAGCTATTTGGAATTGCTGAGAACGCGGGTCGGCTGGGGCGTGACGGGCGTTCCTTCATCGGCGTTGGGATTTTCACCCTGCGCCGCGAAATCTTCGCCAGGATTGGCCGGGTCGTACTGCTTAAGACGCTCTTCCATTTCCCGGTGCTTGGTGTAGGTGAAGTCGCCGTCTTTCCCTAAGCTCCCCTGGCCCCTGACGTAGATGACCGGTCGATTATTGGAGTCCCTTTCGGAGGGGGAGGGGCGGCCTTCCTGATAGGTCAAGGCCTCCATGACGGTGGCGCCATCGTTAAATCCCGGCGATCCAGCGTGGGTCCTCCCGCCGCCAGGAACGCTGGAATCGGCTTTGGAAGGATTCTCCTTGCCCGAGAAGCTTTTCACCGCAGCCGCGTCGGTGGCGGGCGCGAGCCTGCAGGGGATGTGCTGGCAATCCGAGTAGGCCCACTTCTGGCCATCCGGAGGCGCGGAGTAGGCCGCCATTGTTTCCACCGGATTGAAACCGGTCAATTTGGCCAAGAAGTCACGCTGGCAGGCGATATCGCTGGGAGCGCATTGCCCTTCATCCAGGGCGAACGCGGCGTCGTGCGACAGGGCGAGGACGGCTGCGAGGGACAGGATTCTCGAGGTGGTGGTCATGGTCGCGGGCTCTCTTAGCCCCCCCAGCATAGCCCCGGGACCCACTTTGCGCCATAGGACGAAAGACCTATTGATCAATAGGACTAAAGTCCTATGCCCCTTAAGGGTGATCAAGAGGTTGACCTTTGGTCGCGCTTATCCTAATATGCGGCCCATGATTAAATTTGGCACGTCCGGCTGGCGGGGCATAGTCTCAGACGATTTCACATTTCAGAACGTTCGCCGCGTCGCGCACAGCGTGGCCGGCTGCGTGAAGGAGAGTCCCGAGGTCGGCTACAACAGCGAGGATTATCGGCAATTCCTGGCCGCAGAGGCTCCCAGCCGCGTGCCCACCGTCGTCGTCGGATTCGACACCCGGTTCCAGTCGGAGGATTTCGCCCACGAAGTGGCCGCGGTCTTCGCCAACGACGGAGTCCGAAGCCTCGTCTCGGCCGCCGATCTTCCCACGCCGGCATTGGCCTGGGCCGTCCTAGACAACAAAGCGGTGGGCGGAATCATGATCACCGCCTCCCACAATCCCAGCCAATACAACGGCATTAAATGGATGCCCTACTGGGGGGGGGCGGCGTCCCCATCCGTCACCAATGATTTGGAGCGGCGCATCGAATTGCTCGGAGACCATGCCGTCAAGGCGATGACCGACGAGCGCGCGGCCAAGGAGTCTTGGACGGAGACCCTGGATTTTAGAAAATCCTACTTCGACCAGCTGGAGAGCTTGCTCGACGTCAAAGCCATCCGCCGGGCCAAGCTGCGAGTGGTCGTCGACGCGATGCACGGCTCGGCGCGCCTGTATCTGCGCTCGTTTCTCGAGGAGAGGCTGGGCGTCGAGGTCCTGGCCTGCAACGAAGACCGGGACGTTCTGTTCGCCGGCTTGTCGCCCGAGCCCACCCCGGAGTCCATGGCTCACGCGGCGGAGAAAGTGAAGAAGGGCCGATACGCCCTGGGCCTGGCCTGCGACGGAGACGGCGATCGCTTCGGCATCGTCGATGCCGGCGGAGAATGGATCGCGGCCAATGAAGTGATCGCTCTGGCCTACGAGCATCTCGTGGTCAATCGCAGCCTCAAGGGGAAAGCGGCCCGCTCGGTCATGACCTCTCACTTTATCGATGCCGTGGCGAAATCTCACGGCTCGGAGACGCGGGAGACGCCCGTGGGCTTTAAATACCTCGGCGAGTTGCTGCGCGCGGGACCGTTCCTGCTGGCCGGCGAGGAGTCCGGCGGCTTGTCCATCCGCGGCCATGTCCCCGAGAAGGACGGCATTCTGGCCTGCGTCTTGATGCTCGAGCTCGTCGCCTATGAGCGCAAGACTCTCTCCGCGATCCGGGACCGCTTGTTCAAGAGGCTCGGCTTTTTTCACGGCGTTAGGCGCAATTGCCGCATGGACCGGCTGCGCGATATCATCGAGTTGGAGGAGAGGCTCAAGCTCAAGCCGCCTTTGGAGTTGGCCGGGACCTCGGTGTGGCGCATCGACCAATCCGACGGCTTCAAATTCATCCTCCGCGACGGGGCGTGGCTGGGTTTGCGCAGCTCCGGCACCGAGTCTGTTTTCCGGATGTACGCCGAGGCCCATTCTCCCAAGCGACTCAACGAGATGCTGGAGGCGGGCGGCAAGCTCCTCAAGGGGAAATTTTAATATGGCGAAAATCGAATCCGTGCAGGCGCAGGAGATTCTCGACAGCCGAGGCTTGCCCACCGTTTGGGGCGAAGTGACGCTCTCCGATGGGGCCGTGGGCTGCGCGTCGGTGCCCAGCGGGGCGTCGACCGGCGAACACGAGGCCGTCGAACTGCGCGACGGCGACAAGGCCCGATTTTTGGGCAAGGGCGTGCTCCGGGCCGTCGCTCACGCCAACGGCGAGATCGCCAAGGCGGTCAAGGGTCTCGACGCGGCCGATCAGGCCGGCGTCGACGCCAAGATGATCGGTTTGGATGGAACCGCGAACAAGGGCCGCTTGGGAGCGAACTCGATCTTGGCGGTTTCGATGGCCGTCGCGCGCGCCCAGGCGGCGTCGACCAAGCAGCCGTTGTACGAGTGGCTGCGGCGGGCGTTCGCGATCAAGCACGACTCTTGGCTCATGCCCGCGCCGATGTTCAACGTGGTCAATGGAGGCAAGCACGCCGACAGCGGGCTCGACGTGCAGGAGTTCATGGTCGTTCCGACGGGGGCCCCGTCGTTTCACGAGGCGCTTCGCTCCGGGGCCGAAATATACCACACCCTGAAAAAGAAGCTGACCGCGATGTCGATGACCACCGCGGTGGGAGACGAGGGGGGGTTCGCTCCCAAAATCAAGACCCACGCGGAGGTTCTGGATGTCTTGACCTCCGCCATGTCCGAAGCCGGCTGCCAGGACACGGCGCGGCTGGCCCTCGATTGCGCGGCCAGCGAGTATTACAAAAACGGTCGCTACGTGCTCGAAGGAAAGCCCCGGTCCTCCTCTGAGATCGCCGAGGTCTATGCGGGCTGGGCTTCGCGCTACGCGATCGTTTCGATCGAGGACCCCTTGGCGGAAGACGACTGGGAGGGCTGGAAGGCGATGACGGCCAAGATGGGCGAGAGGGTGCGTCTCATCGGCGACGACCTGTTCGTGACCAATCCCGCCCGTTTGGCCCGCGGCATCAAGGAGAAGTCCGCGAACGCGATTCTCATCAAACTCAATCAGATCGGGACGCTCACCGAGACGGTCCGCGCGGTGGCCGACGCCCAGGGCGCGGGCTTTTCCACGGTGATTTCCCATCGTTCCGGAGAGACCGAAGACTCGTTTATCGCCGATCTGGCCGTCGCCCTCAACGCCGGGGCCATCAAGACCGGAGCGCCCTGCCGCTCCGAGCGGCTGGCCAAGTACAATCGGCTTCTTCTTATCGAGAAGGCCCTCGGCAAGAAGGGGTCTTACGCCGGCGGCCGGGCCTTCAGTCTTTCACGCCAATTGGTATGAAGGGCCGCGCCCGGCGCGCGCTGGACTTTTTTCGCCGCTCGGCCGTTTTCTGCAGGGACCATTGGGGACGGATCTTGACGGGTGCGGGCCTCCTGCTCGTGTTTTTCGGAAACGGGGGCTTCCGTTCTTTGGCGCGCAATTGGCTGGAGTTGAGGCGGCTTGACTCGGAGATCGTGGCGCTTGAGAGGGAGGAGCGTTTGCTGGAGAGCAAACTGAAGACGCTGCGCGCCGGCGATGGGCCGATCGAGCGCCTGGTCCGACGGGAATTGGGTTATATCAAGAAAGGGGAGATCGAGTACCGCTTCCCTCCGCCCGAGAAAAAATGAGGAATAGATGCACCCCGTTCTTCTGAACATCGGCGCCTTCGAGCTTCCGACCTACGGTGTTTTCGTCGCGGTGGCCTGGCTGGCCGGCGTGCGCTGGCTGAGCGCGCGGCGCCGGGAAATGGGTCTGTCCGAAGACGAGTTGTGGAGCTTGATCTACTGGATTTTCGCGGGCGCGTTTTTCGGCGGGAAGCTGTTCTACCTGGCGCTCAGTCCGGATCCATGGTCATGGTCGATCTCATCGCTGCGCTACGGTTTCGTGTTTTACGGCGGATTGGCGGGCACGCTGATGGCCGGGTGGTGGTGGTGCCGTCGGCAGGGAAGGTCGTTTTATCGTACGGCCGATTACACCCTCACGGCGCTGGCGATGGGCCATGGAATCGGCCGCCTGGGCTGCCTGGCGGCCGGGTGTTGTTACGGGCGCCATGCCGATGTGCCCTGGGCCGTCGCCATGGCGGGAGACCTCGCCCGCCATCCGACGCAACTCTATGAGGCCCTTTTGAACTTTGTTTTGTTCGCGCTCTTGTCCCGCTTTGCCATCCCGCGCGTGAGGGACGGGCGCTGGCCGCCGGGCAGCGCTCTGTGGTGCTATGTTCTGGGCTATGCCCTGCTGCGCTTCTGTATTGAATTCTTTCGCGGCGACGATCGGGGCTCGTTTCACGCGGGCCTGTCTCCGTCCCAATGGGTCGCGTTGATGAGTGCCACGGCCGTGCTGGCCATTTTGAGTCGGCGGCGCGGCGCGTGAAGAAGCGTCTGGTCGTCGAAACGGCGGGCCCGCGGCTCGACGCGTTCTTGGCCCGCGCCGTCCCCGAATACACGCGCGTCTTCCTCAAAAACATGATCACCAACGGCTTCGTCCTCGTCGATGATGTGCGCCGGGCGCCGGATTGGCGCGTCGCCGAGGGCGACGTCGTGACCTGGGAGATCCCGGAACAGGCGTCCTCGCCCCGCGAAACGTTCGAGTCCTGGATACTGTTCGAGGACAGGCGTTTCTTGATCCTCAACAAGCCCTCGGGCCTGCTCATGCATCCTTTGGGCGTCTCGTGGCTCAAAAGCCCCGAAGCGGCCCGCGCGGGCCAAGAGACCAACCTGGCCGCCGAGTTGCAGGCGCACCGCCCGGCCATTCTCAAAGCGGCGACTCCTCGCTGCGGCATCGTGCACCGGCTTGACCGGCCGACCAGCGGCGTGCTCGCCGTGGCCAAGGATCCAATGACCTACGCGGCGCTTACGGACATGTTCAAGGAGCGCCTCATGGACAAGACCTATCGCGCGATCGTTCGGGGCGTTCCGCCCGCGGCGGTGCGAGTTCAGGCGCCGATCGGCCGCGAGCCTGGTTTGCGCAAAATCGTCGTCACCGAGCTGGGCAAGCCCTCCGAGACGTCCTTCAAGGTCGTTTCCAGGAAAAGCACTGCCGCCCTCGTCGAGGCGAAGCCCCTGACGGGACGCACGCACCAAATCCGCGCGCATCTGGCGCATCTCGGCCACCCCGTCATGGGCGACGGAGACTTCGACCGCAAGGGAGTGCCCGCCGCCCCGCGCCTGATGCTGCATGCCTACCGGCTGCGCTTCGAGCATCCGTTCACGGGCCGGCCCGCCTGTTTCGAGGCCGCGCCGCCGAGCGACTTTCTTAAGTTCTGGAGGAGTCTTCCATGAATTCCACCCTTTGGCTTCGATTCGGGGCGGGACTGATGCTGGCGGCCGTGGCCTTGGGCGCTTTCGGCGCGCACGCCCTCAAGTCCCGCCTGTCGCCCGACATGCTCGCCGTTTTCGAGACCGGAGTGCGTTACCAGATCTATCACGCGCTCGGACTTCTCGCGCTGGCCGCCGTGAAAGGCCCCGACAAGGCGGGGTGGTGCTTCGTGGCCGGCATCATAGTGTTTTCCGGGAGCTTGTACCTGCTGACGCTCACCGGCGAGAGGCGCTGGGGCATGGTCACGCCGGTCGGCGGCGTGCTCTTTTTGATCGGCTGGCTGATATTCTTGAGCGCGCCGCGGGCCGGTCCGTGATTGAAGCGACGGCGCGCCCCAGGCTTGGGGGCGTCTTCAACCGCCGTCATGAAGTTGCTAGAATCGTGCCGTGAGAGCGCTGACCTTTCTCGCGGGCCGATTCGTCGCCGGCGACGATATCGACGAAGCCGTCCAAGTCGTGCGACGCCTCAACTCCGAGCGCCTCAAGGTGACGCTCGACAACCTCGGCGAGGACAGTCTCGACCGGGAGCGCGCCTTGGCGGCCGCCGAGGAAAATATCCTGATGCTGCGCCGCCTCGCCGAGACGGGCGTCGACGCGAACATTTCCCTCAAGCTCACCCAACTCGGCTTGTCGTTCGATGAGGGCTTGGCCGCGGAGAATCTTCATCGCATCGTGGAGGAGGCGGCTCGGCTCAAGAATTTCGTGCGCATCGATATGGAGAGCTCGGCCTGGACTCAAAAAACGCTCGACCTGTTTTACGGCTTGCGCGGCCGCCATCCCGATGTGGGCATCGTGCTCCAAGCCTGCCTGCGCCGCACCGAGGCCGATGTCAAGGACGCGGTGGCCCGACAGGCGCGCGTGCGCCTGTGCAAGGGGGCCTACAAAGAGCCCGCCTCCGTCGCCTTCCAGGCGAAAGAAGACGTCAACGCCAATTACGACCGCTGCGCCGCGCTGCTGGCTCGCGCGCCGCTGCCGGCCTTCGCCACTCACGATGACGTCCGGCTGTCGGCGGCGGTCGCGGCCTGCGACGCCGCCGGACTGGTCAAATCCGACTACGAGCTGCAGATGCTCTACGGCTTGCGCGTCAAGCGCTGGCGCGAGCTCAGAGAGCAAGGCCATACCGTGCGCATTTACGTCCCTTATGGGACTCATTGGTTTCCGTACTTCTACCGGCGCATCCGCGAGCGCAAGGAGAACCTTCTGTTCGTGTTGAGGAACCTGTTCGAATGAAAGCCCTGCAAAAAAAGACGCCGGCGCCGGGAGCCGTCTACGGCGGAATCGATGACGTGCGCATCCGGGCCGACGAGGTGCTCATCAAGGTGCACCGCGCCTCGATCTGCGGTTCGGACCTGCCGATTTACGGCTGGAACTCGTGGGCGCCCGAGAGGTTCAAAACGCCCAGCACCTTCGGCCACGAGTTTTGCGGCACGATCGAGGAAGTCGGCGCGTCGGCGCGGGATTTCAAGAAGGGCGACTTCGTGTCCGTGGAGAGCCATATTTTTTGCGGCTTGTGCTACCAATGCCAGAACGGTCAGAGGCACGTGTGCCGTGAGATGAAAATCATCGGCGTCGACGGTCCCGGAGGCTTCGGGGACTACGCGGCGGTTCCCGCGCGCTGCGCCTGGAAGCACAAGGACGACACGCTCAAGGATATCGGCTCGCTTTTCGAGCCGTTTGGCAACGCCGTCTACTCCGTGCTTGTCGAGCCCGTCGCGGCCAAATCCGTGCTGGTGATGGGCTGCGGGCCTCAGGGGCTGTTTTCCATCGCGGTGGCCAAGGCCTCGGGCGCGGACCGCATCGTCGCCGTCGAGGGCTCCCGCTACCGGGCCGAGCTTGCCTTGCGCATGGGGGCCACGACCGTCGTCTCGCCCGAGGAGGACCCGGTCAAGGCCGGCAAGGTGACCGACGGCTTCGACGTGGTCTGCGAGATGTCTGGCGCCCAGGCCGCGATCCGATCGGCCTTCAAGTGTGTGCGCAGCGGCGGTCGCATCACCGCCTTCGGCATCCCCTCTAAGACCGTCGAACTCGACTGGGCCAATGACCTGGTGTTCAAGGGCGTGCGCGTGCACGGCATCGTCGGCCGCGAGATTTTCGAGACATGGTACAAGGCCGATCGCCTGCTGCGTTCCGGCGCCATCGATTTGCGCCCCATCGTGACCCATACCATGCCCCTCAAGGACTTCGAAAAAGGTTTCGCCGCGATGACGGGAGCGGCGCGGGACTGCGGCAAGGTCGTATTCGTTCCTTAGAAGACCAAGCCTCGCCTTTGCCGTGTTCGTAGCGTGGGTCTATTGGAACCGCCCGCCAGGCCTAAAGACCCTGAAAAAATAGCGATAAGTCTGGAATAAAGGTGGTATGGTTCGTTCCACCGCCATATTCTCTTCGGCCTTTCTCCTGGCCGCGCTCCCCGGGATGTGCGCCCCGGTTTTGGTCGGGGCGAAAAGCGGCGCGGGTCTCGCGCCCGCGGCGGCGGCCGCCTTTCCAAAGCTGTTCTCCAATCCGGCCCATATTCGCGCGGAGAGTCTCGCCGCGCTCAATCGGGTTTTAGAGCATGTCCGTTTGGAGACGAGTCAATTGGCTGCGGCGCCAGACGCCGAGAGGTCGAAATACGTGTCCCGAGCCCTCACCGCCTATGCCGCGCAGCTGCAGGCGGACGCGGCGGAAAAAATTGCGCAGGCCGAAGATCCGGTTCGCGCCGTGCAGGATCTCAGCGTCTTGAAGCATCGCTTCGATGATTTGGCCGTCGCCGCCCAGTCTCTGGAGTCGCCTGATCCGAATCTCAACGCGGTCGTGGAGTCGCAACTGCGCGCGCTGGAGACTTCTTTGGTTGAGAAGTCGCAGGCTCTTACGCAACGCGTGCTGTCTGCTTTTCCCACGCAGGACGGCGTGGTCTGGCACGGCCGCACGGCGCTTGTGCCCGTGGATACGGCGGGCAGCCTGGTGGCGCTGAAGTTCGCCAAACCGGGCAAGGACGTTCGCGCAGAAGGCGTCGGTTTGGAGCGGGTCAATCGCTTCGAGCTTGAGGCTCCGATCCCGTTGCCCGCGGCGGATGGGTATGTCCGAACCTCGCCGAGCTCCGTTCGGGAGCATGGCCCGGAGTTCATGGCGTATGTACTGCCCGGCCGGATGTCCGAGGATTTTTTCACTTATTTGGGAGACGCCTTGCCCCGGGATTGGAGCGTGGAACGCAAAACCGAGGCCGTGAGACGATCGGCGCTGGGGGCCGTGGACGGGATGATTCGCCTTTATAATAACGGCTGGGTCCACGGCAGTTTGGCGCCCCTCTCCCATTCGGCAGCTTCCTGGAAATGGGATTACTGGAGGCCGGCCGGTCGCGCGACGGCGTTTGAAATCTCGCGGCTGGGCCCGAGCAACATTCACAACTGGGACGAGGGCTTGAGTTTCGCCAATATCCGGGCCTCGGGTCTCGCGGATTTTGAGCACCTCGAGGTGTTGCCTGAAGATCCCGCCAAACGCCGCTCGCGTATCGGTCAAAACATCTTTGAACTGGACCTCCCGATCCTGCGCTCGGGCTATCGCAATGGCCTGAGCCCGGAAACGATCGCGGCCATCATGACGGACGTTCTGCGGCGCCACGCCGCCGGCGTTGCCGGCGCGGACTCCGTGGTGTTCGATCAGGGGACATTGGTTCCGCTGCTGCAGGGCATCATCCGGCGTTTTTATCTCTTTCACCGCGTGGCCGACGCGCTTCCGAGGTTTATCGTTGAAAAACTGAATCGGGCTGTGAGCTTCGTGTCAGACAAACGATTGCCGCGGGGTCGCGCGTTGGTCATGCCGGGCGAGATCGTGCACTCGCTGGTCATGGACGTCATCAAGCCGTATGTCGAAGTGCTTTTCGGGGGCGAGCATGCCAGCGTCGAGAGGACGGTCGATGTGAAAGTGACGCTGCAAAAAAGGCCCCTGCGCGATGCCGTCCTGGCCGTTCTGTTCGGTCTGGAGACCGGAGCGTATCTGGGACGGTGGGGACGGTTTCACCCACCCTTAGTCTGGGCTCGGGGCTCGGACCCAAGCGCCCAGGTGCGCCTCAAAATGGCGAGAGCGATCGCCTATGGCCAGTTTCGGGGGTCGACCCGGCAGATGCGGGAACTGCTCGCTGATCCCGACCCGACCGTGCGCCGCTTAACGGCCAAGGGACTGATAGGTCGAGAGGCTGCGGATACCCCAGCTCTTATCGAGATGGTCTTGGGTGATCCAGATGCCCAAACGAGCCTCTCTGCCCTAAAAGCCTTGAAAGAGACGAGGGACAAGAGCGTGCTCGCGGTGATCGCCCGATCTTTGACCAGCCCGGACGCGAATGTGCGCCTGGCCGGGGCTCAAGCCCTTTCTTGGCACACGCTTGCGCAGCAGTTCACCGCAATCGCGACCGCGCTGGAAGACGAGGATCGGTACGTGCGCCAGGCCGCGGCTCAGGCGATGCGATTGTATAAGGGGGATGATTGGCAGGTGCTGGTGACCCGGGCCTTGAACGATCCCAACGACGTTGTTTTGCGAGGCCACGCGGCCGAAGCCCTGGTCGGTCATGTCGGTCCGGTTTTTCTGGAACTGGCCGGGCGCCTCTTGCTTGACCCGAACGCGAGCGTACGGATGCGGGCGGCTATGGCTTTGATCGATAGCGACGAAGAGGGCGTGTTGGCCTTGATCGAAAAGGCGTTCAACGATGAGGACGCGGGGGTGCGTTACCAGGCGGTCGCCGCGATGCACAGCCGCCGTCGCCCCGGCGATGTGGAATTGCTGAAATCCCTGATGCGTCCTGAGCGGCCCGCCGCGTTTCGCCGCGACGCGGCCCAAGTCTTGGCCTGGCGCCGCGAAGCCGACCTGTGGACCGTGATCGCGTCGGCGGTCGTCGATCTCAATCCCGAAGTGCGCAGGTACGGGGCCCAAGCGCTGAAATCCCTGCCGCCTTCGCAAGTCCTCGGCCTTCTCGAAACAGTGCTGGGCGATTCGGATGCCCAGGTCCGCAACCATGGAATTGATGCGCTCAAAGAGCTGCCGGAATCGGATTCTTTGCCGCTGATCAAGCGCCTGCTGGCGAGTCCCGACGTCGTCATGCGCCGCCTGGCGGCCGCCGGGCTCAAACGTCGGGGCGACGCCGAGTCGCTGCCGGTGATCGCCGGTTTGCTCGATGACAAGGATGCCGAGGTGCGGCGCTTGGCGGCCGAAGCGCTGATCGGCCGTCATGAAAAGGGCGTGGTGGCGCTCATTGAAAAAGCCTTGGAAGACGAGGACGTCGATGTGCAAGAGAACGCGGGTCATGCGTTGGGCGGGCGTGACGACTCGGAGTCATTGGCGCTGATCAAAAAGTTGCTGGCCAGTTCCCTTCGGAACCGACGCCGCTTTGGTGTCGGCGCGCTTAATGTCCGCAATGATGCGGCCTCGTGGTCCTTGCTTGAGTCGCTGCTTGACGATCGCGGCGACATCGAGATGCGTCGCAAGGCCGTCCTGGCGCTTGGTTACCGTCACGGGTGGCGCGCGCGTGCTCGACTCAATGAGCTGGTCTGGGACCAGGATGAAAATGTAGCCTTTCTGGCAATGAATGCGATCAAAACGCGGCCCCCGGGCGGCGTGTGGGATCTTATTGGCACAGTCAAACGATTCTTGGGGCGCAGGTGATTTACCTCAAGGGCCATCTGGCCCGTCCCTTGGACGCGATTTTCTCGGCCCCCAGTCGTCTGGCCGTTCTGCGGGAACTCGCCCGAGCCCGGGCGCCCCTTTCGGGGCGGGCCTTGGCCCGTTTGGCCGGCATCAATCACCAGGGCGCGGCCGTGGCGTTGGCGGACCTCGCCGGCTTGGGACTCGTGGAACGGCGCCCGGCCGGTCGTTCCAGCCAATGGCGTTTGGATCGGCGCAGGCATCTGCTGTCCGACCTGCTCCTTCCGCTCTTGGAACGCGAGGCGCAGCACGCCCGCGGCGTCGTCGATGAGATCAAGGCCCGCTTGCGCGCCAAGGCCGCGGCGGTTTTCATTTCGGGGGCGGCCGCCAAGGGCCGTTTGGAACCCGGGCGGCCGCTCGAACTGATCGTCGTCGAGGGATCGGCGGGACGACGCCTGGCGGGCGAGGCTGCGCGCTCGTTGATCGCGGGGCTGGCTGAGCGTTGGGCGTTGACGCTGGCGGTTCGCTTCTTGTCTCGCCGCGAGGCGATGCGCGCCGTGACCATCGAGGCGGCGTGGGAGCTGCTGCCGACGGAGGGCCCTCCCTCCTACTTCGCGATCGGGACGACCCGCCAGCGGTAGTACGGCGCGGCGGGGCATTGCGGACATTGGTCGGCCTCGAAGGCCAAGGTCGGGTCGCAGGCGGGCACCGGGCGCTCGCTGCGATGGAAGAACAGGGGGATGGCCGAGAAGCTGCGTTCGGCGTGAGCGACCGCGCAGGCCCCCGAGGCGTCGAAGGCCTCAAACAACGCGTCCTTGCGGGAGAAATCGCGGGAGTTCTCCTTGCGCCAGCCGACATGAAACGTCAGCGGAGCGCGGTCGCCCGGCGCGGCGATTTCCCGCCATAACGCCGCCTGGGTCAAGATCGCGACGACGGCCCCGCAGGCGTAAACGGCTTTTTTGTCGCGGGGCGAGAGGCGCGCAAGGCCGGCGGCCAAGGCGACGGCGCTGATGGTCCAAAGCAGATTGTAGTAGCGCAGGGAACTGGTGTGGCGAAATGCGATGAACACCGCCGCGTAAGCCGCGGGCCAGAGCAGAAGGGTCCGCTCATGAAAGCTCATCGCGTCTGCGTGCCATGCCCGCGCGGCGCGCCAGATTAAAACCCCCGCGAGGAACAGTCCCCAGGCGTGCAGGGCGGCGGCCAGGGGGCCCGGGACGCTATACGCGAATAAGCGCTTGAACACGACCGGCCCGGAAAAAATCTGAACCAACGGGGCAAGATGCCAGATGACGAAGGCCAGCACGCTCAAGCCCAGCCACAGAATCAGCTCTCGGGGAAGGCGGACGATGAGGCTCAGGCGGCGCTCATCGGCGGCGCGCCAGGCCGCGGCCCCCGCCAAGGCCGGGGCGAGCAGCAGGGCCGCAAGCCAGGCGCTGCGATGAGCGAGCCAAGAGGCGTCGCTGATCGGATTCTTGACGAGGGCGAAGGCAAGTCCCGCGGCCAAGGCGCACAAGGAGGACCGAAGGGTGTGGCGCGCTTGCTCTTCACCGCGCCAGGCCGCGCGCGCGCCGAACAAGACGACGAGCGAGGCGGGCACCGATAGGTAGATGAAGTGATTTTGCACGCCCAGGACGGTCAAGGCCGCCAGGGCCGCCGTTCGGGGCCCGCTAGCGCCGCGCGAGAGAAGGGACAGGGTTCCCAAGATGAGGATCGGCTGCAGGGCGTAAACCTCCCAGGCGAGGCGCGATTTCATCAAGAAGTAAGCGGAGCCCGCCGCGAGCAAAGCCCAGGCCGCGCCGGCCTCCTCCCCGGCGCGCCGGCGCACATGCAGCCAAAAACCCAGGAGCGCGACGGCGTTGAGGGCCGCGCCCAAGAGGCGGATCTGGGCGACGCCGAGGCCGAAGGCCGCGGTCATTGCCGCCAGTCCCCAGGAATACAGGGGGCCGGTGTAATGGTTCATCTGATGCGGAGTGTAGGCGCCGTTTTCGCGCAGGCGCAGGGAGAAATTTCCCAGCCAGGCTTCATCCAGCGAGAGGGCCGGTACGTGGGCCAGACGCGCGAACAAGCAGGCCAGCGCCAGGAGCAGGAGGGCGAGGGCGGCCGCGTCGGTGCGCCTCATGGGGAAGATTCTATATAATCGAACGATGAACACGAAGACCGGCGGTTTGATGGATTTTCTTGATGTCGAGCTCGCCCAGCTCAAACAAGAGGGACGCTACGTCCGTCTGCGGGTGCTGACCGGCCACCAGGCTCCCGTCTCCATCGTCGATGGAAAAAAAGTCGTCAACCTGACCTCGAACAACTACCTGGACCTGACCGGACACCCGAAGCTCAAGGCCGCGGCCAAGGCCGCCGTCGACACCCACGGCGTGGGCACGGCGGCGGTGCGTCCCATCATCGGCACGCAGGACATCCATTTGGCATTGGAGCAGAAGCTCGCCAAGTTCAAGGGGACCGAGGCCGCCCTCGTGTTCCAGTCGGGGTTTACCGTGAACGTGGCCTGCTGTCAAAGCCTGATGAGCGACCCCAACGATTTGCTGATTTCAGACGAGCTCAACCATGCGTCGATCATCGACGGCGCGCGTTTGGCTAAATCCGCGCGCAAAGTGTATCCGCACAAGGACATGAAGGCCCT
>JBBTHA010000129.1:0-6065 GCA_038060535.1 Elusimicrobiota bacterium | reverse complement strand
TCGCACGCCAGAGTCCCGGCTTCAAGATGGACATGAAGGGCAGAGGCTCCTCCGATTTCCTCGGCCAGCGCCGTCTGCCCCGTTTCCCGAGCCGCCGCGGCGATCGATTCGAGTTGCTCGGCCTCGCCGGAGTCGATCTCCAGGCGCTTGAGGCGAAAGGGGATCGCCCAAACACCGAACACCGGCGACTGAAGCCCGCACAGAACGTCATGTTGGCGCAGCAGCACGCGGGCAAGCACTTCGAAGCGCCGCGTCAAATCCGACCAAATGACGCTCGCGATCCGCTCACCGTGGATGCTCTTGAAGCGGTCCGCCGCGACGAGGCGGAAATACAGTAGTTGAATAAGTCCTCCCGCGGCCCCCGAGGGTGGACGGGCACACGCGTCCGTCCACCCTGACGCGCGTGATCAGTCCACCTTGATGCTCACGCCGCGTTTCTTGACCTCTGCGGGTTTGCGCATGGTCAGGGTCAGCACGCCCTCCTTGCAGACCGCCTTGACGTCTTCGGTGTGCAGCCCTTCCGGAAGCACGAAGCTCCTCTGAAACGCACCGTAAGACGATTCGCGCCGCAGCCAGCCCTTGCCCTTCTCTTCCTTCTCGCTTTTCTTTTCGCCGCTAATGGTCAGGATGTCGTCTTTGACCTCCACTTTCACATCTTCCCTCTTCACGCCCGGAAGAGCGACGTCTAGAATGTACTCGTTAGCGGTCTCTCGAATGTCCGCGCGGGGCATCCAGGCCGTTGATATCGCGGGCATGCCGGTCCTCAAAGGAGCGAGGATGTCTTCCATGCGTCCAGACGGAAACAAATGGAACTCCCGCATCGGATCCAGCATGCGGAACGGATTCCACGTCTCCAGCTCATTCTCGATTTCTCTTTCCGCCACCGCCAGGTTTTTTTCAGGCATACGCTCCCCTCCATCCGTTGTGATGCGTCGTCCCATCGCAACGGCGCAACGGAGCGTCCCATTCGATGAGGATGCTGCGCGAAACGAAGGAAGGCGTTATTTTTTCGCGGTGCGGCGCGCGATGGTTATCGGGTGGAACCGACGGCAAGCGCCAATGTGTCGACAAGGCGCGGCCGCGACCGCCCCGTAGGCACTCCCAACACAGGAACCCGCGAGTGGCGCAGCAGCCGCTCGATCGTCGAGCCTAAAACGATATCGAAGGACAAAGAGCGCCGGTGAGCCGAGAGCACCACAAGCTCGTAACGTCCGCTGTTGGCCTGGGCGACGATGCGCTTGCGCGCGTCGCCTTTTTGCGTTTGCAAAGTCCAGTCGGAGCCCTCGCCTAAAATGGAACGCAGCCGTCTATCGAGAGAGAACCAATCACGCCGGCCCGACATGCCGGGTTCTTCAACATGGAACACGTCCAACGTCGCGCGAAAGCTGCGGGCCAGCTCTTTGGCCCAAAGCAGCGCGCGAGTCGCGTAGGAAGCCGCGTTCCAAGGCGCGAAAATGCGCGCGACCCGGGACAGACTCGTGTGCTTGGGCACCGCGAGCACGGGAATGCGCGCGCGCCGCAACACCGACTCGGCGACCGAGCCCGTGAGCAAGCGGTCAAGGCCCGCGTAGCCGTGCGTGCCCATCACCATCATGTCCGCGCGCGGCGGCCGCGCGAGATCCGAAAGCGCCGCCGGCAGCCAGCCGTGCACCGTCTGAAATGAGAGCCTCTCAGGCGGCAATCCCGCGGCGGCCCTGCGCAGACGCTCTTCGACCTTGCGCTCTCCCGGCGCCACCACGGGCAGCACGCTTAAGGGCACGCCGTCATGGTCGTTTCCGGCGGAAATCATCGGCGGCTGCTTGACGTATATGATCTCGACGCTCGCGTTCCACCTCAACGCAAGCTCCTTGGCCGCGCCCAAAGCCGAGAGCGAGGGCGGGCAAAGATCTGCGGCAACGAGGATGCGTCTAGGAAGCACCCCTCTCATGCGGGAGTCCGGCGCAACAGAACAACCCATTCCAGGCGGGTGTTCCGGCGTCCAGCGCCAGGACCGCTCTCGACCGAAACAATTTTGTAACACCTCAAGGCCATAATCGCCCCCGGAGCCGGCATGCCTTCCCTGCGCGCTCGGGAAGTGTCGCAAGAGATCAGCACGCCGAAGGGCGACTTCGCCCCCTCGCGCTGTCGTTAAGCGCCTTCAGCATGCCGAAATAACGACCTCAGGCAGCGGTTTCGTCCGGCTTTTGGCCGGTGTCCCGGCCGCCGTGCGGACCCGGGAGGAGTGATGCTCACATGAATGAGTCAACAGTCGCCGATACGTTCTCGTTATACCTGCTCGAAATGGGCAAAGTCCCCTTGCTGACCCGAGCCGAGGAGATCTCGCTGGCGCGCGCCATCGAAAACGACCAGGCGGAACTTAAGGCGTTGGTGCTTGCCTCCCCGGTGTGCCTGAGGCAGTTCCGGAATTGGGCGGAACTGATCAAACGAGGCGAAATGGACGCCAAGGAACTCATGCCCCGCGGAACGCCTTCGCGCGCCCAAATCGCCGCGATGCGTCTTAAGATTCTCTCCGTCGCCAGCGCCCTGTCGCGCGGAACGCCTTCGCAAAACCTGATGAAAAGGATTTTCAAGCTCGGATTGCATGAGGACAAGATCCGCCGACTGTCCAACCGCATCCATGACCAGGCACGGCGCCTGCGAGAGGGAAAACGAACGGATCCTCTGGCCATGGCGCCCGCGCGCCTGTTGGCGCTCGATGATCGGCTCTTGGTCTTGGAGGAGCACATCGGCCAGACGAAGACGCGCATGCTGCGCGCCAATCTCCGCTTGGTGATTTCCATCGCCAAGACGTTCGCCTCCGAGAGCATGGATCTCGCAGACCTCATTCAAGAAGGCAGCCTGGGGTTGATACGGGCCATCGATAAATTCAACTGGGCCAAAGGCTTCAAGTTCTCGACATACGCGACCTGGTGGATCCGACAGTCCATCCAACGCGCCCTCGCCGACAAGGAGAAGACGATTCGAATTCCCGTGCATGTGAGGGCCGCCCTCGCCCGCCTGAAAAAAGCCAGCCGCACCCGCGAGCAGGAAGATGTCAAACCCTCTGGCAACGCCCCAAACGCTCGCCGCACAGCCTTGGCACAGCGCAAGCTTCAAGAGCTTCAGCTCGCCATGCAAGAGCCTCTCTCGCTGGCCCAACCGACGGACGGCGACGGCGAAAACCTCCTAGAGACGTTCCTGGAAGACAAAACGGCTCCCCTGCCGCAAACCCTTATCGAGAATTCCATCCGGCGCGACGAGGTGTGGAAGTGGCTGTCGCATCTCGACACACGGGAGGCCAGCGTGCTTCGCCTGCGTTTTGGCCTTGACGGCGGCACGCCGCGTTCGCTTGGAGAGGTCGGCCGCACCTTTCGCGTCACTCGAGAACGAGTGCGTCAAATACAGCTGCAAGCGCTCGCCAAGCTCAAGGACTCTGCCGGCAGCCGACGCATGCGGGATTATTGGTCCTAGCATCGGCGCCGAGTGGGCCCGATGGGGCCATGGTCTAGAAAAGAAGCGTCACCGATTCCTATCGATGACGCTTCCCGACTCCTTCAGAAGCGCGCGAGCCTCCTCATCGGAGATCTGGCGGAAATCGCGGTAATATTGACCGATCGACTGGAAGTCGTATGGAACATCAAGACAGACCACCTCATCAGCGCAGGCTTTTAGAAGCCTGAGCGCCGGGCGCGACGCGACGGGTAAAGCCACGACGATCGCACGCGCCCCCTGACGCCGCAGGAGATTGATCCCCGCACACAGCGTGCGTCCCGTGGCGGCCCCGTCGTCGGTCAAGATGACGGTCTTGCCCGCGACGGGCGCGACGCTGCACCCCGCGCGGTATTTTTTATAGCGACTTTGCAGGCTCGCGCGTATGCGTGAGATCTCCGAAGAGACATAATCGGTTGAGATTTTCTCGGTCTCGATTTGAGCCGTGTCGAGAATCTCGCCGGTCAGGCTCACCGCGCCGATAGCGACTTCGAGATCATGGGGATGACCAATCTTCTTGGTCAACATAACGTCAAGCTTCAAATTTAGTTCCCGTGCCAGCACGCCGCCGATCAACACGCCTCCGCGCGGAACTCCGAGCACAAGGGTCTCGCTGGCGCCGCGGTAACGCCTTAATTCGCGCGCCAGTTTTTCCCCCGCATCGAAGCGATCGCGAAACACAATTCTATACCTCGAGTTTGCTGAGGCGCAACAAAGCAGCCCCTGAACCAGCTCCCTGAAAGGGCCGTTGCGTTGCTCCAGCCCAGATAACGCGTTGAAGCGCGCCGAAAGAATACGATGGTGCGGGAGTGTCGCAACATCGTCGCGAAGCCGTGTTTTTCGGACGGGAGGCCGTCAGCGGGATTTTGGAGGCCGTCGGCGCCCGACATGCATAATCATCCGGCCTGACGACCGTGTCTGGCTGGATCATTGCGCCGGACGCGTTCAAGGGTCAACGCTTAAACTAAACACCGGAGGCACATATGCCTATTGCCATCAAAGAAAGACACGAAAAGCGCGCTATGGATATCAAACCGTTGATCGACTTTCCGCGTGAGGGCGAAACGATCAGCAGCGCCGAATACACGTTCCGCATTAACGCTCCCGAGGCCGCTCAAAGGGTCGAAATTGCCGTCGACCAGGGCGAATGGCTGACGTGCCGACAGTCCACGGGATATTGGTGGTGCGACTGGTCCGGCTACGATAACGGCCCGCATGAGATCGTCTCGCGTCTGATCACGGCCGACGGGAAAACGACCCTGTCCCAGCCGACGGAGTTCTGCGTCCAGTTCGAAAAACAGCCCGAATAAGCCCGCCCGCGGGGCGCGCCGCGCCGAACAGGCCGCGGTGCGTCCCGCGCCGGTCATTCATCGACGAGAGATCTCGTTCCCCTTCATAGCCGCCGGCCGGCAAGTCTATGGAAGTCGATGCGCCAGATTCCATCCTCTTGCAATTGCGACCAATGGTCGAAGCCCTTATCTCCCAAGATGTGATAAAGCAGCTCCGGCTCATAACCCAGGCGTAAGGAAAGAGTGTGCCCGGACGGCAATTGCTCCGCGGCTTTGATGGTGCTCTGAATAAACGAGATCGCGTCCGCGACCTCGCCGTTGAGCGTCACTTCCGTCTGGTCCCGCCACCAGCGCGGTTTTTGCGGCTCAATTGCGACGACATTGTTTCCATGCATGATCGCCTCCCCATTTTAAAACACTCGCATTCACGTGTCCTTGGCAACCGCGAACCTTTGCGCGGGGCGCAACGAACTCGCCGCGGATAAATAATGGCCGCCTTCGCGGGACGCAGTGTTGCGCCAAGCATGCCGGACGCGAATCGTTTTTCGCTACGCCAAGGAGGAACAACGCATGACATCGTATTCCGATTGCCAGAGTTGCGGGATGCCCCTCAAAAACGACCCCCAATGCGGCGGCAGAAACGTCGACGGCACGTTAAGCCGGACTTACTGTAGTTGCTGCTTCACCGCGGGACGATTCACTCAGCCCGAGATGACGGTCGACCAGATGAAGGCTTTCTGCGCGGCCAAGCTGCACAGGATGGGCATTCCGACATTGCTGGCGCGACTGATGGTCAAGCACCTGCACACACTCGAACGCTGGCGCCCCGTCGGCGCAACAACTTACGGCGCCGAGCCCGCGGGCCCCTCCCCATCACCCGTGCCGCCAACGAAGAAGAATCGAAATATAACAAGACCCCGCAAGGCCCCGCTGCGCCGCAGCGTCGTTCTTGTCTAACACCGGCCAAAAACCGCTATCAATAAGTCATGCCCCAAGACAAGGGACCTGAATTCAAGAAGATTATCGTTGTGCCGCGAAAGAACGACGGCGCGCGCGGGCGCTAACGTCCGCGCGGCGATTTAGGGGAAGTCTTCTTAGGCGTTTTTGTTTTCGCGTCCTTGCCTTTTTGAGGGGTTGATTTTTTCGCCGCCGCGCGCTTGGCCGCCTGCGCTTTCGCCCGCGCGGCCTCCTTGCGGGCGGCCTCCTTACGGGCGGCCTCTTTCTTGAGCGCGTCTGCGCGGATGCGGGCGGACCGAGCGGCCTGCTTTCGCGCTTCTTCCTCGCGCAGGGCATGCTCGCGGGCCGCGA
>JBBTHA010000128.1:0-44522 GCA_038060535.1 Elusimicrobiota bacterium | reverse complement strand
CGCGCCAAGCCGAGGGACTTCTACGACCTCTACTTCATCCTGCGCAAGCCGATGGGAGAGAGGAAGTCGATCGCAGCACGGCGCAAGGAGGTCTTGGAGAAGCTGGAGGCGGCCGACAAGAAGTTCCTCTACAACGAGCTCAAGGCTTTCCTGCCGAAGAGCCACTGGGCCATCATCCAGCAACTACCCGCTCAGCTCAAGAAGGAGCTCGAACGCCTGTGAGTTCGCGGCGAGGGGACCCGCGCGGAGAAGATTTGATATACTTTTTTCGCTCGGTTGTGGCGCGGTTGAGGAGCTTCTCCGCGCCGCGGCCGGGCGCCGTTCTTTGACCGCTTTTTTGGAAAACTCGACACAAAAGTCGACAATAAATCCGCGAAAGTCGTTTTTTGGGAGCGCGGATTTTAGCGAATAGTCATTAAAAAACAATCGTTTTCGCGGGTGTAGTTCAATGGTAGAACGAGAGCTTCCCAAGCTTTAGACGTGGGTTCGATTCCCATCACCCGCTCACTCTTTCCAACAAGACCGTAGGGTTTTTCGTTCATCCCACCTATGCTTTCGACGCGGAAGTAGTACGTGCTCGCGAGATCGAGACCTTGACAAAAAGGTCTCTCAAGGCTATTCTAGTTAAGTAGCGATTTAGCTACTTATATGAAATGGGCAGAGACGCATAAAAAGCTGGCGGCCTCCGGACTCCGCACGTTCACCGATCGGGAGTTTCAGGCGGTGACGGGCTCGACGCCCGCGTCAGCCAAGTTCCTGCTGATCCGTTACACGAAGAGCGGACTTCTGCGGCGGCTTAGGCGAGGACTGTACGCGGTCGAAGGAGAGCTGCCGTCCCAGTGGACACTCGCCAACCGGCTTTACAGGCCGTCCTACATCTCCCTTGAGACGGCCCTGTCCCATTACCACCTGATCCCCGAGACCGTGTATTCCGTGACCTCCGTGACCACGCGAAGCACGCGCGAGTTCGACGTCATGGGAATCAGCTACGGCTATCGGACGATCAAGCGTCGCTCTTTCTGCGGTTATCGCGCGATTCAACAAGGCGGCGAGACTGTTTTGATCGCTGAAAAAGCGAAGGCGCTGGCCGACTATCTGTATCTTGCCTACTTGAGAGGTTCGCCTGTAAACAGCAGGCTCAAACTCAAAGAAGTTCCTCGCCGCGAACTTCTGGAATACCTCGCGGTCTTCGAGCACCCTGGTCTCATGGAGTGGTTCAAGAATGATCTCAAAATCGCAGATCACAGAATTCAGCACTAGCTGGCAGACCCAGGAGTTGAGCGTCGCTCGGGAATATGTCCAGCATGTCCTGCTGGACATCCTCTTTCAGCTCAAAGGCGTCGACGCCAAGCTGGCCTTTAAAGGAGGCACGGCCCTGCGCCTCCTGCGCAATAGCCCGCGGTTTTCTGAGGACCTCGACTTCACCGGCTGGGTCAAGCCCTACCATGTGGGGGAGTGGATCAAGCAGACCGCCAAGGAAGCCTCGCGGCACGGGCTGGATTTCAAGAAGGTGGAGTCCAACGAGACCTCCGGCGGATGGTTCGCCCTGATGGACACGCAGGTCTACGACTGGCCGGTGCGCATCGAGTGGAACGTCTCCCTGCGGGCCTCGGGCAAGCCGGCCCCTCATGAGACGACATTGGTGAATTCTCCGCTTTGGACATCTTACTCGGTGACGGCGCTTGACGTGGATGAAATGGTCTCGGAGAAGATCCAAGCGCTGCTCCGCCGCAAGGAACCGCGCGACTTCTACGACATTTATTTCCTGATGCGCGCTCGTCTCGGTATAAAGAAAATTATCGCATCCAAGCAAGACCTGAGGCGCGAGGCCGCCAAGCTCAACGTCAAGGACGTGGAGCGCGAGCTCAGGGAGTTCTTGCCCCGCAGTCAGGTGGCTATCGCCAAACAACTGCGCGAGGCTCTCACGCGCGAGCTTGACCTTCTCTAGCGACCACTTTGCCTGGACCGTTCGCGCCGAGGTCTCTGTAATCCTGTCACTTGATTCGATGCGAGATGAGCCGAATCTTCAGTTTGAAATCATCAGTGATGAGAACGCGCGGATTATTGTGTTCAACGCCGTTTGAGCCGCGAAGACGCGAGGCGATTGGGGCAAGCGATCGAAAAAGGTTTTCCACAAACCAGTTTCAGGACGAGTTCGCGGATCAGTCACAACTCAGATCCTCCGACCGAAAGGTCCCAGCCCTTGCCGCCGCGATCCAGTTTCAACTGCACCGCAGTTGAGGTTCTCCGTCGGGAAGAACCTGGCTGCGAGCTCCGGCCAGGCTCATCGTGCAAAGTCTGCGCGCCGCCGGGCGCGGTACATCTCTTCGACGCGGCCACGGGCGCGCGGCGCTAGAAGACGCATGACCGCCTCAATGGTGCGGGGGCTGGATTCCTGGCGCAACTGACGCGCGGAATGTTAGTATCCTGCGATTCTTTGGCCTCGATAGAGTCAAACCTCAAATAGATAAAAGATTGCTGCCCATCACCCGCTTCTATTCTCGCCGCGTCCTATACGCCCTCTGTGTGGCCGTCGCCTTGCGCGCCCCTTTCGCCCGGGCCCAACCCGGTCGCGAAAATCCGGCGCAGACGCCGCCCAAGCCTTCGACCGTGACCGTCGTCTCCAAACCGGCAGCGCCTTCCAACCCCTTGGCGGCCAAGGCCCGCTCCCTGTATTTCACCTCCGACGTCCTGAAGTCGGCCGAGGCCTTCGAGGCCGCCGTCAAAACGTCTTCCAAGGATTGGACACTGTGGGTCGAGGGCGCCTTGGCCTGGGCCGAGTCCGGACGACCCGAAAAAGCCGTGTCCTGGTATCGGCGCGCCTGCGCCCTCAATGATCAGGCGGAACTTCGCGCCTCGCTGGGCTGGGCCTTGCTGCGCGTCGGCGATCCAGCGGCCGCCGACGCGGAGTTCACCCGAGCCCTGGGGATCAATCCCGACTCCGCCTGGGCGTTGCTCGGCGCGGGCAGAGTCAAATTGGCCTTGGACAAGCCGCGCGAGGCCGCCGATATCCTCCAAGCGGCGGCGCGGGCCGCTCCCGGGCAATCCATGGCGCCCTATTTTCTCGGCAGCGCCTACGACAAGCTCGGCGACGAGTCTGCGGCCGCCGAAGCCTATAAACTCGCCGTGGGCGCGGATTCTTATTTTCATGAGGGCCGGGGCATTCTCATCCGCGCCTATCTTCGTCAGCGCCGCTACAATGAAGCCTGGAAGCAGCTGCAGCGTCTGCTCGAGGGAGATCCCGGTTCAAAGCTCGCTCAGGCCTTGATGGCGAAAGTTCGCCCGATGATCACCAACACGCCGGAACCGCCGGCACCGACCCAGCCGGGGCCCACCGGACCCGCCGACGCCACCGAGCTTTTGGGGGGGAGAATGCCCGTCTTGCGCGTCGGCGTCTCCTCCACGGCCATGGGAAAGCCCCGCCCGCGCCTGTCGGCCTCATTTCGCGGAAACAACCCTTGGCAAGTCCTAGAGCCCAAAAGCGGCCGCGTCCTTTTCTCCGCGGGGGCCGGGGAATCGTGGACCTTGCGCATCGTCGCCGCCAGTAAAAAGAAAAAAAAGAGCCGCACGCGCTTGGAATTGCGCTCGCACGAGGGGCAGGTCGTCGCCATCGCCTCGGACGCCATTCTCATCAAACCGCTCGATATGGCGTCTTCGCTCATCACCATCGAAGACGATCCCGCGCAAGTCCCGCGCGCCTTTCGCGGGGAACTTGAGTTCGCATTGTTCGGCCGCCCCCGCACGATCCGCATCACCAACATCATAGGCCTGGAGGACTACACCCACGGAGTCGTCTCGGCGGAAATGCCCGTTCGCGCCCCGCTCGAGGCGTTGAAAGCGCAGGCCGTCATCGCCCGCACGCACGCCTATTTCATCAAGACCATGACCCGGCGACATAAAAAGGACGGCTACGACCTGTGCGACGGGCAGCATTGCCAAGTCTACGGCGGTCTTCATTCGGAGACCCCGCGGACTCGTTCCGTGGTGATCGATACCCGCGACCGGGTCGCTTTCTTCAAGGGAAAACCGGCGCACGTGATCTACTCATCGCATTGCGGGGGGATGACTCAAAGCGGCGCGGACATCGGCTGGGGCAATGTCCCCTACTGGAAAGGCATGTCGGATTCGGCGACGCCCGTCGCGCTTCCCGCCTCTCCCCTCGAGTTGAGGATGCTGCTCTCCGATTGGCCCAGCGGTTACGACCGGCCCTCCAGCCAAGTTCATCCCTCCCACGCGCGCTGGACCCGCGCCGTCTCCGCCAAGGAGCTCTCCGAAAAACTGAACCGGAAGTACAAGATCGGACAACTCAGAGGCCTGCGCGTTGTGCGCCGTTCGCCCGCGGGCCATGTCACCTCCCTTCTGATCATAGGCTCCAAGCGCAATAAAAAACTCACCGATGAGATGGCGATCCGAGGAGTGGCCGCCGCGGGCTCCCTGCGCAGCACCTATTTCGTCTTCGACGTCGAATACCGCAAGGAGTTCCCTCCAGGGCGGACATCGGCGAAGGGTAAAAAAATATCCGCCCCGATCCCGGTCCTGGTGCCCGAGACCTTCGTTTTCCGGGGAGGCGGCTGGGGCCATGCCGTGGGCCTGTGCCAATCCGGGGCGATGGGCCGGGCCGAGGCGGGAATCGATTACGCCTCGATCGTCAAAGCCTATTTCGCCGGAGTCGAGATCGGGACCCTGAAGTACTAAGCATGAGATCACCAAAGAGACATCTCGGCGTGGATCTGGGCGCCACCTGGCTGCGCGTGTGCCTGACGGATGGGACCGACATCCTCAGCGAGACGCGCCTGCCGGCGGTTTCCTGGCGCCAAACGCCGCGCGTTCTTCAACGCATCCTCCGGGCTGGCGGCGTGAAGCGGGTCGACGCGATCACTTTGGGAGGCACCCGGCTCGGCGCGGCGGCGTCGCGCGCGGAGCTGCGAAAATCCTTGCGGGCCCTCGCTCGGAGCGTGCGCGTGTGCCCCGACTACGAAATCGCGCACCGCGCCGCCTTCGGCTCCGGGCCCGGCGTGCTCCTCATCGCAAGCACGGGCTCCTTGGCTTTCGCCCGGGGCGTCGACGGAAAATCTCGACGGGCGGGGGGATTGGGACCCTTGTTGGGCGACGAGGGCTCCGGCTTCTGGCTGGGTAAAACAGCCGCCCGCGACGCGGTCTTGCGCTCGGCCCTGCGGCTGCCCGACCCTCTGAGCTTGGCGCACGCCGCAGATCCCGTGCGCGCCACGGCGGCGCTGGCTCCCCGCGTTCTGAATGCCCGCTTGACGCGCGCCCGTCGCTTGCGGGAAGACGCCGCCGACCATCTCGCCGCTCTGGCCGTCGCGGCCGCCAAGGGATTGCGCCTTCCCGTGCCGGTGCCGTTGTCCCTTCATGGAAGCTTGTTTAAAAACCGCGCGTTGAAAACGGCGGTCGTTCGCCGTCTGGGCCGCGTGCGCGAAGTCGAGCCGCGCGTCAGCGCCGAGCGCGCCGCCGCCGGCCTATAAGTGTTTTGTAGAATGAAGCCATGATCATCGCCCTTGGCTGCGACCACGCCGGCTTTCCGCTCAAAAAACTCCTGCACTCCTGGCTTCAAAAAAAAGGACATAGCGTCCTCAATCTCGGCGTCGACACCGACGCCGAGCCGGCCGACTATCCCGACTACGCGCGGGCCGTGGCCGAAGCGGTCGCCGCGGGCCGGGCCGAGCGCGGACTCATCGTCTGCGGTTCGGGAGTCGGCGCCACGGTCGCGGCCAACAAAGTGCCCGGCACGCGCGCGGGGTTGTGCCACGACACGTTCTCAGCGCGGCAAGGCGTCGAGGATGACGACGTCAACGTTCTGTGCCTGGGCGGGCGCATCATCGGCGTCGAACTCGCCTATGAAGTCGTCTCCGCCTGGCTTAACGCGAAATTTTCCGGTCTCGAACGCCATGTTCGCCGCAAAAACAAGGTGACCGCGATCGAGCGGGCCTACTCCAAGGAGTCCGTTCAATGACCTCTAAAAATCCTCTCCGCGATCTGCATCGTTTCGGGGTCTCGGTCTGGTATGACTACGTCTCCCGGTCTTTGATCGATTCCGGCGAGCTCAAGCGTCTTATAGAGGAAGACGGCGTGCGCGGGGTCACGTCCAACCCCACCATCTTTGAAAAAGCCATCGGCGACTCCTCCGACTACGACGAGGCCATCCGCAGTCGCTCCCGTCCGGGCATGCCTCCCGCCGAGCTTTTCGAGAAACTCGCGATTTCCGATATTCAAGACGCCTGCGACCTTTTTCGGCCTCTGTACGAGGAGACCAGGGCGGGCGACGGCTTCGTCAGCCTCGAGGTCGCTCCCGCTCTCGCCCGTGACCGCGCCGGCACCGTGGCCGACGCCAAGCGCCTCTGGAACGCGGTCGACCGCCCCAACCTCATGGTCAAGGTCCCCGGGACGGTGGAAGGTCTGCAGGCCATCGAAGACCTGACCGCAGACGGCCTCTCTATCAACGTCACGCTGCTGTTTTCCCTTGAGCGCTACTGCGCCGTGGCCGAGGCCTACCTCAGAGGCCTCGAGCGCCGCGCGGCGGCGGGCAAGGACCTCGCGAAAGTCGCCTCGGTCGCCAGTTTCTTCGTCTCCCGAGTGGACTCCGCCGTCGACGCGGAGCTGGAAAAACGCCCCGAAGCGAGCGCTAAATCCCTGCTTGGGAAGGCCGCCATCGCCAACGCCAAGCTGGCCTACCAGCACGGCAAAAAAGTCTTCTCCTCGGCCCGCTTCAATGCGCTCAAAACCAAAGGCGCCAAGCCCCAGCGCCTGCTCTGGGCGTCGACGGGAACGAAAAACCCCGCCTATCGAGACACCCTCTACGTCGAGGAACTCATCGGGCTCGACACCGTCAACACCATGCCGCCGGCCACCGTCGACGCCTACCGCAGACACGGCGCCGCCCGACCCTCGCTCGACGAATCCGTCGAAACCGCCCGAGCGCAATGGGACGGCTTGGCCCAATTCGGCGTGGATCGCGAGGCGGTCCTCAATCGCCTTGAGACGGAAGGCCTGGCCGCGTTTTCTCGCTCTTACGAAACCTTGATGGGAAAGCTCGCCGCCAAACGGGCCTTGCTCGAGGTGGAGAACGCCGCCGTGGAAGCGGGCCTGGCCGAACTCGAGACGGCGCGCTTTTGCGAACGCCTGTGGGCCAAGGATCCCTCCCTTTGGAAAGCCGACAAAGAACACCAAAAAATCATCCGCCATGCCTTGGGCTGGCTGGACGCGCCGGTGGCCGCGGCTCCCGCCCTGGGACCGCTCAGAGATTTCGTCGAGACGGCCGCGGCAGAGGGTTTTCGCCGAGCCGTCGTGCTCGGGATGGGGGGATCGAGTCTGTGCGTCGCCGTGCTGCGCTCGATTTTCTCGGCGCCGCCCAATCGCCTTGAGTTGATGATTCTCGACTCCACCCACCCCGAGGCGGTGGCCGCGCTGGAAAAACAGCTCGACCTCGACAAGACGTTGTTTCTCGTCGCCAGCAAGTCCGGTTCGACCGTAGAGCCCAACGCGCTCCTCTCGTATTTCTGGAACGCGGTCTCGCGCCGCCACGGCGCCCGCGCGGCCCGCCATTTCGTGGCCATCACCGATCCGGGGACCTCTCTGGAAAAACTCTCGCGGGAATTGAGATTTCGCAAGACCTTCCTCAGCCCGCCCGACGTGGGAGGACGCTTCTCGGCCCTGACCGTGTTCGGCCTCGTTCCCGCCGCTCTGGCCGGCATCGACACCGGCGAGCTTCTCTCCCGCGCCCGCAAAGCGGCGGCGGCGTTCTCGGCCCAAACCCCCACCAGGGACAATCACGCCCTTCGTCTGGGGGCGTTCCTCGCCAGCCACGCCCGCGACGGCCGCGACAAAATGACGTTGGTCCTGCCCCCGGCTTTGGAGGCTTTCGGGCTTTGGGTCGAACAGTTGGTGGCGGAATCCACGGGAAAAGAGGGACGAGGAATTCTCCCTGTCATCGACGAAGCCCTCGTCCAAGCTCCCTCCTATGGCCGCGATCGCGCGTTTGTCAGAATCGCCCTCAAGGGTCACGCTGAACCCCAAGTCGACGCCGCGCTCGCCGAGCTCGAACGGTCCGGACACCCCGTCATGCGCTTGGAAATGTCGAACGCGCTGGACCTCGGCGCGCAGTTCCTCCTATGGGAAATCGCGACGGCGGCGGCGGGCTTTCTGCTCAAGGTTAATCCCTTCGATCAGCCCGACGTGCAGTCGGCCAAGGATAAAACTCGGGATTTCCTCGAGGCCCAGAAGAACGCCGCGCCGGAAAAAGCAAGTCTGCGCGCCGGCGGCCTGGCCGCCTCTTGCGACACGGGCTTGCTCTTAGCCCTGAACGCAGACTCAAGCCAGGATCGCCCTTTGCGCGAAGTCTTGGAGGCGCATCTCGCCCGCGTCAAGCCCGGCGACTACGTGTCCATCCTGTCTTTTCTCGCCGGAACCGATGACAACCGCCGCCTGCTCGATGACGTCCGCCGGCTTATTCGAGCCCGCACGACGGCCCCCGTGACCGCGTCGTGGGGACCCCGATACCTCCATTCGACGGGTCAGTTGCATAAGGGCGGCGGAGCCAACGGAGTCTTTCTCGTTCTCAACGACTGGGAAAAAACAAGACTTCCCGTTCCTGATAAACCCTTCACGTTCGGGGAGCTCTGCCGCGCCCAAGCCCGCGGAGACGCGGCGGCCCTTCTGGCGGCCGGACGCCGCATGTTGCGTCTTGACTTCGGCTCGGCCGGCGACGGTTTGCGGGCCTTGGCCAACGCGTTGGCCGATTCCCGAGCGGCGGCCCTATGACGGCCAAACTGGCCGCAAAAACTCTGCGCGCCAAAGCCGCCAAGATTCGTCTTTTCCTCTGCGATGTCGACGGCGTTCTCACGGGGGGAACGATTTATCATTTCGTCGACACGACGGGAGAATTAGTCGAATTCAAGGGCATGAACGCCCAAGACTCCATCGCCCTGGCCTGGATGGCCGAATCGGGTCTGACCACGGGCGTCATCAGCGGACGATTGTCGAAGGGCACTCAGGCCCGTTTGCAAATGCTCAAGGTCAAGCACATTTATCAGCACCGCCTCGACAAGGCCGCGGTGCTGGAAGCGATCATGGCCGAGGAAAAAGTCGGCTCGGAACACGTCGCCTACATGGGCGACGATCTCCCGGACCTCGCGGTGATGTCGCGCGTCGCCCTGGCCATCGCTCCATCCAACGCCAGACCCGAGGTCAAGGCCGCCGCGCATTGGGTCACAAAAGCCCGCGGGGGGCAGGGAGCCGTTCGGGAATGCGCCGAGGTCATCTTGAAAAGCCGCAAGGCATGGGATCACATCCTGGCCCGCTACCGTTGACACGTTGACGCGGGCCCCCAAGCCAGGCTAGAATGCAAACACACGAACATGATCGACTTATTCGGCCTTAAAAATCGGGACAAGGAGTCCGACCAGCAGGCCCGGCAGGCTGACGCGCAGCCGGCCCCGCCGCGAGGCTCTCACAAACTGTGGGCGTTCCTTCTGGTTCTCGACGCGGTATTCGTCATCGTCTTCGCCGGAGCGGTCGCTGCGAAGATCTATCAGTATCGCAACGCCCCGCCCGCGGTCGTCGTCGCCCCTCGGCGTCGTCCAGTCAAGGAACCCGCCAAAGCTCCCGACGCGCCCGCCGTCGCCGCGGCCCCAACGCCCGCGCCGGTCACGGCGACCCCGGCCGCTCCCGCGGCGAAAGCCCCCGAACCGCCGTCGGCCCCCGTTAAAGCGTCCGCCGACGCGCCGAAACCTCCCAAACCCACGATGCTGACCGACGCGCCCAGACACCGAGACACTCCCCGCCCCGCCGACCACGCCGCCAAGGCCGCCCCGACGCCGCCCGCCTCAGGCGAGGTGAAAGTGAAAGCCGTGGGAGTCGATTTCAAGCTGCATGCCCCCAAAGCCCGCAGCGTCAGCGTGGTCGGCGCCTTCATCATGCGGGGGGGAAGGCAGGAAATGACGCGCCAGGAAGACGGAACGTGGACCGCCACCATCTACCTTAAACCCGGGCAATACCGGTACACCTTCGCCGTCGACAAGAAAAAGCAGCTCGATCCCGAAAATCCGCATTCCGAAAGAGGCGCCTCTCTCATATCCGTGCCGTGATGCCGAATCATCAACGCCGTTCTGTCTTGATTTTGTAACAGAGCCTCGTTACACTCTCCCCAACGCGGGCTTTGACCTTACGGGCCTGACGCGATTTCAATGAGCCGGACCAAAAACCGATATCTGATACGGTTCGCCTGCGCGGCTCTGTGCGCTTCCCTCGGCGCCCGCGCGGCCTATGCCGTCACCGCCCGCTGCGCGCACACCGCGACGCTCCTGGCCAACGACGATCTGCTGATCGCGGGCGGCGTCAACGCCGTCGGAACCACCCTCAGCAGCGTGGATCTCTTCGCGGCTTCGCCCGATCGCGCCGTCACAGCCGGCGCGATGACCGTCGCCCGGGCCTCGCACACCGCAACGTTGCTGCTCAATGGCTGCGTGCTCGCCGCCGGAGGCAACACCAACAACGCGGCACCCGCTGCGACGGCCGCAGCCGAAGTCTACAACCCGCTCACCGGCCAATGGACCAACACCGCCGTCCTCATCACCGCGCGCTACAACCACACCGCCACTTTGCTCACAAACGGTTCGGTGCTGATTTGCGGAGGCCAAAACGGCGCGGGCACCGCGCTGTCCTCGTGCGAACTCTATACCCCCACGAGCTGCACCGCCGGCTCCTTCAGCGCGGCCGCAAGTCTCCAGCAAGGCCGATACAATCACACCGCTGTCCGGCTCAAGGACGGAAAAGTGTGGTTCGCCGGCGGCGTGAATCCGGCGGTGACTCCCCGCTACCTATCGACCACCGAACGCTACGACCCGCTTTTTAACGCCTTTCAATCCGCCTCTCCTCTCATCGAGGCGCGCGCCCACCACACCGCAACTTTGATGGGCAACGGCAAGGTTCTTCTTGTCGGCGGCTACAACGCGAGCGAATTCCTGGGCAACCTCGGCACGCTCCAAACGGCCGAAATTTACGATCCCTTGTCCAACACAGCCACGCCCGCGGCCTCCATGGCCGCGCGCCGCCAGGCCCAGGCCGGCGTGCTCAAGGCGGAAGGCTACGTGATGGTCACCGGGGGCTTGGGGAATATCACGACCACCTACATCACCCCGAGCATGACCCTGGAGCCGGGAAGCACCCTCACGGGAACCTACAACGGCTCATCAACAATGACGATCACGGGCGGGGCCGTTTCGACGAAAATGGATTTTCTCCTCAGCAAACCGGTGATCGGCCAAATTTCAAACGGCGAAGTCTGGCTGTCGTCGCCGGCCGTAAAGTTTCCCACCGGCGCCGTCTACTTCAGACCCACCAATCCCTCCAATCCCTCCCAAGGCGTGAGCATGAATCTGGCGGGCGAATACTCGGGCTGCCGCGAACTTCTAGCCCGCCAGGGCAACTGCGGGAACATCAAGAACACTCTCTCCCTGCAAAACCTCTCGGGACAGGTCGTCTACTATGACCTCCTCCAAGTCAGTCCCACGGACGGCAGCGTCGTTTCCGGAGGCACCCTGCGTTTTCCCGCCTCAAGCCCCCTCACCGCCGGCGAGGGGGATTTGGAAGCCAACTCATCTCTCACAACGTCCATCACGATGCCGGTGGGCAAGGAGTTGATCGGCTTCAGCATCACCAACGCCACGGTAACCATCGTCGAAGGCAATTTCATCCAAGTCGATTCCTTCAGCGTCACGCTCAACGGCGGGGGATTCACCTTCACCGGCAGCGCCGCGGTCTCGGCCAACGGCGACAACTCCGGCGGACTGGCCACATTCAGCAACGTCACCTTCACGAATCTGACCGGAAAAATACTGTGGGCGGGAAGTCCGGGCTACAGCGTCTCATCTCCCCGCACCATTCCGATTCCCGGCGCCAGCGTACCGCTGACGCTTTCGCTCAACATGAGTTACGTCGCCAACGGCGTCGATCTCAAGGACCAAGCCTTCACGATCGACGTCGGCACGGTCGTTATCCGCAAAATGCTCTTCGCCGATGGGGAGTACTTCGATCCCGCGGCCAACGAGTGGCTTTTCGATCTTCCCAACAGCATCTCGCTGCCTTCTCCGACCTTAAACCGCTTCGGACACACCGCCACGCTCTTGGCGAACAATGACGTGGTTCAATACGGAGGCCGCACCTGCTCCGGCGCCACCTGCGCGTCTCAAGTCAGCTCCAGCATGGAAATCGGGACTCTGTCGGGTGAGGTCAACCTCGCTGCCAGCGCCAACGCCCTGACGACGGTCAGGGCGTTCCACACCTCGACCCTGCTGCCCGACGGAAAAATCCTGGCGGCGGGGGGAACCAACGGCCCCAGCGTCCTGCGCAGCGCCGAACTCTTCGACCCCGCCACGGAAACATTCTCACCGGTGGGGGCCATGCGCGCCGTCCGGGACCTTCACACCGCCACGCTGCTGCCCAACGGCCGCGTTTTGGTCGCCGGGGGATTTACCACCAACGACGTCAGCACCGGCTCGACGAACTCGAGCGAAATCTACTACCCAGAATCCCAGCTCTTCATCGAAACGACGCCGATGATCAGTTCCAGAAGCAACCACACCGCGGTTCTTCTGCCTTACGGCCAGGTCTTCGTGGCGGGAGGGTTCGGACCCAATGACGTGATCACGGGCTCCTCGGAACTCTTCATTTCCACCCAAAACCGCTGGATTGCGGCCGCGACCATGCCGGCCAATTGCGAGCGCGCCCTGCACGTCGCGGTGCAGCTCAAAAACGGGAACATCATGCTGATCGGCGGGGTCAATTCGGGCGGGGTGCTCGACACCTCCGCCCTGTACGACCCGACCTTGAACACCTGGGATTGCGCCTCAGTCGCGGTCATGCCCGAGCGTCTGCGCTCCCTGACGGCGACGCTGATGTTCGACGGCCGGGTCCTCGTCGCGGGGGGCAATAACGGCCTAGGCGAAGTCAACGCATCCTACATATACAGCCCTCTGACCAACACGTGGACGGCCACGGCCACGTTCCCGATCCTCGAGCCGCGCTTCAATCATAACGCCACGCTGCTGCCCAACGGCAACATCATGATGTCGGGCGGCTCTCATCGTCTGGGCACGCCCAGCGCCATTGAGATATTCCATCTCAACGCGAGTTCATGGAGCGCCAGCGTCTCAGGGCTCATCTATTCCGCCGGTCCAAGAACCTTCCACACGCAGACGCTCGCCCTCAACAACAAGGTGTACGCGATCGGAGGAAGCAACGGGGCCATCGGCGGTCCAGGGACCTCCTTCTGGGGTCCCGCCGAAGGCGGTTATTTCATGTCCACCCCGGATTCACACTCGAAAGACGCACCGCCCAGCCTGCGGCAATCCAGCATCACGTTGACAACCCAATCGCCGTTTTTGCCCGGCAATAACCTGACCGTCATTGGCACCCGCTTTCGCGGGGAAACGGACGCCTCCGGGGGCGGAGCCGCCTCGGCGGATTCGTCCTTCTCCCTGCCACGTCTTATCCTGCAGCAAGTGGACGGTTCGGGGGGCACGGCCTCCCAATCCAACGGCGGTTTCGTCGTCGACTTGACCACCGAGATTTACCGCAATTCCTCGAATTTCGCGACGCTCAACACCTCGTTTACCGTCGCCTTGCCCGCCACGGCAAGCCTCATGCCCTACGGTTGGTACGCCCTTCGCGTCGGCGCCAACGGAGTCTATTCCGACGGCAAACTCGTCCAAGTCGGCCCAGCCAAGCCTGCGAGCGCGCCCACCGACATCACCAGCACGATGCAGGGCGTCTCATCGATCACCTGGACGTGGAGTCCGTTGGCCGGCGTCGACGGCTACAACGTCTATAACGCAACCACCGGGGTCTTCCTCAGCACGATCGCGCCGACGGCCACACCGACCTTTTACCAGACGAACCTCGGCCCCAGCGCGACGGCCTCGATTCTGGTGGCGGGCTTCACGCTCAGCGGCGACGGCCCTTTGGCCGCTTCAGCCACGTACTACACCTCGACCTCGGGCAACATCAGCCTCTCGAATTCCCCGTTCAGTCTGACCATCGCTTCGGTGACCGCCTCGGGCGCCCTCCTGTATTGGGCCGCCAGCACCATGCCGGTGGGAACCGTGTACGAGGTCCTGCAATCGAGCGACGAGTTCGTCACCTCGTTTTCAACTCCCATTCCCCTCAGCTACGCCCTCACCAACAACGTCGTAAACATCGGCGGCCTGGCGGGCAACACCACGTACTACTTCCGCGTCCGAGCTTTCGATACCGGCGGACAATTCATCTCGTTTTCCAACGTCGTCTCGACCCACACTCCCAACGGCGGCGCGCCGCCCGGTTCCATCGCCGCTCTGCTGGAGGCACACGTCGACTCGCAAGTCTACGGGACCTTAGGCAACGGCCGCCTCGTCTTGCTTCGCGCTCCCGCTTATGTCTTCCCCAGCCCCGTAACGATCACCGTTTCCTCCTACGTTCCCACGGGAACGCTGTGCCCCAACGCCACCAACATCGCCTTCTCGATCACAGCCAATCCCGCTTTCCAACCCAACGGCAGCCTCTACTTCACCTTCAGCTACAACGCATCGGAACTGGGAACCATCCCCGCCAGCCGCGCCCTCCTGCTGCGCTATGACCCGGCCAGCGGCACCTGCATACCCTTGGAAACGACCGTGGACTCCACCGTGGGGCAGATGACGGCCCGCATCAACCACTTTTCGCTGTTTCAAGTCGGACAGGTTCCCCTGGCGGCCTCAGTGGATGGCGCCCGCCTATTCCCCAACCCCTATCGCACCGCGCGCGACGGGTACGTGACGCTTGACAATATCCCTGGAGGATCCAGGGTACGGATATTCACGCTCAACCGTGAATTGGTCCTCGATCAAATCGCCAACGGCGCCGGCGTGCTCACTTGGAGCGGCACCAACGGCGCCGGGCGTCCCGTGGCCAGCGGCCTATACCTCGTGATGATCGAGTCCAACGGCTCGAAGAAGATTCTTAAGCTGTCTTTGATTCGATGAGAACCATTCTCCTCGCCGTCATCGCCTTGCTGGCCGCCCTCGAGGGGCGCGCCGGCGATTTCAGCCGAGGGGCGGCCGGAACGTCGGGCTCGCAATTCTTGACCTTCGACACGAGCGCGCGCGGCATCGCCATGGCCGGCGCCTACGTCACCGCCAGCGACGACGCCTCCTCGATTTACTGGAACCCGGCCGGACTGACCCGCGTACGCTCCGTATCGGCGACCGTCCTGCACGCCCCTTATCTGGCCGACATCACCTACAACGCCGCCGCCGCCGCCCTGCGCATGAACCACGACTCCGTCGTCGCCGCCGGCCTGCGCTACCTCGACATGGGCTCCATACCCGAAACCGACGTCAACGGCCTGCCTCGCGGGGATTTTCACCCGCGCGCCTACGTCGCCGAGCTCGCTTGGGGACAACATGTCCCCGACCTCTCCGAGACCGGGTCCGAATTCTCCCTCGGAGCCAACATAAAATACCTGCAGACGGATATCGGCGCTCGAGCCTCGGCGGTCGCCGGCGACATCGGGCTGCTCTCGCGCATCGAACGAAGGTTCATCTATGACATGGGAGTGACGGTTCAAAACATCGGCTCGGGTCAAAAGTTCGACAAGGTCCGCGACTCGCTGCCGACGCGCGTGCGCGTGGGCGCGGGCATCCGCCCGATCAAGCCCCTTCTCCTCACCATCGAAGGCATCGCCCCGTTCAGCAACGCCCTGCACGGCGCCGCCGGAGCCGAGTATACCCTCACCATTGACGAAGACATTCAAACTTCGGCGCGCGCCGGCTTCAACAGCCTGACCTACCAGTCTTTGGGGCCGTCGTCGGCGTTGAGCATGGGCTTCGGGGTTACGGCGTTCAACCTCAGCTTCGACTACGCCTTCGCGCCCTCCGGAGAACTGGGCGCGGCGATCCACCGAATCTCCCTGAGCTTCAACCTCCCCGAACTGAATTCGATACGGTCGAGCAGGAGGTAGCGTGGACCCTCTCGAACCCAAACCTCCCGTTCCCCCGTCGCCTCCGCGTCCGGAGCTTATCGAGACCCCGGCGCGGCAACCTGCGAATTCGATGATGGATTTTTTTCAGCGGCGCCTCGAGGCTCTGGAGAAGGAGCTTGTGCTCGAGCGCGAGCGGGCCAACTCGACCCAGGCCCAACTCCAAGCTCAGGTGGTCCTCAAGTCCGAGGTCGAAAACCATCTCAAGGCGATGAGCGAACAGCTGCGCCGCGAAAAAGCCGAAAAGGATGGGGCGGAGGAAAAATCCCGGGCGCAGGGCCGCGTGGAAGCCCTCGAACTGCGCCTCGATGAAATGAACTCCACCTTCGCCCAGCTTCTCAAAGAGGCCGTCTCCCGCCAGCCCTCCGCAACGCTGGTGCCCATGGAATCCCTCGGCGCGGAGCTCAGCGTCTTTCGACGCACCATCAAGGATGTGGCCGAACAGGTGGCCCGCTGGCGCGACGACATGAAGGAACTGCCGTCCGTCCTTCCCGAGTTGCGCGCGCTGTCTGCGCGCACTTCGGACGAGGAGCGACTCATCGAGGGGGCGCTCACCCGGCGCTTCGACGAATTCAACGCCAAACTTCAAACCGCCGTGTCGGATTGGGAAAGGCGCCACGACATCGAGCGCCGAGCGCAGGACGATCGCCTGCGGACTTTAAGCGAGGAGCGCACGGCCTTGGCCCGACTTTGGGAGGAACAAGGCCAGGCCCTGCGCCAAGAATTTTTAAAGGAACGCATCTCCCGGGAAGTCGAGGTCTCGAACCAGCTCGCCGAACTCAACAAACGCCTGGAGAACTCCTCTTACGAACGATCTCCGGCCGCCGCCTCGATGGAGGCGATCAGGGAACAACTCGAGAGGCTCGCGCGCACCCTGAGCGCGGCGCCGAAAGCCAAAGATGAGATCATCGTAGAACTCGAGCAGGAAAAGGCCGACTTGATGCGCTCGATGCGGGACCGTCATGAGCAGCTGCGCTCCACTCTCGAGGAACGGCGTCAGATCGAAATGACGATGGGCGAGAGCCTGCTCAAACTGGCCGCGGATCTCGAGCGAGAGCGCGGAAAGACGCGCGCCGCCGCCGAGCAGACCGACGAGTTCAAGAGCCTTTCTCACACCCTATCGGCCCGAATCGCCGACTTCGAACGCACCCAAGCCGAGCGCGACGCGCGCGTCGTTTCCCTCGGCGCCGAGCGCGATGAACTCGTCCGGGCTTTGGTCACCGAATCGGAGAAATACCGGTCCGCCCTGGCCGAGAGAACCGCCTCCGATGAGCGCTGGCATCAACGAACCTTGGAACTTCAGCGTAAAGTGGAAGAGGAGACCGCCCGAGCCGGCGCGGCGGCCGAAACCACCGCCGACCTGCGCGCCAAGATCGCCTTGATGTCCGATCAAATGACACGGTCATTCCAGGAGCGGGACGCGGTCGTGGCGCGCTTTGCCGACTGGGAGCGCGAGCGCCAGCGCCTGCTTGACGCGCTTAAGCAAAAAGACGGCATGGTCTCGATGCTCTCCTCGGCCTTCAAGGGCTCCCTCAAGAAACCTTGATATCGTAGAATGGCGGCATGAAAGCCGTTGTTTTAAAGGCATTCGGTGGGGCGGAGAACCTCCACACGGCCGATAGGGCCGACCCGGTGCCGGGCCCGGGCGAAGCGCTGGTCCGCGTGCGCGCCTGCGCGCTGAACCACCTCGACCTTTGGATACGAGGAGGGCTTGCGGGGTCCAAGGTCAAGCTTCCCCATGTGCTGGGATCCGATATCGCCGGCACGGTCGCCGCGTTGGGGCCGGGCGTGCCGTCGCAGTCCGTCGGCGCCCGCGTCGCGATCCATCCGGGTCTTTGCTGTCGCTCCTGCCCCGCCTGCCTCGACGGACGCGAGTCCGACTGCTCCGATTACGGCATTCTCGGAGCGTATGGGGGCAGCCAAGGCGGCTACGCCGAATTGATCTGCGTCGCGGCGGACTCGCTTCTGCCAGTGCCCGGGCACATGTCCTTTATCGAAGCGGCCTCGCTTCCCTTGACCTCGCTGACCGCTTGGCGCATGCTCGCGACCCTCGGCGAGGTCAAAAACGGCCAAACCGTCGTGATCCTGGGTGCCGGCGCCGGAGTCTCGGTGGCCGCGATCCAAATCGCCAAGGCCTTGGGCGCCCGCGTGATCGCGGCCTCGAGCGACGCGGAAAAACTCGAGCGCGCCAGGACGCTGGGCGCCGACGCGGTCATTCTCCAGCCCGCGCAAGATCTTTCCCGCTCGGTTTACAAATTCACGGACGGCGCTATGGCGGACTGCGTCATCGAACACGTAGGCCCGGCGGTTTTCTCCGACGCCTTGAAATGCCTGCGTCCCTCGGGGCGGCTCATCACGTGCGGCTCGACCTCCGGTCCGCGCGTCGAGCTCGATATGCGCTACGTCTTCAGCCGACAGCTTCGCATCATCGGAGCCCGCATGGGAAGCGCGGCGGAGATGCGCGCCGTCTGGGCGCTGGTCCAAGACGGACGCCTCAAACCCGTCGTCGACCGGACATTCCCGCTGGCCGAGGCCCGCAGCGCGCACGAGCGCCTGGAGTCGCGCCGCCAATTCGGAAAGGTCGTGCTCTCGGTCGCATGAATCCTCCCGGCCGCCAGCAATCCGTTCCCATCTGGCTGCTGATGGCGGCGTTGGCTTTGCCGGCACTCGGCCTGCGCGCTCCTCTTATCGAGGTCGACGATGCCCGCTACGCCGAGGTGCCGCGCGCGATGGCGGCGGGGGGCGACTGGATCGAGCCTCGTCTCAACGACATGCCCTATGTCGAGAAGCCGCCGCTGTGGTACTGGCTCGGGGCGGCCTCCATTGGGGTCTTGGGTCCGGACGAAGGCGCGGCTCGCTTGCCCATGTTCCTGCTGGCCTTGTTGGGAGCGGCGGGAGCGTGGTGGCTCGGCTCATGGCTGTACTCGCCGCGGACGGCGAGCGTCGCGGTCTTGGCGATGTCGACGGCCGGACTCTGGCTGTTTCTGACGCATAACCTGACGCTGGATTTGCCCGTCAGCGTTTTCCTGTTGTGGAGCACGGCTTTGATACTGCGCGTTCTCGAAAAGCCCGAAGACGCGCCCTGGGCCGCGCCGCTGGCCTGGGTCGCGGCCGCCCTGGCTTTTTTAAGCAAGGGCCTGATCTCGGTGATGTTTCCCGCTCTGTGGACGGCGGCGTTGGTCGTGATTTTCCCGCGCTGGCGCCGTCCCGCCCTGAAGCTCCTGTCGCCGACGGGCATCGCCGCCTTCGTGATTTTGAGCGTGCCCTGGCTGCTCGCCGTTCAAGCTCGGCGGGCCGATTTTTTGCGCACCTTTTTCGTGGAGCAGCATTTTCAGCGCTATCTGACCCCGCGCTACGGGCGAGGGGCGCCGTGGTGGTACTACGCGGCCGTGCTCCCCGCGGGATTGCTGCCTTGGACGCTTCCGGCCTTGGCCGGATTGGCCCGCGCCCTGCGCCATCCCTTCGCCGACCCGCGCTCGACGGCGCTCGCGGCCTGGGTCCTGGGCGTGATCGCCTTTTTCTCCACCTCGCATTCGAAACTCGCCACCTACGCCTTGCCCGTGGTGCCGCACGCCGCGCTTCTGGCCGCCGCAGCGCTCGAGCTCGATTATCCGCGTTGGGCGAAAACGGCCAGCCGCGCGCTGGGCGCAGCCCTTTTGGCCGCCCTCGGCGCGGCCCTCGTTTTTAGCGGACGCCTGCCTCTGGGCGAGTTCCGTCCGCTTCTGGGACCGGCCTCTCTTTTTATCGCGGGACTCGCGCTGGCCCAGTTGATCGCCCCGTCGGCGCGCGCGCCGGCCGCGGTCTTGGGCGTTGGAGGGGTCGTGGCGGGTTGCATGGCGTTTGCCGGACTGCGCCTGGCCTCGCCTCAAATCAGCGCCAAGGAACTCGCCTTGGCCGTGCGCGACCTGGCCAGACCTCAGGACGAGGTCTGGACCTACGACTCATACCTCCACGGCCTGCCCTTTTACTCCGGGCGTCGCGTGGACAAGATCGTGAATTTCGTCGGCGAGTTCCACTACGCCAAGCGCGAAAGCGCCCATGCGCAGCGGTTTGGCGACGACACCGCCGTGTTCTCCCTGCCTCGGGCGGGGGGAAAAACGTTCGTCGCGCTCAAAACTCGCGAGCGCGCCCACTTCGAAACCTTGCCGGCGAAAGGCTCGATCGTCTCTTGGCGGGTTTTCGGCCCTTGGTCCTTGGCGGAAATCCGAGCCCGCTGACAGGTTCTTACGGACCGTCGCGCGAAACCAGGCTGCCGCGCCGGTCGCGAGCGCGCGCTCGTATGCGCCAGCCCCGGTTCCCCGCCTCCAGGGCGACGCTCCCGGTCTGGAAAAGCTCCGCCATCGCCGTTTTGAACTCACCGGGATCGCCGCTGGCTTTCGCTAATTCTTCGAGAGACGAAGCGAACGTTCCGTGTTGTTCCTTGTACACGTCCTGGATGCGCCCGATCACGACAAGACCGTCCTTGGCTCGCGCCAGCACCGCCACGTCTCGAGGTGTGGGCCGCGTCCAGGCCGAGTAGATCTGGTACGAGAACAAGGTGATCGCCGCGGCGGCCGCGGCCGCAAAGAGCAGGGCGCCCTCGACCGCGCTTTTGCGGTAGCTCTCCACCACCACGGTGCCGGAGGCGTAGTCATGCAGCGCGCGGTTCTCCCGGTTGAACAAGGCGACCAAAAATCCGGCGTTGGCCAAAGGCGTGCCCAGCATCCAAACCGCCGCGCGCGTCAAAGCGCGCATGAAGCCGGGCTCGCCGCCCTCGCGCGCGATCAGGCGCAGACCCATGAGGCGTTTGCCGAGGGTGCCGCCTCTCACATTGCCGAGCAACTGGTAGCCGAACAAAAGCGTCGTCCAACTCGCGCCGACAAGCGCCAGGAGTTGCGCAGTGGGGGAGTAACCCAGCGGGCCCAGCAGCGCCCAGACGCAGGCCGAAGCGCCCGCGACGAAAGGAAAGACGTCGAGCACGTAGGCGATGAACCGGTCGCTAAAACGCGCCGCGCGAATTCCCATGGTTTCTGGTTCCACGCCCTGAGTATAGGAGTCGTTTTCAAGTAAATCAAGAACAACGACCCCCCGGACTCTAGGCCTATTGACCCCTCCGATCTAGTGCTTAAGCCCTTTTACAAGAACGGGCCCCTCTCGTACAATTAGATATATATGAACGTTCCCCGCCGACTCGTTCGCCTCTTGGCGCCCGTCCTGTGCGCCGCGCTCATAGAAGCCAGCGTCGCGCCCCAAGTCTGGGCTCAGGTCGGCTCTATCGGAGCCATGCGCGTACCCGTCTCCGGCGCCGCCGCTTCAGCGGCCGCTCCCGCCGCCTCGATTTCGGCTCAGGCCTTAACGACCCTGCCCGGCATTCCCGCCGCGCCCATCTCGAGCGTTGCATCCTTCCTGACCTCCGGTCTTCCCACGGCTGTCACGCCCGTTGCAACCGCCCAAGGCTCCCAAGCCAAACCCGGCGTATCGGCGCTTCAGTCCCCGCTCTCCGCAAAGGCCGTCTCCAGTCCCGCGACCGAACCCGTCTCCCAGGATCAGCAGGCTGTGGCCGCGGGAGAAAATTCCGGTTCATCTCCGGTCGATGTCGATGGCGCGCCCCGCCCGGCCCTCCGCAAGATTCAAGGCGTCATCAAGGGCGTCAAGGCGTTCTTCACCGGCAAATCGCCGGAAAGCGTGCCCGACGCGCCCCAAGCGCAAGCGGATAGAGTCGGAGCGGCGGCTCATGCCGGGGCCAAGGCCCAACTCACCGCCGCCGATCAGTCTGAAGTCCCGTCGGATAAGCCCGGCGAGCCGCCGCCGCCCCCGGGCCCGTCTCAGTCCGCCCAGAAATCGATCAATTGGTTTCTAGGCGGCTTGCTCGTTTCTCAAATCGGCATCGAAATCCTTGGATTTGCCATGCCCTTGTTGATGCGGGCCACGTTCGGGGGTTTGGCGGCGGTGGCCCAGCTTGCGGTCTACACCAGCTTGGCGAGCATCGTCGGCCAATTTGCCGGCGGTAAAATCCCCGCCACAATGATCAAGATGTCTTTCCTCAGCGCGACCGTTTTACGCATGTTGTCGATCGTGACGATGGTCTTGTTTCTTTCGTCTCTTGCGGGCACGCTGCCTGCCTTCATCGCCGCGATCACTCCGCTGGCTCATCTTGTCGCGCTGTTGCAGCAGCTCCCGATCATGAGCGTTATGATCGGCTTCAACGCGTTCAACGGCTTCGTGGCCGGCGTCGCCTTAACGGCCCAAAAATCCATCGCACCCGCTATTCTTGGCAGCGACCGCGGAACTCTCGAGCGCTTCGCCTCGCTCAAGCAATGGCTGTCGGAAATCATCGGAGTCCTCGGCCCCAAGGCGGGCAGCTACATAGTGCAAACGTTCGACTTCGTGGCGGCCATCGCCATGTACCCAATCATGTTGGGCGCCGCCGTGGCCATGTACGCCTACGGCGTCAAAATTCCCAGCGCGGACGCCGAAAGCGCGAACGCCACGCGGCCCAAACCCTCGTCCAAGTCATGGCGCGCCCTCGCCTCATGGACCCGACCTGTCACCGCTTATGCGGCATCTTTTTTCAATCGCTTGGTCGCATTCATCGACGCTCTCGTCTTGAAAGCGTACCTGCAGCGCTGGATCGATCAGCTCGGCGGCAAGGGAAACCTGGACGAAGCCGATGAACAAAAACTGCTGACGCGTTCGACTCTGGCTTGGATCAAGGCCTCAATGATCACGTTGGCCGGTTTTCTGACGCTGCTGCTGCCCACGGCGCTACCCGCCTACGCCGCGATATTCGTTTTCGGCGTGGCGCAGGTGATGACGAGCGAAAAACTCTACGCCCTTATTCTCAGCCGCACGAAAGGAAAATCCGAGGCGGTCAAGGTCAACGCTGTCTCCGGCGCGACGTTCACGGGGGTTTCCGCCCTGGCACTGGTGCTCTCCGGCGTCCTGTTCGATGCGGTCCCCGGAATAGGATCTTTCGTGATCTTCAACGGAGCGCTCGCGGTCATGGCCGCCGGCCTTTTCCTACTGCGCCGAATGCTCCAGCGCACCAGCGAGGCGGGCTCGCCCGAGCCCTCACCGCGCCCTACGGGAGGCTTCGGGCTGATGTTCAAGGACCCGGTCATGCGCTGGGCGTTTCTCGCCTACGTTGTTTTGACCGTCCTCAATCCGCTGCTGTATCAAATTCTCGCCCAAGCCTTCGGTCTTTTCCTCACGGGAGGAGCCGCCCTGGCGGCCTCGGACGTGATCTCATGGCTCACGTCCATTTACAGTTTCGGGGGTCTGCTTGGAGCCCTGTATATGTGGCGGGAGTCGACCTTGATCTCGAACGCGAAAAAGCCGGCCGTTCCTCCCTCGCAATAGGTCTTAAGACCTAACTTCTTCTGGGTCTTTAGACTCTACGCCTCGCGGCGTTCAGACATTATCCTGCCCGAGTCGGCTCGATGACTCTCGACCCCGGAGGCAACGATGCTCGCGACCCTAACGCCGGTTCTGGCCCTGCTTCTGAGCGCCCCGCCCGCCGCCCGCGCCGAGGACCTCCGCGCCTTGACCCTGGACGAAAACAGCGTCTCCATCGTCGCGCTCGGCACGACGGTCAAGCCGCGCAACGCCCCCATCCCCGCCGCCGCGGCGGCGGGGGGAGCGTATACGAACTTGAACTTGATCGCCAACCTCGGCCGAAAGGTCTGGAAAGTCGTCGACGACAACAAACCGGTCGTCGGCATCAACACTCAATACGCCGCCGCGCTTCCCGAAGGCCTCGCCCATTGGGAGGATATGGAGGGCTGGAAAGCCCCCCAAGCCACGAGCTACCGGCTCACGGCCAAGAATCTCTACGGCCTGACGGTCGTCGACGTGACCTACGTCGTCATCCGCACGACGGGGGGCCGCTACAAAGGCGCCGGCCGCTACCTGAGCGCCGTGGCCGTGGAGCCCGTGCTCGTGGATGTCGCCTGGGGCTATACCTTCACGATGGACGTCGCGATCCCGGATTCGGGCATCGTCAACGTGGGAACAAACGCCGATCCCGTGGCCGCCATGACGATCGAACTGAGCTGGCGCATCTCGACCCCGCTCAAGGACTCCCGAGGCAAAGGAATTTATTACCTCCAGGGCAACGGCGTCTATCAGGAAATCGGCGCGCCCTTTGGACGGGTCGCCGTTGACTCCTCTAAAGCCAGGATTGCGCGCGCGGCCAAGGAAACGCTACCATCGCCGCAATGAAGGTCCAGAAAATAAAACAATTCAGCGTGTTTATGCCGAACAAACCCGGAGCCCTGAGCCGCCTGGGCTCGCTGTTCTTTGAAAAGGGGATCAACATCCTGGGCATCGCCTCGGAAGTCAGCGACGATTCCGGCCTGGTGCGCATCGCCCTCGAGCAAGACGCCGACATCTCCGCCATCCTCTCCAAAGCGGGCCTTTCCAGCGTGGAAACCAACATCCTTTCGGTGGAAGTGGAAGACAAGCCCGGAGAACTCCTGCGCGTGACCTCGGCGCTGGCCGAGGGCAAGATCAATATCACGACGGTCTACGGAACGTCGGTTGCGGGATCAAACACCTCCCGCATCCTGATCGCGGCGCAGAACATCGACAAGGCGCTGGCCCTGCTCGAAGAAATCGCGGCCAAGTCATAAAGTGTTAGAATCGACCCTATGTGCCGCCTCTTCGCTCAAATGTCTCCAAGCCCCGTCTCGGCCCGAGACTTCCTAATCGATTCGAAATTCTCCCTGCTGCGCCAGGTCGAGGCCGATCCCGACAATCCCCAAAAAGACGGCTGGGGCTTGGCCTGGTTCGGCGACGACGGCCGCGCGCACTTGGCGAAAAGCGCCGCCAGCGCCGCCCGCGAGCCCGAGCGATTTTCCGCCGCCGCCGAAGCCGCGCGATCTTCAGTCGTGCTGGGCCACATTCGAGCCGCCTCCAACCCGCATTTGGATGAGGCCCACGCGCATCCTTTCTGCGACGACGGTTGGGTCTTCGCCCATAACGGCACGCTGACCATTTGGCCGGAGGTCGCGCAGGCCCTCGGTCCGCGCCGCGCACGGCTCAAAACCAACAGCGACAGCGAGGTGTATTTCCAACAGTTTCTCAAGCATCTGGAACGGGAAAAGGACGCCTCGCGGGCTTTCGAGGCCTGCATCAACGAGTCTTGGAGCCTCTGGCAAACCTGCAAGGATCGATATCTGGGCGCCGATACGCCCTATACCAGCCTCAACGCGGTCGCCTCGAACGCGCACGGCCTTCACGCCGTGTGCCACGCCTCCCGCAAAGGCTTGGCGAACGCGGGCGTCTGCCACCCCGACCAACCCTGGTCGGTGATGAGTTTTTCGATGCGAGACGGCCGCTTCATTTTGGCCAGCGAGGGTCTCGATGGGGGGCCGTGGACGCGCCTGCATCCCCCCGAAACGATATCGGCCGTGGGCGACGGCGGGGGTATCGATATTCGTCGCCGTCCTCTGTCGCTTTCGTCCGCCCACGGCCCCGTCCCGGAGGTCTCCCGTCAATGAAAAAAATCATGACTCTGCTCACCATAGGTGTCGTCGGCTACCTCGCCTGGGAACGGTTAAAACCGGCTCCTCCACCGCCCCCTCCGCCGCCCCCTCCGCCGGCCATTCTCATCGAGCCCGCCCCGGTGATCGACCCTGTAGAGCAGGCAAAAATAGTCAAATCGGCGGACGATCCAGACCCCGAGGTACGCTGGGAGGCGGTGGTCTTGCTCGATAAGATGAAGTCTCCCGAAGCGATGCCCTTGATGCTGCGCATGCTCCAGAGGGACATGGACACGAACCTGCGCACCAAGATCGTCGAACTCCTGGGCGATCGAAATCCTCCCCAGGCCATGCAGGCCCTCAGCGGAGCGCTCTCTGATCAAGAACCCGAGGTTCGTCTGGCCGCCATCAGAGCCCTTGAAAAAATCGGAGACTATGCCGCAGCTCCGGTTCTCTCCGCGGGACCTATCCGCGACCAAGAGGAAGCCGTTCGCCTGCAGGCCCTGAAAACCCTCAACGCCCTGCAGGACAAGAAACACCTTGAAATCGAAGCGGCCAGAAAAGCTTACGAGGCGCAGAGCCAGGGCGCCGTGGAACAAAAAAGATAACGCATGCAACGCCTACTCATGGCAATCGTCTTCATCGCGGCGGCGAGCTTCCTCGTTTGGGATCGGCTCGCCCCCAACCCCATCGGGCTGGCGCCGCCGACGCCGCCGGCGCTCGATCAGATTCCGATCTCCACGTTCCCCGACGCCGAAATCCGCAAGGTGCGCCTGTCCTTGCAGGACGCGGATCCCGACGTGCGCTGGGCCGCCATTCAGCTGCTCTTCAACATCCACGACCCGCAAATCGCACCGACCCTGGAGCGCCTGATCGTCGAAGACTCCGACCCGGGAGTCCGCATGAAGATCGTGGCCCTGTATAAGGGACATGAGGAGTTGGCGCGCCTGGGTCCGATGATTCGCGGACTCAACGACCCGGATAAAGACGTGAGGCTGGCGTCCCTTCAGGCATTGGGCGACATCGGAGACCCCTCGATCACCACATGGGTGACGGCCCTTCTGCGCGACATCGAACCTGAAGTGCGCGTCGCGGCCCTTCACACTCTCGGCCGCTTTCAGGAGAAGCGCGCCGCAGAGTTCAAGGAGTTGGCCGAGCGGCTGCGCAAGGACTATGAGGAAGCCGTCCGCCGGACGGCGCGCCGTCGCTAGCGCGACCAGCGCGGCCCGCTTGAAAACAAAAAAAATATTTTTTATAAAAATTGAGATGGGAAGACGCACTGTTGCACTCTTAAGGAGATCGAAGCCATGGAGCTCTCGGGCATAAAGGACGTGAATCGCAAAGTCGCCGAAGACAGCCTGTTCATCCAGGAACTCAAAAGGGAAATCGGCAAAGTCATCGTCGGACAGGATGAGACTCTCGACCGAATCCTGGCCGCCCTGATCGCCGGCGGCCATGTGTTGCTAGAGGGTGTGCCCGGCCTGGCCAAAACGCTGACAATTCGGACCTTGGCCCGCTGCATCTCGGCGTCATTTTCGCGCATCCAATTCACTCCCGATCTTCTGCCCGCCGATTTGACGGGAACCCTGATTCTCGATCCGAAAAGCGGCGAATTCAAGCCTCGCAAGGGGCCCGTGTTCGCCAATCTCGTCCTCGCCGATGAAATCAACCGCGCGCCCGCCAAGGTGCAAAGCGCGCTCTTGGAGGCCATGCAGGAACATCAAGTGACGATCGGTCCCGAAACTCACGCTCTTCCCGACCCGTTCCTGGTTCTGGCCACGCAAAATCCAATCGAGCAGGAAGGCACCTACCCCTTGCCCGAAGCCCAGGTCGATCGCTTCATGATGAAAATTCGTCTCGGCTACCCGAGCAAGGCCGAGGAGAAATCCATTCTTGAGCGCATGGCGGGAACCGAGATCCCCACCGTCAAGCCCGTGACGACCACCGCCCAGCTCGGCAAAGCCCGCGCCGCGGCTGCGAATATTTATCTCGATGAGAAGATCAAGGACTACATCGTCGATCTCACCTACGCGACTCGCGAACCGGAAAAACACCGCTTGGCCTCCCACAAGCATCTCATCGCCTACGGCGCCAGCCCTCGGGCGACGATCGCCCTGGCCCAAGCCGCGAAGGCGCATGCCTTCATCAACGGACGCGGCTACGTGACCCCCGAAGACGTCAAAACGATCGGACACGACGTCCTGCGGCACCGGGTGCTCATCAGCTATGAAGCGGAAGCCGAGGGCGTCGACAGCGACCAAATCATTCAAGCCGTCTTCGAGGCCGTCGAAGTCCCCTAAGCGATGCTCCCGCAGGACATCCTTGCGCAAGTTCGACGGCTGGAAATCGTCACCGGCCGCCTCGTCTCGGAAAGCTTCTCCGGGGACTACCTCAGCTTGTTCAAAGGGCGCGGAATGGAGTTCTCCTCCGTGCGGGAGTACGCCGAAGGCGACGATCCCCGCGACATAGACCGCAACGTCAGCGCCCGGACGGGAAAACCTTTCGTCCGGCAATACGTCGAGGAGCGGGAGCTCACCGTCGTCATCGCCGTCGACCTCTCGGCCTCGCAATCATTCGGGTCGGCCGATCGGTTAAAAAGAGAGGCCGCCGTGGAGATTGCGGCGGCGCTCGCCTTCGCCGCTTTTCAAAACAACGACAAGGTCGGCCTGGCCGTCTTCACGCAAAGCTTGGAGCGATTCGTCCCGCCCCGCAAAGGACGCAGGCATGTCCTCGCCGTCATCCGCGAAATTCTCGCCTTCGAACCCCGCGGCAAGGGAACCGCCCTCTCGCCCTCCCTCGAGCGGATCACGCGCATGCTCAAACGCCGCTGCATCTTGGTCCTCGTCTCGGATTTTCGCGACTCCGGGTTCGAGCGGGCGCTCAAGCTGTGCGCGCTCAAGCACGACCTCATACCCGTAGTCATCGAAGACCCCCGGGAGTCCTCCCTGCCCGATGTCGACGCCATCGTCTCGATCCGCGATCCTGAAACCGGAATCGAGGATGTCCTCGACTTGCGCGCCGATGGAGCTCAATTCGCCCAGACGCAGGCCGCCCGCCGCGCCGAGCTCGCCAAGATTTTTCGCTCCAGCGGGCTTGAAGCGGTGCGCGTGGGCACCGACCGCCCCTCCTTGGACCCGCTCCTCGCTTTCTTTCGCAGGCGGGCGCGGCGGAGAAGTTTGTGACTCTTTTCGCCTTGATCCTCGCTCTGGGAGCGAGCGCGCCGGCCCAGCAGGACTCATGGCAGGTGCAGGCGTCTTCGATCGCCGTTCTAGCGGCCGATACGACCGTGAGCTACCGCGGGGCCCCGCCCCGCCTTCAAGCCGACACGCCAGCTTCGGCCAACGAGGACTTCGCCGTCGTCAAAGCTCAGGAAAGCGATGGCGCGTGGGTCTGGACGATCCTTCCCTTGTCGACTGGAACCGTCTCATTCGTCGCCCGATATCTCACCGAGCAAGGACAGCCGCTGGCCGCGCCGCCCGTGTCTTTTCGGGTCGAAGAGGCCGTCGTGCCCAAGGACGCGGAGATCCTCGACATCAAGGATCCGCTGAGGGCCCGCCCCGCCTTGTGGCCGTGGCTGTTGGCCGCGACGCTCATTGGCTGCGCGTGGTTCGCCTGGAAACGCCTGAAAGGGCGCCGCCGCGCTCTCGATGGGGCGTCGGCCGAGCCGGCGCCCTCGCGCGCTCCCGAGGTCATAGCCATCGAAGCGATCGAAGCGCTGCTCGCCTCGAAGTTGTGGGACAACGACCAAGCCGCCTACTATCTGCGTTTGACCGACATCCTGCGGAACTACCTCGAAGCGCGCTACGATGAGCCCGTGACCGCGATGACGAGCGTGGAGATCTCGCGCCTGGTCAAAGCGCGCGCCCAAGATCTGCGCGTGGGGGGGTCGGTTCGAGAGCTTTTGAACCGGGCGGACCTCGTTAAATTCGCGCGCGCAAAGTCCTCTCCCGATGAAGGTCCGCGCGACGCGGACCTCGCCTTGACTCTCATCAAGGAAACGACGCCCCCTGAACAGGAGCCCTCTCGATGAGGTTCGTGGAACCCTGGGCGCTGCTGCTTCTTGTTCCCGCCGTCCTGACGGCGGCCGCAGCGATTTGGCGGCCGGGAGGGGGAAAACTCGGCATGCCCGAAACGGGAATGCCCCGAGGCCGCTCCCGCGGTCTGCGCGTGCGCGCGGCGCGGCTGGCGCCCGCCGTACTGCAGGGCCTGGCTTTGGCCCTCATCGCGACGGCCCTGGCTCGGCCGCAGAAGATCCTCCGTTTATCCGGAGGGTCCGGCGAAGGCATCGACATCATCCTGGCCATCGACAGTTCCTTGTCGATGAACGCCGTCGACTTCAAACCCACCCGCCTCGACGCGGCCAAGGACACGGCTCGCCGGTTCGTCCAGGGCCGGTCTCAGGATAGAATCGGTCTGGTCACGTTCGGGGGAGCGCCCCTGTTGGCGTGTCCCGCGACGCTCGACTACGACGCGCTCCTGGGACGGCTCGATGAGATGGAGGCCGGCATGACCCGGGTCGACGGCACGGCCCTCGGCGACGGTCTGGCCACGGCCGTCTCCCGCCTGAAGGATTCCAACGCCAAGAGCAAGGTGATCGTCCTTCTCACCGACGGACGCAGCAACACTGGGATCATCGATCCGCTGACGGCGGCTAAAGCCGCCGCGACCTACGCGATAAAAATCTACACCGTTGGAACGGCCAGCAAAGGCGAATCGTCCATGACGCTCGACGATCCGCGCTATGGACGAGTGACCGTGCCGGTCCAAGACGATCTCGACGAGGAGCTGCTCAACGAAATCGCGCGCCTGACGGAAGGCAAGTCGTTTCGCGCCCAGGACGACGGCGAGCTCAAGCGCATTTTCTCCGAGATCAACCGGCTGGAAAAATCGAAAGTCTCCCTGCCGAAAATGGCGGCTGTGGGCGACCTCCATTCCTGGCCGCTGCTGATCGCGGTGTTTCTCCTGCTTTTGGAAGCGGCGCTCTCGGCCGGCCCGCTGCTGAGGTGGCCCTGATGTTCCGTCAGCCCTGGTGGCTTGCCGCGGCGGTCCCCGTGCTGCTGGCCGCTTGGGCATTGTCGTCCTGGGCTTGCGCGCGCCGCCGACGCGTCGGCGACGCGCTGGGCCGAACGGCCACCTTGGTCCGCACGGCCGCCCCCTCCGCGTCCCGGCGCGGCGCATGCGCCCGCCTGCGCTGGGCGTCTATCGGCCTGCTCATGATCTCCTTGGCCGGCCCGCAATTCGGCATCGAGCTAGTCGAAACGCGCTCGGATGCGCGGCAAGTGGTGATCGCCATCGACGTGTCGCTGTCGATGCTGACCGCCGACGTCAAGCCGAATCGCTTGGAGCGCGCCAAGGCCTCGTTGTCGCTGCTCATCGATCAACTCCGCGGCGAACGCGTCGGAGTCGTCGCCTTCGCCGGCAGCGCCCAGATCATATGTCCCCTGACGATGGACAACGACGCGGCCAAAGAACTCCTCGGCGCCGTGTCGATTGGCGCCGTGCCAAACCCGGGGACCGCCGTTGGAGCCGCGCTGCGCACGGCGACGGCCATGCTGGGCCGCTACCCCGGCGGCAAGGCCGTGGTCTTGCTCACCGACGGAGAGGACCACCGCTCCGATCCTCAGGGCGCGTCCAAAGAGGCCGCCGCGGCCGGAGTCCGGGTCTTTACCGTCGGGATCGGCACGCCCGAGGGGGAACCCATCCCCGGGGAAGGAGGCGCCTACCATAAGAACGCCAAGGGCACGACGGTGGTCAGCCGCCTCGATGAAAACATGCTGGGACACATCGCCCGCGAGACGCAAGGCGCCTACTATAGAACCACCCCAGGCACCGATGAAATCGCCGACATCGCCAAGCGAGTCAAAGAGCTCGACGCCGCCAAGGGGGTCTCCGGAACCGCGAATCTCTGGCGCAACCGCTACCGTTGGCCCGCGGCGGCCGCATTCCTCCTTCTCCTCATTGAACTCGCCTTGCCGGTTTGGCGCAACGTCGCGACCGTCGGCGCGTTGCTCCCTTTGTTCGCTTCTCCGGCGTTTTCAGCCACGGCGGAATCCGATTTACGCGCCGGCAACCGCCTGTACGGACAAGGGCTCTACGAGCAAGCGTTGGAACGCTACGCGCGCGCGGCCGAACGCCGGCCGAAAGACTCCCGCGCGACATTCAATTCAGGAGACGCGTTGTACCGGATGGAAAAAGCCCAGGACGCCGCCGAGATTTTCGAAGATCTGGCCAAAAACCCCAACAGCCCGCCCGCCACCCGCTCCGCCTCGCTCTACAACCTCGGCAACGCGCGCTACACCGGGGGAGACTTCGCCGGCGCCGCCGCGGCTTACCGCGGCGCTTTGACCTTGACTCCCAACGACGCGGCCGCGCGCCACAATCTGGCCGTGGCCATGGAACGCCTGAAAAATCCTCCCAAGACGCAAAACAAGAAAGATTCGAAGAAAGACGATCCGAACAAGCCCCAGGATAAAAAGGAGCAATCCAAGGACGGCCGGGACAACAACAACGAACGCAAGAATGATCCTCCGAAATCCCGTCCCCAGGACTCCTTGAGCAAGGATGAGGCCGACCGCGTCTTGCGCGCCGTCGACGAACGAGAAAAACAGACCCAACGCCAGGCGAAGCAGTCTCGCTCTGCCCGGTCGGCGGCTCGGCCTCCATCGGGTGAGGACTGGTGAAGACCGCCGCCTACGTCCTGCTCGCGCTCTTGTGCGGCGCCGGCGCGCGCGCGCAGGCAGTGAGCGTCTCGGCCTCCCTCGACAACGACCGGATTTCCTTGGGGGAACAACTCCTGCTGACCGTCACGGTCTCCGGCTCGGCTTCGGCGACGGTGCCCGCGCCCAAGATCGACAACGTCGAAACCTACGAGTCGGGGCGAAGCCAAAGCATGGTGATCCAAAACGGCAGCATGACGTCGAGCATCGCCTACTCCTACGTGCTGAGCCCTCGAAAGCCGGGGAAATTCCGCATACCGCCCCTCAGCGTGCCTGGCGCCGCGCCCACCGAAGCCATCGAATTCGAAGTCCTGGGCCCCGGCGCGCCCGCCCAAAGCCCGCGGCCGCCGGCGGGCGAACCTCATGCCCCAGCTCCGCCCCGGCCCGGCGCCCAGGCGCCCGATGCATTCGTCACCGCCGCTCTCGCCAAGAAGCGCGCGTTCGTCAATGAACAAGTCACGATGGTCATACGCTTCCTGACGGCCGTGCCGCTGATCGGACAGCCGCGCTACGAAGCCCCGAAACTCTCCGGCCTGTTGTCCGAGGACCTGGGCTCTTCCGGGCAGGGGACGACGACGATCGGGGGTCGAGTCTACAATTACTCGGAAATCAGGACCGCCCTGTTCCCCGTTCAAAGCGGCCGAGCCGGCGTCGGTCAGGCCGTCGTGACGGTCCAGTTGCCCACTCGGCACATGCGCACGGGCGATGACTTCTTCGACCGCTTCTTCGGCATGTCGTCCCCGGAAACCCGCCGCCTCATCAGCGATCCCCTCGAATTAAACGTGGAGGCCTTGCCGCCCAACGCGCCGGACGACTTTTCCGGAGTGGTGGGAGCGCTGACCATCGCGACCTCCATCGATCGAGCCGCGGTCAAGGTGGGAGAGGCCGTCACCCTCACGGTCACCGTTCAAGGTCTGGGCAATCTTCAGTCCGCCGCCGAGCCCAAACGCCCCGAGATCTCCGCCGCCCGTTTTTTCTCTTCCGAAAACTCGTTTACCCCGGAACGCAGCGGAGACAAGGCAGGAGGAAAAAAGATATTCCGGACCGTGATGGTCCCCCGCGTCTCGGGCACGCTGGAGATACCGGCCTTGAGCGCCTCCTATTTCGACTCGGACAAGCGCGCCTATGTCCGGGTCAAAAGCCCGCCTCTGCGGCTGAACGTCCTGCCCGGGCCGGCGAACGCGTCCTTTCCCGCGAGCGGTCCCGGCGCTGTGTCCGCTCCGGACGTGACCGCGGTCTCCGAGGACATCCGCTACATTAAGATCCCGGACGACCGCTCTGTGGTCGGCGACGCGCTCGCCGCATTCGGCGCGACCCGGCCTTGGCACGCGCTTCCGTTCCTATTCTGTTTCGGTTCCATCCTCCTCGAATGGCGCCGCCGCCTTCTGACATCGGATCCCCGCGCGCGTCGCGCGCGGCACGCGCGCGCGACGGCCGAACGCCGCCTGCGCCAAGCCGCTCAAGCCGGCTCGGACCCCTCACGCGCCGTCACGCTGCTGGCCGAGGCCCTCTCCGGTTATTTCGCCGACATCTTGAATCAACCGGTCGCGGGACTGACGTATAAATCGGTCGCCGAACGCGCGCACGGGGGGGCATCCTTGCCGCGCCTGAAAGTCGTTTGGGAGGAACTTGACCTTCTTCGTTTCGCGCCTAAAGCCGCAAATCAAGCCGAAATCGAGCGCCTCGCCTCGGACATCCAAGCTCTCATGACGGCCTTCGACAAGGAGCGGAAATGATGATCGCCATCGCCCTGCTCGCCGGGCTGTCCTTGACGACGCCCGCGCGCTGCGCGCCCGCTTTTGACGAGGCCAAGACGCACTACGACGCGGGGCGCTTCGAGCAGTCCTCGATCGCCTTCGCCGCTCTGGCCGCCCAAAACCCGCGCAACGCCGCGTTGCAATACGATCTGGGCAACGCCCTGTTGAAATCCGGAAAGCTCGGAAGCGCGGTCGCCGCCTATCAACGAGCCTTCGACCTCGATCCCCGCGACGCGGATGTCCGCGCCAATCTCGATTTCGCGTTAAAGCGGGCGGGGGAGGAACTCATCGCTCCGGGAGTCCCGCCGCTCGCTTTTTTCGCTTTCACCTTTTTATCCTCCCGAGAGCTCGCGGGCTTGCACTGGGTCAGCGCCTGGCTGACCCTGATTCTCGCGGGACTGGGTTTTATCGCCGCCAAGCGAAGCGACGAAACGTCGACGTCCTTGCGTTCGGCCGCCGCCTTCTGCTGCTCGGCCTGGATCGTCTTCGGTCTGTGGTGGGCAGGACTGCAAGCGGTGCTGCCCGTCGGACGCGGCGTCATCACGACGACCCGAGCCGAGTTGCGCAACGGACCCGGGGAAAAATTTTCCGTGGGTTATATCGCGCCGGAAGGACGTCGGGTGCGAATTCTTTCTCACAACGGGCAATGGCTGGAAGTCGGCCTGCTCAAGGAAGGGGTGAAAGGGTGGGTCTTGGCCTCCTGCGTGGAGCGGATTTGAGCGTTTTCCAAGGCCGCTTCTTCTTGACGCACCGTATCGCGACTGGTACCCTATCGCCATGAGGGAGCTTGTCGTCTACGAAAACGGACAGGGGGACCAACGCGCCTACAACCACCGAATCACCCGTCTGTTTGCCGAGCACCTGGCCAAAAACGGGCTGCGCCTGACCAGCCCCCGGCGCTTGATCCTGGAGCAATTTCTCCGAACAGACCGTCATCTCAGCCAGGAGGACATCTTCCACGCCGTTCGCCCCCATGGCGTGGGCCGAGCCACCGTCTTTCGCATGCTCAAAATGCTCCAGGAATGCGGGCTGCTCTCGCCCATCGTCGGGCACGGCGGCGCGACGCGCTTCGAGATAGAGCTGAATCGTCCCCATCACGATCACCTCATTTGCATCGAGTGCGGCCGCATTTTGGAGGTGCGCTGGCCCAATCTCGAAAAAATTCAGGACGCGGCGTGCCGTAAGGCGGGCTTTAGGCCCAAGTGGCATCGCCACGAAGTCTTCGGCGTGTGCCGAAGCTGCTCCTCGAAAAGCGCCGCGCTCTGAGGAATTGATATAATCTTCAGGGGTGACAAAACGTTTTCGTTTCGGCTGGTACGGCGACGGGGGTCTGGGAGAAAGGCTGATTTCCTCCATACTCGCAGGCCGGAAGACGGCCACGGCGTGCCCCGCCTACGATCCCGAGGACGCGGAACTGGCGGCTGGCGATGAGCTCAGTCTCGTCGATAAGCACGGCAACTTCCGCGCCAAGCTGGTGGTGACCTCCGTGGAGCTGCGTCTCTTTGGCAGTTTCGACCAGGATCTTGCCGACCGGGAAGCGATCACCCTGGCCGAGCTCAAGGAAAAGATGAACTTCGCCAACGGACGCCAAATCCAAGAGGATGAAGCGATGCGGGTGGTGCATTTCCGCGTCCTGCGGGAGCGGAAATGACGATGCGCCTGCATGTCGTCACCTTCGGATGCCAAATGTCGGCGGCCGACGCGGGCGAACTGTCGGCGCCCTTGACCGATCGAGGCTTTATCCCCGTCGCGGATTCAGCTCATGCCGACGCCATCGTGCTCAACACCTGCACCGTGCGCCAACACGCCGAGGATAAAGCCATGTCGTTCATCGGCCGCCTGAAAAAATGGAAAAGCGTCGACCCGAGCCGGGTCTTGATCGTGGCGGGATGCGCGGCCGAACGCCTGGGACCCGGGATTCAAAGGCGCTTCCCGCACGTCGATCTGGTCGTGGGTGCCAAGTCGATCGATGATTATCCCGTTATCGTCGAAAACGTCCTCGCCGACCGCTTCAACGCCCTGGAAGAAACTCGACGGAACTTCTCCCCCGAAACCGGACCTCCGGAAGTCCCCGCGGGCTGGTCCTCGCCATGTTGCGCGTTCGTCACCATCATGCGCGGCTGCAATTACTCCTGCTCGTACTGCATCGTCCCGGCCGTGCGCGGACGAGAAATCTACAGGCCGATCGAAACCATCCTCAAGGAAACCCGCGCCAGGGCGGCCGCGGGGGCCAAGGAGATCACCCTGCTGGGACAAACCGTCAACAGCTATCGCGTCCATGACGGAACGCGCACGATCCGGTTTCCCGAGCTCTTAAGGCGCGTCGGTTCGATCGAGGGAATCGAACGAGTCCGCTTCGAAAGCCCGCACCCCTATTTCCTTGATGATGCATTGATCGCCGCGATGGCCGAGACTCCGACCGTTTGCGAGCAGATGCATCTGCCCGCCCAATCGGGGTCCGACCGCCTGCTGAAAATCATGCGGCGCAACTATGACGCCGGGTTGTTTCTCGAAAAGGCCGCGCGCCTGCGCGCGGCCATCGCCGACGTTGAAGTCTCCACAGACATTATCGTAGGATTCCCGTCGGAGAGCGAAGACGACTTCAAACGAACGCTCGATCTCGTCGAAGCCCTTCGACCGTCGTGGTCTTATACGTTCAAGTACTCGCCCCGCGAGGGCACAGAAGCGGCGTCTATGGACGATGACGTGCCGCCGGACGTAAAAGAAGATCGGCTGCAGCGGCTCAACAGCCTATGCGACGCGCTGACCGAGGACGCATTGAAGGCCCGAAGAGGTCGGGTCGTCGAGGTCTTGGACGAGCAAGGAGGCTTCGGGCGCACGCGGGACGGTTTTAAGGTATCGTGGGATCATGACGGGCCGCCGGGAGGCTTGGTGGCGGTCCGCATCGCCGCAATGACCAAGCGCGTGTTGCAAGGGGAGAGACATGACCGATAAGAAAAGCGGAGCAGAACGCCGCAAGCACCGACGCTTCAGCGTCGTGGAGGGCATGATCGAGCCGATCACCATCGAACTCGGCGACGGCGTGGTAAAAAAACAGCCCGCGATCATGACCGATCTTTCCGCCGGAGGCATGTCGCTTCTCATGTTCCTTGAGCCTCCGCACGCCAAGTCCTTCGACCTGATGCTGTCCATCCCCGGCCTCGAGAGAATTCCCATCGAGGCGTCGATCCTGCGCGTGCTGCGCAAGGGGGAAACCTACAGCGTGGGGTTGTCGTTCGTGAAAATCGCCAAACGGATCCAAGACCGCATCGAGTCGATGGCCAACGACAACGCCGATTGCGAAACTCGAGTGGCCCTGCGTCTACCCGAGGCCTGCGTTCCCAACTGCCGCTTCCACACGCTTTGCGCCAAGCCGGTCAAGACTCAACACTGGCCCAAGCAATAATCTCATGATCGTCCTTGTCGGGCCGACCGCCTCCGGCAAGACCGACTTGGCCGTGTCTCTCGCCCTGGAGTTGAGAGGCGAGGTCGTTTCGGCCGATTCGCGACAGGTTTACCGGCGTCTGGACGCGGCGACGGCCAAGCCCTGCGCGTCGCAACGCTCAAAAGTCCCCCATTGGCTTATCGACTGCGCCGACCCCGGTGAAATCTTCGACGCGGCCCGCTGGGCAAAGGAAGCCGCCGCTGCGATCGTCTCCATTCGAGCCCAAGGCAAGGTGCCGATCGTTTGCGGCGGCACCGGACTCTATCTGAAGGCTCTGCTTGAAGGCCTCTCGCCTCTGCCGGCGAGAGACGAAGCCGTGCGCTCTCGCCTCCTCAAGGAAGCCGAACGCCTGGGCCGCCAAGCCCTGCACTCGCGCCTGGCCGAGGCCGATCCCGCCGCCGCCGCGGAGATTCCTCCCGCCAATATCCAGCGCGTGCTGCGCGCCCTCGAAGTCCTGGAACTGACCGGCAAGCCGATTTCCACGCATTGGAGAGAAGGCCGAACCCGCGGCATGCCCGCGGATTTGATCCTGCGATTGGAAACGACGCCAGCCGACGAGCGCGCGCGGATCGCGGCCCGCGCTCGAACGATGTGGCCCGCCTTGCTGCGCGAGTTCCAATCCTTGGTGCCGTCGCAGTATACCGGCGTCGAGCCCGGTTTCAGCAGTCTGGGCTACCCCGAAGCCAGGGCCTGTCTGCAAGGGCGATTATCGTCCGAGGACGGGCTCCAGAGAATGATCAACGCCACGACCTCGTACGCGAAGCGACAACGAACTTGGTTCAGGCATCAGTTGCCTTCGACTCCGCTCGATGCCGCTTTGGGGGCCGATCGATTGTTGGCGCAAGCCTTGAGCGCCTGGGAGGCGACCTTTGAAAAAACCTCAGCCTAGAACCTCTCCCGCGACCGCTCCGTACTTGATGGCGAGCGTCTTCCTCTCCGGAGCGGTTTGCTTGGTTCTCGAAATCGCGGGCTCGCGCCTCATCGCCCCGTTTTACGGGTCGTCGATCTATACGTGGTCGGCCATGATCACCGTGACCTTGGTCGCTTTGGCGATCGGCTACGCCTGGGGAGGCCGTTTGGCCGACCGCTATCCCCACCTGACTCAATTCGCCAGATTGTTGACCGCCGCGGGCCTGACGTTGGCCGCGATCCCTTGGCTGCGCTCTCCCGTTCTCACGGCCAGTCTGCCGCTGGGCATCCGCCTGGGAGCGTTGGCCAGCGCCTGCGTCTTGATCGGGCCCACATTGACGCTGCTCGGCTCATTGGGCCCGGTGGCGGTGAGGTTGACCGCCACGGGAGCCGCAGATTCCGGACGCCGCAGCGGCGATACCTGGGCGATCTCGACGGCGGGCAGCGTGGCGGGCGCGATGCTGACGGGCTTCGTGTTGATTCCGATGTTCCCGATCTCCAAAATTCTTTTCGCCGCGGCGGCTCTTTTGCTGGCACTCGGCGCCTTGGGGTCATGGCTGTCGTCGCGCGCGCTGCCCCTGGGAGAGTTGGCGGCCTGCGCCGCGTGTCTGTGCCTGGTCGTGCGCCCGACCGCTGTGCCCAACTCGAACCTCGTCGCGCGCGAATCGGCCTATGGCCGCATCGCCGTTTTCGACACGGCCGACCATCGATACCTTCTCGTCAACGGAACCAGTCAATCCGTGATGGAAAAAAAGAATGGAGAAAGCCAATCGCAGTACGTCCATGCTCTGGAGTGGTCGCGCGCGTTGCGGCCGAAGGCGGCGCGCGCCCTGGTCATCGGCCTTGGCGCCGGTCTATTGCCCAAGGCCCTGGAACGTCGGGGATTGGTCGTCGACTCCATCGAAATCGACCCGGCCATCGAGGAAACGGCGCGCAAGAATTTCGGCTTCAAGCCCCGCGGACGGGTCCTCATCGGAGACGGACGCGCCCTGTTGAGGCTGCATCCCGAAACATGGGACTTGATTTTCCTCGACGCCTTCGGCTCAGAGTCTCCTCCGACTCATCTTTTCACGCTCGAAGCGTTCGCGCAGGTGCGCGAGCGGCTTACCCCCGATGGAGTCTTCGCCGTCAATCTCATCAGCATCACGTCCGGCCCCAATGACCGGCCCTGGAAATCGGTTTTTCGCACCCTCTCGGCCTCGTTTCCCCACGTACGGGTCTTCATCGGCGGCGATTCCAACTCAGAACTGGCCAACATCTTGTTTTTCGCCTCCGCCGGCTCTCTCGACGCCCAAACGCCGCCGGCGTCCGATCGCGTCTCCAAGGATATCGCGCTCATGATCAGCCGCGAACTGAGTCCGTCCCCCGCCGCCCTCGACGAGGTTCCCATTCTCAGCGATGACTTCGCTCCTCTCGACGCCATGGTCGCCGCGACCTCGAGTCGATGGCGGCGCCTGCTTCAGCAGGCCATGCCCGAGGTTCTGCTCAACTGAAGCCGCTAGAAACCCGAGCTCCTTTGGAGCGCGCCGTTCTCATCGGCGTCGGCCCAAAATCGCAGACCGAGGTCATCCGCTCAAGCCTCGGCGAACTCAAAGGCCTGGTGGAAACGGCGGGAGCGCTCGTCGTCGGCGAAACCACTCAGGCCTTGAGCCGGTTCAACCCCGCCACTCTGGTCGGGCACGGGAAGGTCGCCCAAATTTCGGGGATGTGCGCCGGGCTGCGGGCGGGCACGGTGATCTTCGATCTTGAACTCTCACCGGGACAGCAAAAAAACCTGGAGCTCGCTCTGCCCAAGACGAAGGTCGTCGACCGCACGCGACTGATTCTTGACATCTTCGCCAGACGAGCGCGCACCAGCGAAGGACGGCTGCAGGTCGAACTCGCCCAGCTCTCCTACATGCTTCCTCGATTGACCGGAGCCTGGCGAGAATTCTCGCAGCAAGCCGGAGGAATTGGAACCCGCGGCCCGGGCGAACGCAAGTTGGAATATGAGCGCCGGCACATTCAATCTCGGATCAAGCATCTGCACCGCGAGCTTGAGCGCGTGCGCGCCGGCCGCCGCCTGCGCCGGGACCGGCGCGCGAGCGTGCCTGTCCCCCAAGTCGCGCTCGTAGGCTACACCAACGTCGGCAAGTCGACCCTCCTCAACGCTCTCACCGGAGAACTCTCCGCCTACGCAGACGACAAGCTCTTCGCCACGCTCGATCCCACCTCGCGCCGGGTTCGTCTGCCGGGCGGCGGCTGGGCCGTCATCACCGATACGGTCGGCTTTATTCAACGTCTGCCCACGACATTGATCGCGGCGTTCCGCTCGACTCTCGAAGAAGTCGAGGCCGCCGACTGCCTCCTGGTCGTGCATGATGCATCCTCCAAGGAGCTTGAAAGCCAACGCGTGTGCGTCGTCGAAACCCTCGAGGAGCTGAACGCGGCCGATATCCCTCGAGTCGACGTCTTCAACAAAATCGATTTATTGGACGCCTCCCAACGCGAGGATCTGGCGCGCCGGCACCCGCAGGCGGCGTTTATGTCCGCGACCGGCGGCAGCGGATTGAACGACGCGCTGAGGTTGGTCGAACACAGTCTCTCCCAGCGCTGGCTTCTACGAGAAATCGACGCTCCCGCCGAGAAAGCCGGCGAGTGGACGGCGAGAGTGTACGAGTCGGCGCAAATCATCGAACGATTGATCGTGGGGGGGACCATTCGTTTTCGCCTTCGAGTCACGGCGGAAAATTGGCGTCGATTGCAGTCCCGCCTGGCCGAATGCTAGGATTGCATTGAAATTTATGGTGAATTTTCGCGCGACGGTCTTGGGCGCGGGCATGTGGGGCGTCGTTCTCGCTCAACAGCTGGCGGGCAAGAAAGCTCGGGTGCGACTGTGGGAATTCGTCCCGTCGTTGGCGGCGACGCTCACGCGCACGCGGCGGCACGCGCATGTCCCCGGCTTGCGCCTGGACGGCTCGGTTGTGGTCACCGATGACCTGGCGATGGCCTGTCGCGACGCCGAACTTTTGATATTCGCCCTGCCCTCGACGGTGCTCGCGGCCACGGCGAGAAAAATCCGGGGCCTGGCGCTTGTGTCGGCTCGCGCCCGCGCCGTCAACGCCGCCAAGGGCGTCGAACCCGTCACGCTCTCGACGATGGGAGACGTCATCGAACGCGAGCTGCCGGCCCTGCGAAAACAGGTCTGGACTCTCACGGGGCCGAGCTTCGCGCGCGAGGTCGCCCAAGGAATTCCGACGTGCCTGATGCTGGGCGGCCCCGGCGGCGCCGCGGCCGTGACACTGGCACGCCTTTTCACCGGAGGAGCCCTGCGCGTGGAACTGAGCCGAGATCGCGTCGGAGTCGAACTCGGGGGCTCCCTCAAGAACGCCATCGCCATCGGCGCGGGCATCTTGGACGGACTTGGAACCGGAGCCAACACCAAGGCCGCCCTGCTTGTGCGGGGCCTTGCGGAAATGGGCCGGCTCATCTCCGCGCGAGGCGGCCGGGCCGACACCATTTACGGGCTCGCGGGCCTGGGCGATCTGATCGCGACCGGCACCTCGGCGCAATCGCGCAATCGGACATTCGGAGAAAAGCTCGGCAGAGGATTGACTCCGGCGCGAGCCTTGGCGCAGATTCCGACCGTCGTCGAGGGACTGGAGGCCGTCGCCTGCGCTCGGCAGTTGTGCCGGCGGCACAAAGTCAACGCCCCCCTTATCGATTCAATCTGGCGGGCCACCCGCGGCGCCGACGCCCGCGGAGTGTTGACGGCCTTAGGGTTCAGGCCGGGGGAGTAGGGGGAGGGGGACTATGGCCAAAGGCGAAAAGAACGATAAAGACAAGGCGCCCGATCCTCCCAAGGGCGAAAAAGAAGTCCGCATCTACTCGTTGGCGACGACCGTCAGCGAATGCATTATTTTCCTCGAGGAACTCGAGGGCAAACGTCTTCTTCCGATCTGGATCGGCATCACCGAGGGCCAAGCCATCGCCATCCGCTTTTCCGGCATCGTGCTGCCCCGGCCGCTCACTCACGACCTCTTGCTGTCGGCCATTCAAGAGCTTGGCTACGAAGTCAAAAAAATCGTCGTCAGCGACATCAAGGAAAATACGTTTTACGCTCGCGTCCACGCCTCCAACGGCAAGACGACGGTCCAGCTCGACAGCCGCCCCTCGGATGCGATCGCCATCGCCGTTCGCGCCGGCTGCCCGATCTTGGTGCATGAAACCGTTTTCGAACGCTGCCAGACGCTGACCAAGCCCATCTCCGAGGATGAGGTCTCGAAATTCAAAGAGGAGCTTAAAAACCTAAGGCCGGAAGACATCTTCAAGGACTTGAAAAAGAACCCCGGGGGCAATGAGCCCCCGAAGAAAAAAGACGGAGGAGACGCGCAATGAATCGACTGGATATCATCAAAGCCGTCGCAAAAGTGCTGACGACGAAGGGAGAGGCCGCTTTGGCCGTTGAAACGACCTTCGAGACTATCCGCGGAGCGCTCAATCAAGGCGACAAAGTCGTGATCTCGAACTTCGGAACGTTCCGAGTCAAGGCGCGCCAGCCGCGGACCGGACGCAATCCCAAGACCGGAGAACAGGTCAGCGTGCCTCCCCGCCGAGGCGTCCGGTTCAAGGCTTCGAAGAATCTGTTGGAGTAACAGCGTGGAACTGCCGTTCCTTCCGGATGGGGACTTTTTCACCATGCGAGACGCCTCACGCCTGGCGCAAGTGCCGCCTCACACCCTGCGCTACTGGGAAAATCACTTCGGAGACTTGCGCCCCGCCCGCAAGACCGGAGGCCACCGGCGCTACAGCCGCTCCGACATCGAACTCATTCTCGAGATCAAAGAACTGATTCAGCGCCGCAAGATGACCGTCGCGGGAGCCCGCCGGGAACTCATCGATCGACGGCGCGCAAAAAGCGGGTTCGATGCGCCGCTCACTCGCCCCGCCGGCGCCGACGGCCCGCACAACAAGCTGTTGCGCGAGGTCCGCAAAGAACTCAAGGCGATCCTCGAAGAGATGGGCCGCCAGTAACCAGCCGCCAGTAACCAGTTGCGTCGGGGTGGACAAAAAATTAGAATACTCTGACGAGTTCGGCCGGCGACCGGCCGCGTCGCGCCCGCGGTCGGGGACTGGCTCAATGGTAGAGCGCTCCCTTGGGGTGGGAGAGGCTACAGGTTCGATTCCTGTGTCCCCGATCGCGGGCGCGGCATGAGGTGCCAGACGCACACCGGGGTATAGCTCAATTGGCAGAGCGCTTGGTTCGGGACCAAGAGGTTCCCAGTTCAAGCCTGGGTACCCCGACCACTTTATCGGCGAGACGAGATCCGCCGTCTTGGCGCCAGGAACCACTTGCGCAGGCTCTTGACAAATCACTAGAATGTCAACCATCGACCCCTTGACGCGTCGACACCTTAGGGTGCTCGGACAAGTCCAAGGGGTCGGATTCCGGTGGTTCGCTCGGGAAACGGCCTCGACGCTCGGCCTCTCGGGCTGGGTGCGCAACCGGGAGGATGGGTCGGTCGAAGCCGAGGTGGAAGGAACGCAGCGCTCGCTCAACGAGTTCGTCAAGCGCTTGCGCGAAGATCATCCTTCAGCCCGAGTGGATTCGATCGAAATGCGGCCGATCGCCGCGCGCGGCGATCGGGGATTTGTGATCGAATAAGGGGCTCATCATACAATGGAACCGTCCACCGACACTATCAGCCAGTATTTCAAAGGCATCCAGAAGCTCGCTCTCGTCACCCGCGAAGAGATGCACGAGCTCTGGAAGAAAGCCAAGAAAGGCGACCACGCGTCCAAATCCCGGATCATGGAGGCGAATCTGCGCTTGGTGGTTCCCATCGCCAAGAAATATCACCGCCAGGGCATCGACTTCATGGACCTGGTCGAAGAGGGCAACTTGGGCTTGATGCACTCCATAGATAAATTTGAGCCCTCGAAGGGCTACCGCTTCTCGACCTACGCCTCCTATTGGATCGAACAGTCCATCCGCCGCGCCGTGGAAGAAACGTCGAAGACGATCCGCATCCCACCTCACGCCTGGGAGGCCCTGCGCAAATGGCTGAAGATGTGGGAGAAGATGCACCTGAAGCTCGACCGGGACCCGTCGCTAGCCGAGATGGCCCGCGCGATGCACTGGACGGCCCGGCAGGTTCGGGGGGTGCTCGACGCCGCCGAAGCGGCCAAGGGAATGGGCTCCTTCGACGCTCCGATCGATTCCGAGGACGACAACATCACCGTCGAGGA